>DATLDH010000144.1:0-15800 GCA_035526015.1 Acidimicrobiales bacterium
GTCACCAAGCTCGAGGTCGACTCGCGCGGTCGGGTCCTGCAGACCCTCGGACACGAGGATCCGGTCCAGGGGCGCGACATCCAGCTCACCATCGACCTCGACGTCCAGGAGCTGACCGAGGAGAGCCTCGCCCGGGGTCTCGAGGCCGCCCGCCAGGCCTGGGACCGCGACCAGCTGAAGCACTTCATCGCGCCGGCGGGCGCCGTCGTGGTGCAGGACCCGCGCGACGGCTCGGTGCTGGCCATGGCCTCCAATCCGACGTTCGACCCCAGCTCGTTCGTCAACGGCATCGAGCCTGGCGTGTTCAAGCAGCTCCAGGACCCGGCCGGCCACTTCCCGCTGAACAACCGCGCCATCCAGGGCCTCTACGCGCCGGGCTCGACCTTCAAGCTGGTGACCGCCATGGCCGGGCTGCGGACGGGGCTCATCGGCGCGCACACGACGATCGACGACAAGGGCGAGCTCCGCGTCGGCAACCGGACATTCCGCAACGCCGGGCGCAAGGTGTGGGGCAAGGTCGACGTCACCCGCGCCCTGTCGGTGTCGAGTGACGTCTTCTTCTACGACCTCGGCTACAAGTTCTGGTTGCAGAAGGACCGCTATCCCGACGGCATCCAGAAGGTGGCGCGCGAGATGGGCCTCGGCCAGCGCAGCGACATCCTCCTGCCCTCCGAGCGCGAGGGGCGCGTGCCGGATCCCGCCACCCGCAAGCGGCTGCACGAGAAGTTCCCGAAGGCGTTCCCGTTCGGCGACTGGTTCGGCGGCGACAACGTCAACCTCGCCATCGGCCAGGGCGAGATGGTCATCACCCCGTTGCAGCTCGCCAACCTCTACTCGACGTTCGCCAACGGCGGCAGCCTGTACCGCCCGCGCCTGGCGGCCCGCTCCCTCGACCAGGCCGGAGAGGCCGTCGAGGATCTGGGGCCGGTCAAGCGCCGGCTGGTCGACATCCCTCCCAACGTGCGCGATCCCGTCCTGGCCGGCCTGCGGGGAGTCATCAGCAACGACGAAGGCACGGCCCATCTCGCCTTCGGCGGGTTCAGCGGCATGTCGGTCGCCGGCAAGACGGGCACGGCCCAGGTGCTCGGCAAGCAGGACACCGCCGTCTTCGCGGCCTTCGCCCCGGTGGAGGCGCCGCGCTACACCGTCGCGGTGGTCATGGAGGAGGGCGGCTTCGGTGGTGAGACGGCCGCGCCGGTGGCCCGCCGCATCCTGTCGGGCCTCGCCGGTCAGCCGCCGGGCGAGATCACCCTGGGCGGAGGAGTGGTCGACTGATGCTCGGCGACCGCGCCGCCCCCTGGCGCCATCTCGACGCGACACTCCTCGTCGTCAGTGCCGCCATCGCCTCGTTCGGGGCGTTGATGGTCTACAGCTCGACCCAGCGCCGCCTCGACGTCGCCGGCGTCGACCCGCAGCTCTACCTCAAGAGGCAGGTCCTCTACGTCGCCGTCGGTGTCATCGCGATGCTGGTGGTCACCCTCATCGACTACCGGGTGTTCCGCGACTTCGCCCCGTTGCTGTACTTCGGCACCCTCGGTCTGCTGCTGCTCGTCCTGTCGCCGCTCGGCTCCACCAACAAGGGCGCCCAGGCATGGTTCCAGCTCGGGTCCTTCCAGTTCCAGCCCTCGGAGTTCGCCAAGCTGGCGTTGATACTCAGCCTGGCGTCGTATGCCGCCGCCCACCGCGGCGAGCTCGACCTCCAGACCATGGGCCGTCTCCTGGTGATGGGCGGGGCGCCCATCGCCCTCATCAACCTCCAGCCCGATCTCGGCACCGCGCTCGTGCTCGTCGCCATCTTCTTCGGCGTGCTGCTGGTGGCCGGGGCCCAGCCCAAGCACCTCCTACTGCTGGCGCTCGTCGGGGTGGTCGGGGCCGTCGCCGTCATCCAGCTCGGCATCCTGAAGCAGTACCAGCTCGACCGCCTCGGAGCCTTCCTCGACCCCCAGGCCGAGGGCCGGGCGCAACGCACGGCCTACAACCTCAACCAGTCCAAGATCGCCATCGGGTCGGGCGGACTGACCGGCAAGGGCCTGTTCCAAGGGACTCAGACGAATCTCTCCTATGTGCCCGAGCAGCACAGCGACTTCATCTTCACCGTGGTGGGGGAGGAGCTCGGACTGGTGGGCACCTCGGTGCTGCTGTCGCTGTTCGCCCTCGTGGTCTGGCGGACCTGGCGAACGGCAGTCCTGGCCAAGGACCTCAGCGGCACGCTCATCTGTGTGGGCGTGATGTCGATGATGGTGTTCCAGATCTTCGAGAACGTCGGGATGACGATGGGGATCATGCCCATCACCGGGATCCCCCTGCCGCTGATGAGCTTCGGCGGCTCGGCCACGGTCGCCACCTTCATCGCCATCGGCCTGGTGCTCAACGTCCACATGAGAAGATTCTCGTGACGATGACCTCTCTCTGGCCCCGGATCGAGCCTTTGCTCCCTCGCGTGCAGAAGCCGGCCCGCTACATCGGGTGCGAGGACGGGGCCCTCAGCCCCGAGCACGGTCCCGACAAGGTCGCCTGGCTCCTGCTGTACCCCGATTCCTATGAGGTCGGCCTTCCCAACCAGGGCCTGCAGATCCTCTACGAGATCCTCAACGAGCGCGACGACGCCGTGGCCGAGCGTTCCTACGCCCCGTGGACCGACATGGAGGCCCTCATGCGGGCCGAGGGTGTGCCGCTGTTCTCCGTCGACACCCATCGCGCCGCCGGGGCCTTCGATCTCCTCGCCTTCAATCTGTCGGCCGAGCTCGTCTACACCAACGTCCTCAACTGCATCGACCTGGCGGGGATGCCGGTGCGGGCCGCCGAACGTTCGGCGGCCGACCCCATCGTCGCCGCCGGCGGCCACTGCGCGTTCAACCCGGAGCCACTGGCCGACTTCGTCGACATCTTCGTGATCGGCGACGGCGAGGAGGTCATCGCCGAGATCACCGAGGTCATCGGCCGCTGGAAGGCTGACGGACCGACCGACCGCGATGCCGTGCTGCGCGCTCTGGCCGCCGTTCCGGGCGTCTACGCGCCGGCGATGTACGACGTGACCTACGACGGACCACGCGTCATGGCCGTCACGCCGCGCCATCCCGACATCCCCGCCGTCGTCGAGAAGCGCACCATCGCCGACCTGGCGGCCTGGCCGTATCCGAAGCAGCAGCTCGTGCCGCTCACCGAGGTCGTCCACGACCGCCTCAACGTGGAGATCTTCCGCGGGTGTACGCGCGGGTGCCGGTTCTGCCAGGCGGGCATGATCACCCGCCCGGTGCGCGAGCGTCCCGCCGAACAGGTGCGGGAGATGGTGAGCGCAGGCCTGGCGCGGACCGGGTACGACGAGGTCAGCCTGACGTCATTGTCGAGCGCCGACTACTCGGGCATCGCCGATGTGGTGAAGGGGATCATCGACGACCCCGCGTGCTCGGGTCAGGTCGGGGTCAGCCTGCCCAGCCTGCGCGTCGACGCCTTCACCGTCGGCATCGCCAGCGAGATCCAGAAGGTGCGCCGCACCGGGCTGACGTTCGCACCGGAGGGCGGCACATGGCGGATGCGACAGGTCATCAGCAAGCTCATCCGTGAAGAGGACCTCTACGGGGCCGTCGAGTCGGCGTTCTCACAGGGCTGGCGCCGGGTGAAGCTGTACTTCCTGATCGGCCTGCCGACCGAGACCGACACCGACACCCTGGGCATCGCCGAGCTGGCCAAGAACTGCGTCGAGATCGGCCGCCGCTACACCAAGGGCGCCAGCGTGACGGCGTCGGTCGGCGGCTTCGTGCCCAAGCCGCACACGCCCTTCCAGTGGTTCGGGCAGGACACGGCCGAAGAGCTCATGCGCAAGGTCAACCTCCTGCGCGATGCGACGAAGCGCACGGGGGTCACGTTGCGGTGGCACGACCCGAAGGCCACGCTGGCCGAGGGCATCGCCAGCCGCGGCGACCGCCGCATCGGCGCAGTGGTGGAGGACGTCTGGCGTCACGGCGGCACCTTCCAGGAGTGGTCCGAGCATTTCGACCTCTCGCTCTGGACCGCCGCCATGGAGCGGGCCGGGCTCAGCACCGACGACTACGTACACCGCCACCGCGAAGCCGACGAGGTCCTGCCGTGGCAACACATCTCGGCCGGGCTGCACAAGGACTTCCTGTGGCAGGACTGGCAGGAGGCGCTGGCCGAGGCGGGCGTCGAGGACTGTCGCTGGACACCCTGTTATGACTGCGGCGCGTGCACGGAGTACGGCATCGAGCACGTGGTGGCCTCGAACACGCCCCCGGCGGGCGGGAGCCAGGGCACCGGTCAGGACCTGCGGACCGGCGGCGCCGTCCCCGTCACCCTTCTGGCGACGCGCCGATGACCGCCTCCGCGCCCAACCGGCACGTCCGGGTCCGCTTCGCCAAGGTCGGCAAGGTGAAGTGGACGAGCGCACGCGACCTGGCGCGGATGTGGGAGCGGGCCTTCCGCCGCATCGAGCTCCCGCTGGCCTACACCGAGGGCTTCTCGCCGCGCCCCAAGGTCAGCTTCGGGCTGGCCCTGCCGACGGGGTGTGAGTCGGTGGCCGAGTACCTCGACCTCGAGCTGGCGCCCGACGTCGTGGTCGAGCTCGACGCCCTGCCCGCCGCGCTCAGCGCCGCGCTGCCCGTCGGCGTCGACGTCACGGCTGTCGCCGAGCTGGAGGGCGGTGCGCCGTCGCTGCAGCACGCCGTCACCTCCTGCCGTTGGGAGATCGAGGTCGACGGCACGGATCTCGACCTCGCATCTCTCGTGGCCACCGCCCTCGCCGCCACCGAGCTTCCCGTCACCCGCGAGCGCAAGAGCAAGGTCGTCACCGACGACATCCGCCCAGCCATCATCACCCTGGACGTGGGCGAAGGCATGGCCGGCACCACGCTGTCGGCGGAGCTGGCCACCCTGGCGCGGGGGGTCCGCCCAGTCGAGCTGTTGCGGGCGCTGTCACCCGATCTTCGGGAACGGCGCGTCACCCGCACCCACCAATGGATCGAGCGCGACGGCGCCCGCCGGGAGCCACTCCCGGCGGCGACGACGGACGCGCCGCACGTGATCGCGCGTGCGTCATGAGAAGGGATCGCAATGTCCGACACCGGACACACCACACCCGCACCGTCACCTGACCAGGTAGAGCCCGAGGCCCGCACCGGAGCACCGAGGCGACGCCGCCGTGGCTCCCGTGGGGGCCGCGGTCGCGGCGCGGGCGGCGCGTCGACGGCCGACCGCAGTGTCGAACTACCCGATCCTCCCGGCGAGAACGAGGCATCGGGACCGGCGGGAGCCGCCGCCACGGTGCGGCCCCGCATCGGCGACACCCGACCGGCACCCGGTCTGCCTGCTCCCTCGCTCGACGGCGAGTCGTCGGGCGGCGCGCGCAAGCGGCGACGGCGGGGCGGCCGCAGCCGAAGTGGTGGCGGTGCGCGGGTCGAGCCGACCACCGTCGACGCCGGCGAGCGTCAGCGGGGCCGGGAGCGCAAGGGTCGCCCCGTCGGCCGCTACCTCATGTGTGTGAGCGTCCAACCCCACGCCACCCAGATCTCCGTGCTGGAGGGCCGCTCACTCATCGAGCACTACGTCTCGCGGCCCCAGGACAACGCCGGCCAGATCGACGGCAACGTGTACCTGGGCAAGGTGCAGAACGTCCTGCCCGGCATGGAGGCGGCCTTCGTCGACATCGGCACGCCCAAGAACGCCGTGCTGTACCGCGGCGACGTCCGCTACGACGCCGACGACCTGGAGGGAGGCCGGGGCAGCAAAGGGGGCGATGCCCGCATCGAGCAGCTGCTGCGGCCGGGCCAGACCGTCCTGTGCCAGGTGACGAAGAACCCCATCGGCACCAAGGGCGCCCGACTCACCCAGGAGGTCTCGCTCCCGGGCCGGTTCGTCGTCCTCATCCCGAACAGCGACAGCTACGGGATCTCCAAGCGCCTGGGCGACGACGAGCGCAAGCGCCTCCGCCGCATCCTCGACGAGGTCAAGCCCGAGGCCCACGGCCTCATCGTGCGCACCGCGGCCCAGGGGGCGTCGGCCGACGAGCTGCGCCGCGATGTCCAGCTCCTCTGCGGCCAGTGGGAGGAGATCGACGCCAAGGCCAAGCGGTCGCGTCCTCCGGCCCTGCTCTACGGCGAGCCGGACCTCGCCGTCCGGGTCATCCGCGAGGAATTCAACGCCGACTACCGCGGCGTCCTCATCGACGACCGCGAGCTGTGGCAGCAGGTGCGGGACTACGTCGAGCGCATCAGTCCCGACCTGGCCGACCGCGTGGAGTACTACGACGCCGAGGCCGAGGGCCTGCCCATCTTCGAGGGCCGCCACATCCACGAGCAGCTGCACAAGGCCCTCGACCGCAAGGTGTGGCTGGCGTCGGGGGGGTCGCTCATCATCGAGCGCACCGAGGCCCTGACCGTCATCGACGTCAACACCGGCAAGAACGTGGGCAGCTCGAACCTGGAGGAGACCGTCTATCGGAACAACCTGGAGGCGGCCGAGGAGATCGCCCGCCAGCTCCGGCTGCGGGACATCGGCGGGATCATCGTCATCGACTTCATCGACATGGAGATCCGGCCCAATCGGGAGGACGTGATGCGGGTCTTCCGCGACGCCCTCTCCCGGGACAAGACCCGGACCCAGGTCTTCGACATCTCCGAGCTTGGCCTGGTCGAGATGACCCGCAAGCGGGTGTCGGAGGGGCTGGTGGAGAGCTTCTCGACCACCTGTCCTGCCTGTGTCGGGCGTGGAATCGTGCTCGACGACTCCCTCTTGTAGGATCGTCGGCCTATGTATGCAGTGATCAAGACCGGTGGGAAGCAGGAGCGGGTCGCTCAGGGCCAGCGCGTCGACGTCGAGCTGCTCGGCCAGGACGAGGGCGCCGAGGTGACCTTCACACCTGTGCTCGTGGTCGACGGCGAGCGGGTGCTCAGCGGCGCTGCCGACCTGGCCGGCGCCACCGTGTCGGCGCGGATCGTGGGCCGGGCCAAGGGCCCGAAGATCCGGGGCTTCACCTACAAGAACAAGAGCAACAACCGGCGCCACTGGGGCCACCGCCAGAAGTACAGCACCATCGAGATCACCGGCATCTCGGCCGGGTAGGGGAGCGAGCGATGTCCAAGACCAAGGGTGGCGGTTCCACCAGGAACGGCCGTGACTCCGAGTCCAAGCGCCTCGGCGTGAAGGTCTTCGACGGCACGACCGTCCAGGCCGGCGCCATCATCGTGCGCCAGCGCGGTACCCGCTTCCACCCGGGCCTCAACGTGGGCCGCGGTGGCGACGACACACTCTTCGCCCTCGCCCCCGGCTCGGTGAAGTTCGGCTCGCGCAAGGGCCGTAAGCTCGTCGACGTCATCACTCCGTCCGAGTAGCCCTCCGTCTCCCGGCCCGCCGGGAGCATCTGTCATGAGTGACGTCACGCATTCCGCCGGCTTCGTCGACGAGGCCCAGCTCCACGCCAAGGCGGGCGACGGTGGCGCCGGTTCGGTGTCCTTTCGTCGTGAGGCGCACGTCTCCAAGGGCGGCCCCGACGGCGGCGACGGCGGCAAGGGCGGTGACGTGTGGGTCGTGGCCGACCACGACATGGCCTCGCTGCTGTCGTTCCGCGACCGACCCCACCGGCGGGCCACCGACGGTGCCCACGGCAAGGGCCGCGCCCGCCACGGCGCCGGAGGCAAGGACATGGTCGTGCGGGTGCCGATCGGAACCATCGTGAAGTCACTGGACGGCACCGTCGTCGCCGACCTGGCCCGCGACGGCGAGCGCGCCCTCATCGCCCAGGGCGGACGCGGCGGCCGGGGCAACGCCCGGTTCCTCTCCAACCAGCGGCGGGCTCCGTCGTTCGCCGAGCAGGGCGAGCGGGGCGAGGAGTTCTGGCTCGACCTCGAGCTCAAGCTCATGGCCGACGTGGCGCTCGTGGGGTTCCCCAATGCCGGGAAGAGCACGCTGATCTCGCGCATCTCGGCGGCCAAGCCCAAGATCGCCGCCTACCCGTTCACCACCCTCGAGCCCCACCTCGGCGTCGTGCGCCGGGGGGATGCCGAGTACGTGGTGGCCGACATCCCCGGGCTGATCGAGGGCGCCAGTGAGGGCAAGGGCCTCGGTCACCAGTTCCTGCGCCACATCGAGCGGGCCAGGGTGATGCTGGTGCTCGTCGACCTGGCCTCGGTGGAGGAGCGCCCGCCCGCGGAGCAGGAGGCGACGCTGGTGGCCGAGCTGGGCCGCTACCGCCCCGAGCTGGTCGATCGGCCCCGGCTCGTCATCGGCACCAAGGCCGACATGGCCACGCTCCCGTGGGACGGGCCGCGCATCTCCGCCGCGACCGGCGAGGGCATCGACGGCCTCGTGGGCCAGCTCGCGACGCTGGTGGCCGACGCCCGGGCCGCCCTGGAGGCCGAGCCCGCGCTCGTCGTGACCCACCACCCCGCGCCCGAGGGGGTACAGGTCGAGCGGGACGCGACCGGCGCCTGGGTGGTGCTGGGCCGGGGGCCGCTGCGGGCCGTGGCCGTCAGCGACATCACCAACCTGCAGGCCCTCGACTACGTGCAGGGCCGGCTCAAGCGCCTCGGCGTCGACAAGGCCCTGGCCCGGGCCGGCGCGCGCGAGGGCGACCTGGTGCACATCGGCGGCTTCACCTTCACCTACGAGCCCGACTGATGGGGGTCGGGTCGTGATCGTCGTGGTCAAGATCGGCACGTCGTCGGTCACCGACACGCGGGGCCTGGTCGACGAGAGCGCGATCTCCAAGCTCTGCACCGAGGTGGCCGGGCTGCGCGGCGACCACCATCGCGTCGTCATCGTCACCTCGGGTGCCATCACTGCCGGCCTCCCCGCTCTCGGTTTGGAGGCAACGCGCCCCAGCGACCTGCCCACGCTGCAGGCCGTGTCGGCAGTGGGTCAGCACCGGCTCATGCGCGTCTACGACGACCATCTGGCCCGGCACCGGCTGATCAGCGGCCAGGTGCTGTTGGCGCCCCTCGACTTCGTGCACCGCAACCAGTATCTGCACGCCCGCCAGACCCTGACTCGACTTCTCGATCTCGGCGTGGTGCCCGTCGTCAACGAGAATGACGCCGTCGCCGACGACGAGATCCGATTCGGCGACAACGACCGGCTGGCCGCCCTGGTGGCACATCTGGTGCGAGCCGACCTCCTGCTGCTGCTCACCGACACGGCCGGGCTCTTCACCGCCGACCCCCGTCTCGACGGCGAGGCCTCGCTGATCGACGAAGTCGTCGAGATCGACCACGAGCTGGAGAAGGCCGCTGGCGGCGCCGGCTCCGAGCGTGGCAGCGGGGGCATGGCCTCCAAGCTCGCCGCCGCCAAGATGGCGGCGTGGTCGGGCGTGCGCGCCGTCATCGCCGCCGCCGACCGCCCCGGTGTCGCCGCCGCCGCGGTGGCGGGGGAGGCCGGAGTCGGCACCGTCGTCCGGCCTCACGACCGCCGCCTGCCGGCCCGCAAGCTGTGGATCGCGTTCGCCATCGCCTCGTCGGGCACGATCACCGTCGACGACGGGGCCCGGCGCGCCCTGGTCGAGTCGGGCCGCTCACTCCTGCCGGCCGGCGTGCTGTCGGCCACCGGCTCGTTCGGCGCCGACGACGCCGTCGAGCTGTGCGGGCCCGACGGCACGGTCTTCGCCAAGGGCCTCAGCCGCCACCCGGCTTCTCGTGTGACGGAGTGGGCCGGCCGCCGCAGCGCCGACCTCCCCCCCGATGTCGTCCCCGAGATCGTCCACCGTGACGACCTCGTCGTCCTGATCTAAGACTGCGATTCTCGAGGCAATAGCCCGGCCGGCGGCCGGAGCATTGCCTCGAGAATGAACTAGCTGGTACCGGTGGTGCCCTCCGGCGCGGCACCGGGCATGGCGCCGGTCTGGGACTCGCCGGTGGCGGCCGTGATACCGAGCTGGGAGCGGATCTGGGACAGACGGGCCTGGGCCTCGTTGTCCATGGCGGCCTGCTCGACCTCGAGCATCCGGCTCTCGACCGTCTCGCCCTGCAGCTCGGACATGCCGCGGGCCTTGGCGTAGCGGGCCTCGATCTTGTCCCTGACCTCGGCGAGGGTGGGGACGTCCTGGCCCACGGCCTCCGACAGCTGGGCCATGGCCGTGTTCATCTGCTCCTGCATCTTGGCCTGGTCGAGCTGACTGAGGAGCTTCTGGCGCTCCGAGAGCTTCTTCTGCAGGGCCGTGGAGTTCTGCATGACCGCCGCCTTGGCCTGGTCCGACGCCTGGGTCGACTGCAGCGACAGCTGCTTGAGGCCCTCGACCTCCTTCTCGATGCTGATCAGCTTGTTGGCGAACGCCTCGGCCGCCCTGGTGTAGTCGGCGGCCTTGGCCGCGTCGCCCTTCTTGGTCGCTTCGTCGGCCATGAGCACGGCCTGACGGGCCGAGGAGTTGACCTTCTCCAGCTCCTCCATGGCCCGGTTGAGGCGCATCTCGGTCTGCTTCTGGTTGGCGATGACGTTGGCGGCCTGTTCCTTCAGCCGGCGGTGCTGGTCCTGGGCCTCGAGGATGGCCTGCTCGAGTTGCACCTTGGGATCGGCGACCTCGTTGAACTTCCCGGAGAGGGCGGCAGTCAGGTAGCGGCTGATCCGCCGCAGCAGCTTGATCATGCGCGGGATGCTAGTTGTGCAGGCGTGATCCGGCTCCCTGCACCCTGCCTGGTGGTGCTGGTCGGGCCGTCGGGCGCGGGCAAGTCGACGTGGGCCGATGCGCAGTTCCGCGCCGACCAGGTCGTGTCGTCCGACCGGCTGCGCGCCCTGGTGGGCGAGGGCGAGGACGACCAGCGGGCCGGCACCGACGCCTTCGCCGTTCTCGACATGGTCGTGGAGCGGCGGTTGAAGCGACGGCTCGTCACCGTCGTCGACACCCTCGGGCTCGAGCCGAAGCGGCGGGCCGGCCTGGTGGCCGCCGCGGCCCAGGCCGGTGTGCCCGCCCATGCCGTGGTCTTCACCACGCCGGCGGCCGAGTGCCGGGCGCGCAACAGGGCCAGGGCCAGGCCGGTGCCGCCGAAGGTGCTCACCGCCCAGCTCGCCCAGGCCGGGGCCATCACCGCCGAGTCACTCGTGGCCGAGGGGTTCGCCGCCGTCCATGCGCCCGGCGAGGTGCGCGTCGTGGCGCCCGACCTCGTCGCCGCCCCCGCCGCCCGCCGTCGCCAACAGGAGGACCCCATGCCGCTCGAGTTCGGACTGCAGCTGCCCCGCTTCAACTTCCCCGGCGGGGCGGCGGAGACGGCCGGCACCCTGCGGGCCGTGGCCGAGGCGGCCGAGGAGGCGGGGTTCACGAGCATGTGGGTGATGGACCACTTCATCCAGATCCCCCAAGCCGGGCGCGACTGGGAGGACATGCTCGACAGCTACACGACCCTCGCCTTCCTCGCCG
Organism: Acidimicrobiales bacterium; assembly: GCA_035526015.1. GTDB lineage: Bacteria > Actinomycetota > Acidimicrobiia > Acidimicrobiales > DATLDH01 > DATLDH01. The sequence continues at coordinate 11,354 of DATLDH010000144.1, forward strand.
GCGTGACGCGCCGCGTGACGCTCGGTGCGCTCGTCACCGGTGTGACCTACCGCAACGTCGCCCACCTGGGGAAGATCGTGGCGACCCTGGACGTGCTGTCGGGGGGCCGGGCCGTGTGCGGCATCGGCGCGGCGTGGTTCGAGCGCGAGCACAAGGCCTACGGGTGGGAGTTCCCGCCGTTGCGCGAGCGGTTCGAGCTGCTGGAGGACGCCCTCCAGGCCCTGCCCCTGGTGTGGGGCAAGGGCGCGCCGTCGTTCGTGGGCCGCCGCGTCGAGATCCCCGAGGCCATCTGCTACCCGCGCCCCCTGCAGGAGCGCGTGCCGATCATGATCGGCGGGGGCGGGGAGAAAAAGACTCTGCGGCTGGTGGCCCAGTATGCGGATGCGTGCAACCTCTTCGGTGACGCCGCCACCGTCGCCCACAAGGTGTCGGTGCTGCACCGCCACTGCGCCGACGTCGGCCGCGATCCCGCCGAGGTCCGCGTCACCCACCTCTCGTCGGCGCGCGTCGCCGACGCCGACGCCGTCGAGGACGAGATCGGCCGCCTGCGTCAGCTGGCCGAAGCGGGCGTGCAGACCGCCATCGTCAACCTTCCCGACCTCACCGACTCCTCCGAGGTCGAGCGCTTCGCTGCGGTGATCGCCGCGTTCTAAGCCGTAGAAACCCGGCCCGTCTCCTCGAGGGCCTGGCGGAGGGCCTCGAGGTCACCGACGAGGGAGTCGACATCGTCGGCCAGCGGGTTCAGCGCCGAGACGTCCCCCGAGCTCACCGACAGCTCGATGGCCCGGGCCACCGACTCGTCCATCTGGGCGTTCAGGAGCCGCAGGCGGTCCCGGGCATCGATGGCCACGTTGGTGATGCGCTCGGCCGACGCCAGCTGGGCCTCCAGCGCCTTGATGGTGCGGTCGAGGGCAGGGGAGGCGCCCGTGGCGCGCCGCTCTCCCTTGGCCTCCGCCAGGTCGCGCTCGACGTCGCCGATCTCGAGCTGGGTCAGCGCACCCTCGAGGTTGTCGCCCTGGCACGCGATGCGCCAACACTCCTGCACGGCGTGGTCGAGGCGTGACCCCATCTCCGCCAACCGGTCACGAAGTGGACCCGGGCGGGAGCGGTCGACGGCGCGCTGGAACCGGGCCTGGGCCTGCTGCGCGTCGATCACCATGCGCCGCCACGGGTCGCCGATGGCGAACGGATCGATCTTCGGGCCGGGCCGGCGGGGACGGGCCGCCATGGCCACGCGCGCCGCCCACGCCACGCCACCCGCAACCGCCGCGACCGCGATCGGCACGCCTCCGAGGATGGCGGCCGACATGGCCGCTCCCGCCAGCAGCACCGACGACGGCGCCGTGATGGCCCGCGCCACGGCGGGCGTGCGGGCGTTGGCCGGGAGCCGCTCGAGCATGCTCATCTCAGAAGTTGCTGACCACCGCGGTGAACACCTTGGCGATCGTCTCCGGATCGCTGGCGTCGTATGCCGCGGCGTTGGTGGCCTCGGCCAGGCGGCGAAGGATGCCCAGGTCGGCGCCGCCGCCATAGGCGATGGTGAACAGCCGCACCGGCGTGCTCGACAGGCCCTCGCTGCCGGCCCGCAGTGACCGGAGCGTCCCCTCCAGGTCGGAGTTGCGCGGGTCCTCGTTCTTGCCGTCGGTGAGCAGCAGCACGGCGTTGATGCGGGTGGGGTCGTACTTGCCCTTCATGTCGTCGTACGAGGTCCGAGCCACCGTGTAGAGCGGCGTGCCCTCGGTGGGGATGAGGTCGGAGATCTTGGAGGCCAGCGCCTCCCGTTGGGAGCCGATGGGCCCGACCGGCACGAGGTCGATGTAGTCCTTGGGCTCCTTGCTCGACAGGTTGGTCGAGAAGATGCGCAGGCCGACCTCGTCCTCGGGCTTGAACTGCCCGAGGGCGTCGATGGCGGCCCGCTTGGCCAGCTCGAGCTTCGTCTCGCCGTTGCCGGCGTCGTCACCCATCGAGCCGGAGACGTCGATGACCAGGAGGACCCGCGCCGCCTTCCGCAGCTGGCCCCACTTGTCGATGATGCGCACCAGCACCTCGGGGGACGGGACCCGCAACGTCGTCTGGGGCTGCGCCGGGTCGACACCGTTGGCCGGGTCGATCGGTGCGCCGATGGCCACGGCGGGGTTACCGGGCCGGAACCCGAAGCTCAGGACCTTGCGCTGGTTCTCCGGCCGCTGCACGAAGGCCTCGAAGGCGCGAGCCCCGGTCTTCTGACGGGCCGTCACCCACGGCGCGTCGAGGATGAACACAGGGTTGTCGCTGAACAGCGTCCCTTCCTTCGGGTAGATCGCCACCAACGGGACACGGGGCGGCTTGGGCTGCTCACCGGGATCGGTGATGCCATCGGGGTTGCCGCGGTTGTAGTCGATCAGCGACTTCTCCTCGACGGCCACGGCCGACACGTAGGTGAGTGCCGTGCCCCGCACGTCGTTACGGAACCAGTTGTTGAGGAACGTCAAGGTGATGTCGCCGTAGTGCACGACGGCGGACTCCACGTCGCGATTGAAGGCGTCGACCTCGGGGCGGTTCAGGTCCTCGAGGGTCAGGTCGCGCTGCTTGCCGGTGGCGGCGTAGTACTGGGCGACGGTCGCCGAGAGGGCGCTGGTGGAGAAGTTCGGGTTGGTCTTGCCGAGCTTGAACGCGCCCCACTCCGGGTGTCCCTTGCCCGCCCAGCCCTTGGGGTCACGGGCCAGGGCGAGGAGGTCGGCGAAGCCGATCGGCGTCCGCGGCCATCCGAGGGCGGTGGCCATCGGCTTGGGCATGGCGAAGATGAGCGGCGTCAGCATGAACGACCGGGCCCCGGCCGGGACGATGGCGCCCTGGTTCCTCTCGGACAGGCGCTGGTTGACGACGGCGCCCCACGAGCTCGCCGACGGCGACCAGATGGTCGGCCGCGGTCCGTTGGCCTCGGTCTCCTGCCACCCGTCGGCTAGCTGCTGGGCGGCGGTTCCCGACGACTTCTTGGCGATCTTCACGAACGCACACTTGTCCTCGAGCACCTCGCTCTGGGTCTTGTTGAAGTCGGCCGCGAGATTCGTCAGGAGCTCGAACTTCTCCGGCGACGACGCCACGTCGACGACTGCGCACCCCTTACGCGGCCCGTCGGCTCCGCTCTCGTCCTTGCGGAGACCGACGCACGCCGAGAGCAGCACGGCGAGGATGGCGAACAGGGCGACGGCGCGTGTCCTCACCGGATCTCCTTGGTCTTCAGGCGGAGGGCCTCGAGCGCGCCGGGCGAGGGCAGGCCGTTCCCGGGCGGAAGCGGAGGCCCCACCGTGGGTCGTCCCTCGACCCGCCAACCCGAGTCGGCCAGCGAGCGCCGCCCTTCCTCACCCGTGACGAGACGGGCCAGGTCGTCGATGCGTCCGCCACGGGCGGCACCGGCGAGCACGGCATCGGCGGTGACCATCGGCGAAGGGTAGATGACCTGCAACTCACCTCTGCGGGCCGACGCGGCGACGAGCGGTTGCGCCTCGGACTCGAACGCACCCACGACGTCGTACACCGATGGTCCAGTGGCCAGTGTCTCCTGGACGGCGGCGGCCCCCGTCGACCGGGTTGGCGGGAGTGACCGCTCGAGCTCGGAGTACCAGTCGGTAAAGGCGTCTTCGTCGAGGTCGGCGGAGGAGAAGTCCGTACGACCCAGGAACGACACGGCGGCCGCGGCCGCGGTCACCAGGCCCGAGGCCTCGCGGGTGGCGTCGGCGTGGAAGGGCTTGAACGGGCCCCAGAGCTCGTTGCCACCGAGCGTCTTCCACGTCTGGGCTCGGGCCGCGTCGCCGATGCACCTCCAGCCGACGGGCGTCTTGCACGACCGCTCCAGGACCGCCGCCCGCTCGCGCCACGCGACCACCACGACGGGTGTGCGACCGATGGCCGCCGATGGTGCGGCGAGCACCGTCGTCCGCCCGGCGCGTTGCCGGGCCTCGGCGACGATCTGCGGCCACGGCGCCGGCACCAGCCACCCGTCGAGCCCGGCTCTGGCGCCGTCGGGCAGACCGGTCAGGCGTTCGGCCGTGTCGGAGGCGGGCTCGACGATCACGTCGAGATCGTCGGCGGCCATGGCCTCACACGCGGCGGCCAGCTCCGTGGCGCACGTGAGCTTCATCCGAGTGGGCTCGCCGCCGAGCGTGGGCTTGTCGTCCATGCGGTTCCGCACCGCGATGGCGCCGAGGACCATGGCGATGGCGGCGACGAGCGCCAGGACCGATTTCACGGGAGCGCGTCACCTATGTCCTCGGGGAGCAGCTCGAGGAGCTGGTCGTTGGTCGGGTTGGTGATGGCCACGAGCCGACCGGCCTGACGGGCGATGGCCGCCTCGAACAGGTTGCGCGAGTGGCGGGCGTTGCCGAAGCCCTTGTCGCGAGGCTCGGCCTCGAGCAGCTGCACCAGGCGCTCGCGCGCCTCTGGCGTCACCGTGTAGGACGACGCTGCG
>DATLDH010000150.1:0-3786 GCA_035526015.1 Acidimicrobiales bacterium
GGCGCTGCGACACCCCGACCGGGTGAAGGGCGTCGGCGGCATGAGCGTGCCGTTCGTGCCGCGTGGGCCGATGGCGCCCATCCCGCTGTTCACGCAGCTGTTCGGCGACAACTTCTTCTACATCCTGTACTTCCAGGAGCCGGGGGTGGCCGAGGCCGAGCTGGAGGCCGACCCCTACGACACGATGCGCCGCACCCTGGTGGGCATCTCGTCGGCGGGCATGGATGCCGCCGCCGCGCTCACGACCGGCGCCCGTCACAAGGACACCACGAAGTTCCTCACCCACTTCGCCAACCCCGACACGTTGCCCGCGTGGTTGAGCGAGGACGAGCTGCGCCACTTCGCCGATGAGTTCGCCCACAGCGGTTTCCGCGGCCCCCTGAACTACTACCGCAACATGGACCGCAACTGGGAGCTCAACGAGTCGTTCACCGGAGCCAAGGTCGAACTGCCGGCGCTGTTCGTCACCGGCGCCGACGACCCGGTGCGGCGGATGGCGCCCGACGCCTTCCTCGACGAGTGGGTGCCGGGGCTGCGCGGCAAGGTGATCATCGACGGCGCCGGTCACTGGGTGCAGCAGGAGAAGCCGGCCGAGACCAACGCCGCCGTGCTGGAGTTCCTCGCCGGGCTCTAGTCGGTTGCGGGCCGCGGCACGTCGACGGTCGGCCGCGGCACGTCGACGGTCGTCGATGCCGTCGGCACCACCAGCACGCAGCGCGCCACCTCGGTGCCCAGCGCCGCGGCGATGACCCGGCCGTAGGCCCACACCTGGCCCTGGTAGCGGTCGCGCAGCGCCTCGACCGACGCCGGGCCGCTGGTCGCGTCGGTCTTCCAGTCGACGACGACCAGCCCGTCGGCGGTCTCGTACAGCAGGTCGATGTAGCCCTCGACCACCATCGAGGTGCCGCCGATGTCGAGAGGCGCGGCGACATACATCTCCCGCCAGTGACGGCCTTGTACGGCCTCCTTGACCACATCGGACTCGAGGGCGGTGCGGGCCAGGCGCTCGACCAGCTCGACCTCGTCGTCGATGCCCTCGGCCGCGGCCTGGGCGCGCGCCAGCTCGGCCAGGCCGTCGCCCGTTCCCAGGTCGACCACCTGCAGCACGGCGTGCACGGCCCGGCCGATGGCCGTTCCCGCCCGCCCCCGCCGCCACGGCGCGGTCGGGTCGTCGACCGAGGGATCGGGCGTCGGCGCGTCGTCGTCGGCCTTGGCCAGCTCGGTGGCCGACACCACGGGCGCGCGGCGCCCGGCCGCCAGCGCCGCCTCGCGCGCCTGGCGCCAGTGCTCGCGTGCAACCCGCTCGCCACCCGACGCCACGGGCGGGAAGACCTCCTCGGTGGCGCGCAGCGTGAGCTCGGGCTCGAGCGTGCGCCACAGCTCCGGAGCGGGTTCGCTGAGGGCGAGGAAGTGGGCGGCGGCCGACTCGTCGCCCTCCTTGTGGTGCACGCTCACGACCATGTGGTCGCGGGCGCGGGTCGTGGCGACATAGAGCAGCCGCTGCTGCTCGGCCGCGCTCATCCCCTTCTCCCAACCCTTCACCGCGTCGAAGCCGGCGGTGGAGAACTTGGCGCCCATGCGCACCTCCGGACGGCCACCGTCGTCCCACAGCACGACCACGCCGCGGTCGACGTACTTGGCCCGGTTGAGCCCCGACAGCACGCAGATCGGGAACTCCAGGCCCTTGGCCCCGTGCACGGTGAAGATGCGCACCGCGTCGTCGTCGGCCTCGGGCAGCACGGACTCCTTGGCCCTGGCGTCGTCGGCACCCTGCTGCTCGGCCCACGACACGAAGTCGCGCAGCGTGACCTGGGCGCCGCCTTCCTCGAAGGCCCGCGCCTGGTCGATCACGAACCGCAGGCGCCGCCAATAGTCACGGGGACGGTGGTGGGCGAAGGCCAGCTCGAAGAAGGCCAGTTGGCGCGCCGCCTCGTCGACCATGCCAGACACCCCCAGCCACCAGCGCCGGTCGTGCAGCCGACGGAGCACGTCGATGGCGGCGCACACCGGGTGATCGGGGGGCAGCTCGTCGGGACACGCGCCGCGGATGCTCCACTGGCCCCTGTGCTGCTTGTACTCCAGCAGCTCGTCGTCGCCGCAGGCGAACGCCGGTGCCCGCAGGGCCGCCACCAGCGCCACCTCGTTGGTGGGGTCGTCGACGGCGGCGAGGACGGCGAGGAGGTCGCGCACCTCCTGGGTGCCCCACACCAGCGACGAGCTCTGCACCCGGTAGGCGATCTCCTCGTCCTCCAGGGCGTGCTCGAGCTGGGGGAGCGACGTGCGCGTGGGCAACAGGATGGCGATGTCGCTGAAGCGGGCCGGTCGGGTGCCGCCCTCGGCCTGGTCATCGGTGACCGTCCACCCCTCGGCCCGGATGCGGCGGATGGCCCCGGCCACCTCGCCGGCCTCGACCTCCCGCACGTCACCGATGAGCGTCGACTTCGGATGGGCCCGGCCGAGGAGGACGACGGGAGGAGCGTCGTCCAGGGGCGGCCGCTCTGCCACCAACGGCTGGTAGCGCGCCTGCACGCCGGGCAGTCCCTCGCCCATGGTCTCGGTGAAGACGTGGTTCACCCACGCCAGCAGCCCGGGCACGGAACGGAAGTTCTGGGTGAGGGCGACCGAGTTGCCGACGAGCGCCTCGACCTCCATGAAGCGGGTGATGTCGGCGCGCCGGAACCGGTAGATCGACTGCTTGGCGTCACCGACGAAGAACAGCCGGCCCGCCTCGATGGTGGCGTCGCGCCAGTCGGCGACCGCCGTCTCGTCGTCGTCGGCGGCCAGGAGCAGGGCGAGCTCGATCTGGATGGGGTCGGTGTCCTGGAACTCGTCGATGAGCAGGTGGCTGAACCGGTCGCGCAGTGTCCGGCGGACGGCGTGGTCGGCGCGCAGCAGCCGGCGCGACAGCACGAGCAGGTCCTGGAACTCGAGCCGGCCCTGGGCCCGGCGCTCGTCGGCCGCCGCCAGGGTGAAGCGCTGGACCGCCACCAGGAGGTGAGCGAGCACGGTGCGGCGCACCTCGGTGAGCACGGCGTCGCGCGCGCCGTCGCAGGCCGTGCACAGCTCCTTGACGCGCTCGATGCCGACGGCCGTCCAGTTGGTGGCCCGACCCTTGCCGAAGGCGAACTTGCCGGCGGTCGCCATGAGGTGGAGCGCCTCGAGCTCGCTGCCGGCCCGCTCGAGGCGGTCGGCCCGTTCGGCGAAGCCCTCGATGTGGGCGAGGAGCAGGTCGTCGTCGCCGGTACATGCGCCGGCCATGGCATGCGCGGCGCGCAGCGCGGCCACGATCGGCGCCACGTCCACCGGCGCGAGCGGCGGGGCACCCAGGTCGAGATCCTCGAGCCGGTCCCAGTGGTCATGGAAGGCGAGGGCCACCTGCTGCAGCTGCTCGAGCCGGAGGTCGGTGGCCAGGCCCCGGAGCACGACGGGCCCCATGGTCGGGTCGTCCAGCAGCTCGTCGAGGAAACGACCCCACCGTTCCTCGAAGGCGAGCCCGGACTGGATCTCGTCGAGGACCTCGAAGGCCGGCGGCAGGCCGGCCTCGAGCGGATGCTCGGCCAGGATGCGCTGGGCGAACGCGTGCAGCGTCGAGACGGCGGCCTCGTCGACCTCGGCCACGGCCTCGGGGGCCACGATGCCGGCCCCGGCCGCCTTCTCCAGCTCGGCCCGCACCTTGTCCCGTAGCTCGGCGGCCGCCGCCTCGGTGAAGGTGATGGCGGCGATGCGGCGCATCTGGGCGCCGCCCGCGACCAGGGCCACGATGCGACCGACCAGTGCGGTCGTCTT
>DATLDH010000154.1:0-3001 GCA_035526015.1 Acidimicrobiales bacterium
ATGTGGAAGTTCCGCCTGCCCGGTCGACTGTTCACCGCCCTCGGCGGCTTCCCCGTTCGCCGGGGCACGGCCGACAGGGAGGCCCTGCGGAGATGCGTCGAGGTGGTGGAGTCCGGCGAGCCGCTCGTCCTGTTCCCGGAAGGGACACGCCAGTCCGGGCCGGTGGTCCAGCCCCTGTTCGAAGGGGCGGCCTACATCGCGGCGCGCACGGGAGTGCCGATCGTGCCCGTCGGGATCGGCGGCTCGGAACGGGTGATGCCGAAGGGCTCGAAGATGGTCCGCCCCGGCCGCATCGTCGTCGTCATCGGTGAGCCCATCGCCCCGCCCGTCGCCGAGGACGGCGCACGCCTGCCGCGGCGGGCCGTGCACGAGCTGACCATGACGCTGCACGAGCGTCTGCAGGCGCTGTTCGACGAGGCGCGCCGCCTCGCCGGCTGAGGCCTAGTAGCTGCTGGGCTTGGCGAAGACGGCGCGCACCTTGTCCTCGAAGTGCTCGAGGGGCAGCGTGTCGTAGGCGGGGTCGAAGCTGGTCTGATCCCACTCGTCGGCGAACTGCTCGGCGAGGGTCCAGGTCTCGGGGTCGAGGGCCTCACGGTGGTGCTCGCGGGCGTTCGGGTCCTTGCCCATGTGGGCGTAGTAGTGCCGGCCCTGGAAGTCCTGGTGCACGCGGATCATGTCGTAGACCGCCGGTCGCACGTACGGCTTCAGGATCTCCGCGGCGATGGCGGGGTGGTTGGGAACGGAGATCGCCTTCCCGATGTCGTGGCACAGCGAGGCGACCACGACCTCGTCGTCGGCGCCGTCCCGCTCGGCCCGGGTCGCCGTCTGCAGGCCGTGGGTGAGCTGATCGGTGCCGAACCCGTCCACGACCTCGCCCAGGGAGCGCAGCAGCATGAGGATCCGCTCGGCCACCCGGCCCTGGTTCTTCATGTGCTCGAGGCCGATCTGCATCCATTCCTCGGCCGTCGACTCATCCATGCGCGTGAACGTGCTCATGGACTGAGTTTACGCGGTGAGGGCGTCCAGGACCTCACTGGCGGTGACGTGCCGGTCGACGGCGAGAATGGCGTTCGGCTCCGGCGCCCGGCCGGCCGCGGCCATGAGGGCCACGGTGATGCCCCGCACCAGGTCGCGCAGCTCCGGCGGCGGAGGGAAGTACTCCTCCTCGGTGGTGATGGTGATCGTCTCCACGCCCTGGGCGGGCGCCAGGCGGTCGACGACGGCGCGCACCAGGTCCTCCGGAGCGGAGGCACCGGCGGTCACCCCCACGATCCCCGTGAGGTCGTGCGGGAGCTCGTCCGCCGCGTTCACCCGCACCACACGGGGGCACCCACTGGCCTCGGCCACCTTCACCAGGGCCATGGTGTTGGAGGAGTTCTCCGACCCGATGATGACGACGGCGTCGGCGTCGTCGACGAGACGACGCAGCGCGCCCTGGCGATTGGTGGTGGCGAAGCAGAGGTCGCTGCGTCCGGGCATCCAGAGATCGGGGAAGCGGGCGCGAGATGCGGCCAGCACGTCGGACCACTCGTCGTGGGACAACGTGGTCTGGGCCAGGAGCGCCACCGGGGTCCCGGGGTCAGGGAGTGCGGTGACCTCGGCCGCCGACTGCACCAGCTGCACCGAGTCGGGCGCCACGGCCATGGTGCCCACCGCCTCGTCGTGGCCTTCGTGGCCCACGTACATCACGGTGTAGCCGCGCCCGGCGCGCACCTTGACCTCGTGGTGCACCTTGGTGACGAGAGGGCACACGGCGTCGACCATGACACCGCCCTTGGCCCGCGCCGCCGCCACGACCTCCGGCGCCGAGCCGTGGGCCGAGAGCATCACGGGCGCGCCGTCGGGCACCTCGCTCATGTCGTCGACGAACACGACCCCGAGCGATCGGAACCGGTCGACCACGAGCTGGTTGTGGACGATCTCGTGGTAGCAGTACACGGGCGGCTCGAACGCCTGCACCATCCAGGCCAGGGCCTTGATGGCCATCTCGACCCCGGCACAGAAGCCGCGTGGCGCGGCCAGGAGCACCTTGTCGACGGCCACACCACGAAGGATAGGGGCCGATCCGGCGTATCCTTTCCCCATGTCACTGCCGCAGGTGGTGGCGGTGACGGGATCGTCGCCGGCCGACCGGGCGGGGCTGCTTCCGGGCGACGAGATCGTCGCCATGAACGGCCAAGCTCCACGCGATGTCATCCAGTACCAGCTGCTCGCCGACGAGGCCGAGCTCGAGCTCGACGTCCGTCGCGGGGGCCTCGACCTGCAGCTGGTCGTGGACAAGGAGGCCGGCGAGCCGCTCGGGGTCGAGGTGTCCAGTGCCCTGTTCGACCAGGTCCGGACGTGCGACAACCACTGCGAGTTCTGCTTCATCTTCCAGCTGCCACCCGGCCTCCGGAAGAGCCTGTACCTGAAGGACGACGACTACCGCCTGTCGTTCCTGTACGGGAACTTCACGACCCTGACCCGTTTCACCGAGGCCGACCTCGAGCGGGTCGTCAGCGAGCGGCTCGGCCCTCTGTACGTGTCCATCCACGCGACCGACCCCGAGGTGCGGACGCGCATGCTGCGCAACCGCCGCGGCGCCACCAGCCTGCGGTGGCTCCGTGCGCTCCTCGACCACGGCATCGAGGTGCACGGCCAGGTCGTGGTGTGCCCCGGCGTCAACGACGGCGACATCCTCGACGACACGCTTGCGGGTGTGCTCGACGTGTACCCCGAGCTGACCACGGTGGCCTGTGTCCCCCTCGGCGTGTCGCGCTGGTCGGGCGCGTCGTCCATGCGGCCCCACACCGCCGCCGAAGCGGCCGCCGTCATCGACCTGGTCGAGGACTGGCAGCTGACCTTCCTCGCCACCCTCGGCCGGCGCCTCGTCTACGTCGCCGACGAGTACTACCTGCTGGCCGGCCGCCCCTTCCCCGGCGCCGAGGCCTACGACGGCTACCCCCAGCACGAGAACGGCATCGGCATGGTGCGCGCCTTCGAGGCCGAGCTGCTCGGCCAC
>DATLDH010000160.1:0-36268 GCA_035526015.1 Acidimicrobiales bacterium
GTCGCGGTCGCGGCGCTCGGTGGTCTCCTCGATCAGGCCGTCCTCGACGAGTCGGTTCAGCGTGCCGTAGAGCGTGCCGGGGCCCATGCGGACCGCGCCGTCGCTCAGCTCCTCGACGCGCCGCATGAGCGCGTAGCCGTGAAGCTCACCGTCGAGCAGCGCCAGCACGATGTGGAGCGATGCCGACGGGAGCGGCTTCGTGCGGTTCATATATCGAAGTTTGATACATCAACCTTCGATAGTCAAGGGGTCAGTCGAAGGTGAGCTTCGACTCGAAGCGGTCGAAGCGGCCGTCACGGAACACGCGGGTGCCGAAGCTGTCGAGGGGGACGAGATTGGGCTTGGTGTCCCTGGCGTAGTCGGCGTCGTCCTCGAGCCCGAAGATCTTCTCGAACATCTCCCGGATGGGGTCCAGGAGCAGCACGAGCTGGAGCTGGGTCTGCGACGACGAGCCCTCGGCCACGACCCTGGCGTAGGAGGCGGTCTTGGCCAGGGGCTGCTCGGAGTCCTTGGACACGGTCCGCAGCTGGGCCAGCGACGACGCGATGATGAAGCGACCGTGCACCAGGCCGAAGGCGGGCTGCACGCCGTCGTTGATGGGCTCGGTCACCTCGAAGGCGCGGCCCCCGTCGACGGCCACGTCACGCAACGGCACGTCGGCCCGCTCGGTGAGCGCGGCGGCCATCTTCGGCACCGCGGCCTGGGCCTTGGCCATGTCGCTCGGCTCGAGGATGAGGGCGACGTCGGGGAACTGCTGGGCCGACGGCATGGCCATCACGACGGCCTCGCCCTGCACCCACGAGAGGATCTCGGTCTTCAGGTCGAGGCCGGTGTTCTCGCGGAACTCGGCTTCGAACTCACTCGTGTCGCTGCCGCCGGTCCCGAGAAAGCCCTCGAGCCCGTTGACGGCGGAGCCACCCACATTGAACAGCGTCAGCGCGCCCATGGTGGTGGCCGGCAGGCCCTCGGTGATCTTGGGCTGACCGCGCCGGGCATCGGCACTGGCGATCGACACACCCTCGGCGACGATGGCCTTGCTGGCGGCGTGCACGTCGAAGGCCATGGGTCCGGCGGTCTTGAACTGCTTGGAGAACTCCGTGGGGAGCCCGCCCGCCCCCTGGAGCTCCTTGGTGATCGCACTGGGATCGAACCACCCGAGAATCAATCGGTCGCCGTGCAGCTCGTCGACGATCTGGCTGAAGCGGGCCGAGTCGGCCAGACCGTCGGCTTTGGCCTTCGCCTGCTTCACGATCGGCGCGGCCGCACCGGGCTTGGAGCCCTCCGAGACGATGGCGTACCCGTCGACGAACTCATAGGTGAAGTCGGCGCCGTCGGCCTTGCGTGCCTTGTCGAGGGCGACCCTGGCCTTGTCCTCGTCCTCGGCCGCAATCATCACGAGCACGAGCGGCTCACCATCGGCGGTGGGCGACGGCAGTGCCGTGACGGCGATCTCCTTGCCCAGCCACGGCTTCACGTCGGTCTTGTAGTCGAGACCGGAGTCCTCGAGGATCTGGTCGAAGAGATCGTCGCGGGACTCCTCGAACTCGTCCTTGGCCTTGGCGCCGGGGAACGCCTTGGCGATGCCCAGCATGTTGCGCTTCTGCTCGATCGAGGGCTCGAGGTTGACACTGAGGAAACCGATCGCGTTCGCCGGCACCATGCCGGCGGCCCGCGCCGTTTCGTCGGTCTTGCCACCGCACGCCGCCAACAGGCCCATCACACACACGCCGGCCAGAAACAGCCCACCAAGTCGTCGCACGTTTCCCCCTGGGTTCGAGTCGACCGGAGGCTAGCCCTCGACCTCGCGGCGACCCTCGAGGGCGCGCCCGAGGGTGAGCTCGTCGGCGTACTCGAGGTCGCCGCCCACCGGCAGACCGCTGGCGATTCGCGTAACGCGGATGCCGAGGGGCTTGAGCAGCCGGCTGAGGTACATGGCGGTCGCCTCACCCTCGATGTTGGGGTTGGTGCAGAGGATGACCTCGGTGACGTCCTCGGCCTCGATCCGCGCCAGCAGCTCCTTCACCTTCAGCTGGGCCGGACCGACCCCCTCCATCGGGTTTATCGCCCCCTGCAGCACGTGGTAGCGCCCCTTGAACTCCTGGGTCTTCTCGACTGCCACGATGTCGCGGGGCTCCTCGACCACGCACACGACACTCGGGTCGCGGCGGTCGTCGGTGCACATCCCGCACAGCTCACCCTCGGCCACGTTGAAGCAGCGATGGCACCAGCTGATGCGGTCCTTCACCTCGACGATGGCCCTCGACAGGCGCTCGGCGTCGTCCTTCGACACGCCGAGCAGGTAGAAGGCGATGCGCTGCGCCGACTTGGGGCCGACGCCGGGGAGCCGGCCCAGCTCGTCGATCAGGTCCTGGACGGGACCGGCGTAGACGCTCAACCGCCGAGCAGCCCGCCCAGGCCGCCGAGGTCGAGACCTCCCATCGCCGCCTGATTGAGCTCGGCCGCCTTGGCCACCGCGTCGTTGAGGGCGGCGAGGACGAGATCCTCGAGCATCTCCACCTCGGCAGGATCGACGGCCGACGGGTCGATGCGGATGGAACGGAACTCCATCCCGCCCGTCACCGCGACCGTCACGACGCCACCTCCGGCGGTGCCCTCGACGACCTGGGCCGCCGCCGCCTGCTGGGCGGCCGCCATCTGCTCCTGCATCTTCTGCGCCGTCTCCAGCAGCGCACCGAAGTCGGGCATCTGCTGGTCGCTCACGGGCTCGCCTCCGTGGTGACTTCCTCGGCTCCGGGGAAGGCCTCCTTCAGACGGTCCTCGGGCGTGGCCACGCCTTCGTCACCGGCATCGACCAGCTCGTCGGCGGTGATCGTCTCCTCATCGGCGGCGGCCGCCGCGACGTCATCGGCCGTCGACGCGGGCGCGTCCTCCACGACGAGCTTCAGCCGCACCGTGACCCCGAAATGGGCACTGAGCGCTCCCTCGGCCTCGGCCCGGTACGGCTCGCTCATCTTGCGGTGCACCTCGTTGGGGAGTGCGAACTGCGCCACGCCATCGTCGACGCTCACGAACCGGCCGACCCGAAGGCGGGCCCGGGCTGCGTTGTAGAGGGCCGTCGTCAGCACCGTGTCGCCCCAGGCCTTGGTCAGGTCGTCGCGACCGGGTGCCGCGCCCGGGCCCGCAGCCGGCTCCGGGGGGGTGGAGGTCGGTGCGGCCGTCGGCTGCGCTTCGGGGATCGCGGGCGCCGCTGGGGCGGTCTTCCTCCCGGCTCTGGCGCGCACGGCGCCGAGGGCGGCGCGGGCCTGGCCCGAGCCGGGTGGCGCGCCAGGTGGGTCGGCCGGAGCCTGGGCGGGCGGAGCCTGGGCGGGCGCGCCCGGAGCCGCCCTCGGAACCGCCGTCGGAACCGCCGCCGCCGCCTCCCGGGCCGCCGCCACCGCCGGTGCCGCGGCCTGTCCGGAGACGGCGCGCTCGAGGCGTTCGATGCGCTCGAGCAACGCCGCGGGCGAGGCGTCGACATCGGGCCGGGCCACCCGCACGAGCGCGACCTCCAGGCTGAGCCGCGGGTCGAGCGCCTCCCGCATCTCGGTGAGAGCCTCACCGACGGCATCGAGAGCGCGCACCAGACCGGCGGCGCCGAGGCGGCGACCCTGGTCGGCCACCTGATCGACGGCGTCGTCGGAGAGACCCGGCACCGTGGCGCCCATGGTGGCGAGGAACGCGTTGCGCAGCTGCTCCAGGACGTCGGACGCGATGACCCGCGGGTCGCGCCCCGCCGCGCACGCGTCGCTGACGGCCAGAAGGACACGCGCCGCGTCGCCGTCGCAGATGGCCTCGACCATGGCGTCGGCGTCGGCGTGGTCGTCCTCGACATGGCCGGCCGCCGCCACCTGGTCGAGGACCGACAGCGCGTCACGGGCGGAGCCCTTGCCCCGGCGCACCACCAGGTCGATGGCTTCGGGCGCCACGCCGAGCCCGGCGTCGGCGCTGATGTCGGACACGAGGCCGGCCAGCACGTCACCGGACAGGAGCCGGAACTCGAAGTGCTGCGTGCGGCTGCGGATCGTCGGCGCCACCTTCTGGGCGTCGGTCGTGGCGAGCACGAACACGACGTGGGCGGGCGGCTCCTCGATCGTCTTCAGGAGCGCGGCCGACGCCCCCTTCGACAGCATGTGGACCTCGTCGATGATGTACACCTTGCGCAACCCCGGCGTGCCCAGGTTGGCGCTGCTGATGAGGTCACGGATGTCGTCGATACCGGTCTTGGACGCGGCGTCGAGCTCGACGACGTCGAGGGAGGCGCCCCGCTTGGCCGCTGTGCACGAGTCGCAGACCCCACACGGCTCGCCGTCCTGGAGGTCGGTGCAGTTGAGCGCGTGGGCGAGGATGCGGGCAGTCGAGGTCTTGCCCGTCCCCCGGGGACCGCTGAAGAGGTAGCCGTGGGAGACCTTGCCCTCGCGTACGGCGTTGCGGAGGGCGCCGGTGACGTGGTCCTGGCCCCGGACCTCGGCGAATCGCTGGGGCCGGTACCGGCGGTACAGGGACTGGTAGGGCACCGCGTCGGCCATCGCCGCCGACTCTACAGACCGGCGGTGACGGTGACGCCGGGGTCGTCGCCGGAACGCGGCGGGGCCCGGCGGTCGGTGCGACGGCCAGGCTGACTGCGGCACACCACATGGCCCGCTGAGAGCTGCTGCCTTCCGGCCCTGACTCGGTTCACGGCACGCAGTTGCGCAGGACCCAGCCGCCGCACCGACCGTCGGGCCCGAGGGACCACGATAGCTTTGCCCCACTGGAGGGGTGCGAGAGCGGCCGAATCGGCACGACTGGAAATCGTGTAGGGGGCAACCCCTCGTGGGTTCAAATCCCACCCTCTCCGCCAACCGCTCAGGACGAGAAATCGGGGTGGCACGCTGCGACAGGGGGGGGAGACGGCGGGACTCGTGGGTCAGCGTTCGGTCGTGCTCGTCGAGGACGACGCCGGGGACTCGCTCCTCGTGGCCGAGATGCTGCTGGACGTCGCCCCCGACGCGAAGTTGACCTCGTTCAGGACCCTCGAAGCCGCCCTGGACGGATGGCCACCCGACGCCGACTGCGTGCTGCTGGACCTCGGACTTCCCGATGCCATCGGGCTCAGGGCGCTGGAGAGGCTGCTCGCCCGCGTGCCCGATGTGCCCGTGGTCGTGCTGACCGGCCGCATCGACGACGGGATCGGTCCCGAGGCGCTGGCTGCCGGCGCCCAGGACTTCCTGGTCAAGGGTCAGGTCGACGGGCCGGGCCTCGAGCGCTCCCTCCGGTACGCCGTCGAGCGCGGCCGCGCGACCGCCTACCAACGGGATCTGGTCGCCGCCGACCTCCGCGCCCAGGAGAACATCCGGCTCCAACGGGGGCTGCTGCCGAGCCCGTTGCTGGACACCGACCAGCTGGGTCTCGCCCTCTTCTACCGCCCGGGTGACGAGCGAACCCTGCTGGGCGGCGACTTCTACGACGTCGTGCAGACAGCGACCGGCGTGCACCTCCTCATCGGCGACGTCAGCGGGCACGGGCCCGACGAGGCGGCCCTCGGGGTGGCGTTGCGGATCGCCTGGCGGGCGCTCGTGCTGGCCGGGCTCCCGCCCGACGGGGTCCTGCGAGGCGTGGAGCAGGTGCTGCTGG
This sequence comes from Acidimicrobiales bacterium, assembly GCA_035526015.1. GTDB lineage: Bacteria > Actinomycetota > Acidimicrobiia > Acidimicrobiales > DATLDH01 > DATLDH01. The sequence goes on from DATLDH010000160.1 coordinate 5,614, forward strand.
CGGAGCGGACCGACGACGAGCGGTTCGCCACCATCGCCATGGTGTCCCTGAGCCCTGACCTCTCCCGGGCCGAGGTGCTGCTGTGCGGCCATCCCGCGCCCCTGCTCGTCCGCGACGCTGAGGTGCGCGAGCTCGAGGTTGACGCGTTGCCCATCCTCACCCTGCTGCACGGCAGCGTGGTCGGGCCCGTCACCGTCCCGCTCGACGGCGACTGGGGGCTGTTGCTCTTCACCGACGGCCTGGTGGAGGGAGGCAGCGCCCCGGGCTCCAACGAGCGGTTCGGGGTCGACGAGCTCGTCCGGAGCCTGCAGCAGCTCGTGGCCGACGGTGTCCCCCGCCGGGATCTGCCCCCTCTGCTCCTCGCTGAAGCCGAGCGGTGCAACGGGGGGCCGCTCACCGACGACGTCGCCGTGCTGCTCATCGGCGGGTTGGGATGGTGGGGCGCACAGTGAAGCCGGGCCGCGGCTGGGGCGGGTGGACGCTCGCACGCCGCCTGCGGGCCGTTCTCGTGGTGCTCTCGGTGCTGTTCCTGTCGGCCGGCCTCGCCCTCGTCATCGTGCTGGGACAGGTCGACCGGGCGCTGTCCGACCAGACGCATCGGACCTTCCCGGCGCGGGTCGCCGCCAGCCAGCTCCTCACGTCGCTGGTGGATCAGGAGACCGGGCTCCGCGGCTTCGCGCTGACCGGCGACAGGCGTTTCCTCGAGCCGTACCGCAAGGGCATCGTCGACGAGCAGGAGGCTCGGGCCCGGCTCGAGCGCCACGTCCTCCCCGGCGACGCGGCGCGCCTCGCCCTCGTGACGGTCGACGCCGCCATCACGGCGTGGCGCGACCAGTACGCGTCGCTGCGCACCGCAGCGATCGGAGATCCCGAGTCCGACAGCACGATCCAGTTCGGCCGCGAGCTCTTCGAGAGGGTGCGCGAGACCAATGCCGCGCTGGACACCCACCTCGCCCGAGAGGTGGGCCTGGCCGAGGCGAACGTCGAACGCGACCGGCAGGTGGTGCTGGTGGTGCTGGCCACCATGTCGGTGGCGGTCGCGATCGCAGTCGTGGGGCTCCAGCGTGCCCTGCAGACAGCGATCCTGCGGCCGATGAGCCGTCTGGCCGGGCAGGTGGCCGTCGTCTCGAGCGGCGGGCACACGACACCGATCCGCCCCGAGGGCCCTCCCGACATCTCGGAGATGGGCGCCGGAGTCGAGTCGATGCGGTTGGAGCTCGTCGGTGTGCTCGCCGAGGTCGAGCGGCAGCGCCTCGGTCTGGAACGCAGGGCGGCCGAGCTGGCCCGCTCGAACGCCGACCTGGAGCAGTTCGCCTACGTCGCCTCGCATGACCTCCAGGAGCCGCTCCGTAAGGTGGCGAGCTTCTGCCAGCTGCTCGAGCAGCGCTACGGCGGGCAGCTCGACGAACGCGCCGATCAGTACATCGCCTTCGCCGTGGACGGCGCCAAGCGGATGCAGGCCCTGATCAGCGACCTGTTGACCTTCAGCCGGGTCGGTCGGACGAGCGAGGGCTTCGTCACCGTCGAGCTGGGCACCGTGGTCGACAAGGCCTGGCACGGGCTGGAGGCGAAGGTCGCTGCGTCGGGCGGTCAGCTCCGGGTCGACACCCGCGACGGCTCGCGACGCGTCCTCGGCGACCCGTCCCTGCTCGAGATGCTGCTCGGAAACCTCTTCGGCAACGCGTTGAAGTACCGGCGCGAAGGTGTCGCCCCGGTGGTGCAGCTCACGGCGACGACCGAGGAGGCCATGGTCCGCATCGAGGTGGCCGACAACGGCATCGGCATCCCTGAGGAGTACGCCGAGAAGGTGTTCGTGATCTTCCAGCGCCTCCACGGCCGTGAGGAGTACGAAGGGACCGGGATCGGCCTGGCCCTCGCCAAGAAAATCGTCGAGTTCCACGGTGGCACGATTGGCGTGACCGCGTCGCCGCTGGGCGGCACCTGTTTCTCCTTCACGCTCCCCTTGGAGGAAGCCCCCGCCCATGTCTGAGCCCGCACTCGAGCCCATCGAGGTCCTGCTCGTCGAGGACGACCCCGGTGACGTGCTCATGACCCAGGAGGCCTTCGCCGACTACAGGATCGCCAACCGGCTGAACGTCGTCTCCAATGGGGAGGACGCCATCGCCTACATGAGGAAGGAGGGCCGGTTCGTCGACGCCGTGACCCCCGACCTCGTCCTGCTCGACCTCAACCTTCCTCGCCGCGACGGCCGCGAGGTGCTCCGTGACATCAAGGGCGACCCGGTGCTCCGGCGCGTGCCAGTGGTCGTGCTCACGACCTCCGAGGCCGAGGAGGACGTGCTCGCGTCCTATGACCTGCACGCCAATGCCTATGTCCGGAAGCCGGTGGACTTCGAGCAGTTCGTCGCCGCCGTGCGCGCCATCGACGACTTCTTCATCACCGTCGTGCGTCTTCCTCCGAAGTAGCGTGCGCAGCTGGCCGAAAGGGGTGCGTTGACGAGGCTGTCGCGAAGAAGCCTGCTCAAGATGGGCGCCGTCGGGGCCGCCGGCCTCGTCTCGATCGACCTCCTCGCCGCCTGCGGAGGTGACAACCCCAAGAAGGCGCCGCTCGACGCTGACTCGCTCGAGCCCTTCCGGCCCGGCGAGGGCAAGAGTCGGCCCACCGGTTTGCCGTCACGGGTCGCGTGGGCCTCCACCGCCGACTCCGAGTTCTTCCGAGCCCTCGGGCACGGGATGGAGCTGGCGGCCGGGCGGAGGGGGGTCGACTACGTGACCGCCACCTCGGGGAACGATCCAGCCAAGCACGTCGACCAGATGAACGGGTTCCTCCGGCAGGGGGTCGGCTCGATGGCCATGCAGCCGCTGAACCCCGACGCCGACAGCCTGGTGCTGCAGCGGGCCATCGACAAGGGCGTCTGCGCCCAGGGCATCATCACCGCCCCGAGCACGATGCAGGTCGTCGCCGACCAGTACCAGATCGGCTTCGACCAGGGGAAGGCCGCCGCCGACTACGTCACCGCCCATCTGGGTGGGAACGCCCAGGTGCTGTACTTCAACCTCGACACCGCGGCGGAGCAGCTGAAGATCCGACACCGCGGCGTCCTCGCCGGCCTGAAGACCGGCGGCGGTGGCATCGAGGTCGTCGGCGACCTGACCGTGGCCGACATCAGCACGACCTCGGGCTTCAGGACGATGATGAGCGCGCTGCAGACTCACGGCGACATCAAGGTCGTGCTCGGCGGCGACACCATCGTCGTCGGTGCCTTCAAGGCGCTGCGGGAGAGCGGCAAGCTCCGCGACGACATGTTCCTGTCGGGCGTCGACGGCGACAAGGAGGCGCTCGACCTCCTCCGCGCCGGCGGTGCCTACAAGCTGAGCATCGCCTTCGCCTGGACCCTGATGGGCTACGGGTTGGGCCAGTTCGGCGCCGACTGGATCGAGGGGCGCGAGGTACCCCGGGTCGTCCTGGCCAAGGGTGTGAAGCTGGACTCCGCAGCCGCAGTGACCCAGTTCACGAGTGCGAGCGCCGACCCGGCGAGTGTGTTCACCGACCGGCGCCGGTACGAGGAGTACCTGCCGCTCTACGGTCGAGTCAGCCACGCGACGCGACACACCTACTGGACCACCCCGGTCGACCCTCCCGCGACGGGCTCGCCGAAGCCCACGCCCACCACGCGCTGACCTGAGGTCAGTCGGGGTCGAGGACCTCCCAGAGGCCGACGACGGCGGCGCCGTCGGCGTCGTACAGCCCCACCCAGACGTCGGCGTACGCGTCGTGGGGCTCGTCATCGGACGCCAGCAGCTGGACGCACCCGTAGCCGATGAAGGACGTATCGGTCATGTCCGGGTCGACCTGTCCGGGGTAGTGCGTCCTCAGCTCGTCGGGGCCGAGCGGGTTCGTGTCGACCGAGGCCGCCGGCGGCCAGGCGTCGTCGGGAAGCTCCCACTCCTCGCGCATGCCCTCGATGTGGGAGACGAGCTCGGACCGCACGTCCTGGCGGCCGGCCAGCCACGGCGAGAGCGACGCCTCGATGACCGACCAGTCGCCTGCGACGAGCAGTCCGCCCAGCCGCACCAACTCGGCGCGCCCATCCCGGGCCACTGTCCGGAGGGCTCTACTCGTCGTCGTTGCAGCGCTGCACGCCGAGGAGGGTCGTGCAGTTCTGGTTGCTGCTGCCCGACTTGCCCGGGTCCTGGCCCGCGTCCTCCCCTGGGGCCGGGCCGCTGGGCGGTTGGCTGGACGGCGCCTGCGGCTGCGGCTGGGACTGCGGTTGCGGCTGGGTGTAGTTGGGCGTGCCGGCGCCGGCGGGGCGCAGGTCGAGCAGTCCCTGGAACTGGTCGAACTGCACCGGCTGACGGTTCGGGTAGTCCCGCTGGATGGCGGCCTGGGCATACGCGAAGGCGGCCTCGACGGTCGGGCTCGACGCCCGGCCCTGGATCATCGCCTCGCGGATCATGTACTGCACCATGTAGGAGCGACCGAAGCCACTGTTCTCATAGGCCAGGTGATTGGCGTCGGCGGCGCCCGTGAGGATGCGGCCGGGCCTGAGGACCTCGGTGAACCCGCCGCCGTAGCAGGCGGCGATGGCGATCCAGGCCCGCTGTGACTTCATCGGAGCCAGCCGCTGGGCGACCTCGGAGTCACTGACGGTGCCGCCGTCGGACCCGACCAGCGACTCGTGGCCGCCACCCTTGCGGACGTGGCCGGCATAGAAGAAGACGGCGGTGGACTCCGGACCGGCGGTGCGGGCCAGCCAGTCGAGAGAGGCGCGGATGACACCGGCGCTGGCCTGGCCGTCGCGGATGACCATGCGGTGGTCACCGGGGACGCCCATCCGCCACAGCGCCTCGCTCATGTCGTTGGCGTCGTTGACCGCCGAGCGCAGGTCGCTCCCGCTGCCGGGGTAGTCGTTGATCCCGATGATGACGGCCCAGGTCGTGGCGCCGGGGCTGGACGGAGCGGGCTGGCGGAGAGCGGGGGGCGGAGCCTGACGCGGGGCCGGCTTGCCGACGAACGTGGCCGGCGCCGGGGCGATGACACGCTCGGCCGATCGCGGCGGCCGGGGGGAGGCGGGAGCGGCCAGCGAGGCGGCGGGCACGGGGGCGACGGTGCCGGGCGTCCGCTGCGGGAGGACCAGGCCGGCGTGGTCGAGGAGATCGCCACCGACGAAGGCGGTGGAGACCAGGGACCGGTGCTGGTCGGGCCGCGCCGCGCCGAGCTGGATTCCGACGGTGATGATGGCCGTGGCCAACAGCACCAGTCCCGTGCGGGTCGATCGCCGTCGCATCATCTCGAAAATGCTCCCCGCCCCTGGAGATCGGACCTCCTGGGGAACCGGACGGCCCCAGCGCCGCCCGAGTCCACAGGTGATTCGGACACATTCGACATCTCGGCCACGAAGTCCTTCGTACGAGGCCTGAACTATTCGTCTGGCTACGTTACCGCAGTGGACTACCCCGAGTCGATGGGCCTGGCCCTGGCCGAGGCCACAGCCGCCATGGCCCACGGGGACGTGCCCGTCGGGGCCGTCGCCCTCGCCGCCGGGGAGCCGATCGCGGCTGCCCACAACGAGCGGGAGCTCCGCCGGGACCCCACCGCCCACGCCGAGCTGCTCGTCCTACGGGCGGCCGCCCGTCACCTGGGCCGCTGGAGGCTCGACGACGTGACGCTCGTGGTCACCCTGGAACCCTGCCCGATGTGCGCCGGCGCCATCGTCGCCTCCCGGCTGGGGGCCGTCGTCTTCGGCGCCGCCGATCCCAAGGCCGGCGCGTGTGGGTCGCTCTACAACCTCTGCGCCGACCCCCGTCTCAACCACGAGACGCCCGTCACGGGGGGCGTCCGCGGCCCCGAATGCGCCGCCCTGCTCGAAAGCTTCTTCGCAGCCCGGCGCTAACGTGGAAGGCGGAGGGATGCGAGAGCGGCCGAATCGGACGGTCTCGAAAACCGTTGTGGGGGCAACCTCACCGTGGGTTCAAATCCCACTCCCTCCGCCGCACCCGCGGTGGGCGATGATGGGCTGATGCGCCGCCTCTCATCGCTCATCGCGGTGGTGCTCGTCACCGCTGCCGGGCTCGCCGGCGTCGGCGGGGCCGCCCGCCCGGCCCGGGCCGCCGGCGCGCCGGCAGCCATGGCCGTCGTCGCCCTCGTCGACAGCGGGATCAACCCGTACAACGTGGCGTTCCGCGACCGCTCGGCGCTGGCCTCTCAGCACCCCTCGACCTATCTGCCGGGCTATCCCAAGGACGCCGTCGCCCTCCCCATCACCCTCGACGTCCCGTTCGCCGAGGCCCGCAAACGGGACGCCAAACTGTGGGCCGACATCGAGCCGTGGCAGCTGTACTGGGTCCCGGGCACACGCATCGTCGGCATGCTCACGGCTGGTGCCGGAGGGACCGGTTGCCCGGTGATCCCGGTCCCGCCGGCGTCGGTGCTCGCCGGTGACTGCCCCGAGACGCCGATACTCGACGACCACGGCCACGGCACCATGACCGCCTCGCGCGCCGCCGGCACGAGGTCGCTGGCCCCGACGGCGCGCATCGTCGAGATCGAGGGCCTCGGCGCGCAGAGCCTGATGTGGGCGGCGGACGCCGGCTTCATCGACGTCATCTCCAACTCGTGGGGGTCACCCGCCTTCCTGCCGCCCTCGGCCTCCGACATCTCGATCGCCTTCGCCTACTCGGCCACGCGCGCGCTCACCATCGCCGCCAGCGGTAACGGCACGGGCTTCATCCTGGGCGCGGCGCCGAACCCCACCTACGCGTCGAACACCGCTCCGCCCGGGGTGGTCCTCGTGGGCGGCCACGACAACGGCAAGGCCACGTTGTGGTCCGGCTCGCCGCCCCACGTCGTCGCCGACGCATACGGCGGATGGGCGGCCATCAACACGTCGAGCACCGAGATCAGGCCCGACCCGATCTCGTGCTGCACGAGCGCGGCCGCCCCCTACGCGGCGGGCGGCGCGACGGCGATCGTGCAGGATGCGCGGCGCCTTCTCGGCCACCGCGGCGTCGGGGTCCACGACGGCGTGGTGGCCCGGGGCCGCCCGGGCCAGCTGAAGGGGCCCCTGGCCGACGGCGTGTTCACCCTCGACGAGCTCCGCCACGTCCTGCTGCACTCGGCCGAGGCCCGCCCCGGCGAAGGTCGCGACGACGGTCTCCTGCACTGGGCCGGCGATCCGCGCCCACCCGAGCCCCTGCCGTGGGGGCTCGGCTCCAACCCGTTCTGCGCCGTCTGCACGACGACACCGCTGGCATGGAACGCCGTGCCCGACGGCGACCAGCTCTACCCCTTCCTGGGGTACGGGGCGGTCAACGAGCGGTCGCTGGCCCTCGCACTCAACATCCTCCGCGGCATCCGCGCCACTCCGAGCCGGCCCGGCGCGGATCAGCTGTACGCCACCGACCAGCAGCTGCGCTCGGTGGTCTTCAGCGGCACCGAGGAGTAGGTCAGAAGCGCGGCGGGCGCTTGTCCCTCGCCGCCGCCACGCCTTCGGAGAAGTCGGGACCACCGAGCAGCTGGTCGAGGAGCGCCTCGGCGCGAGCGGCCGCCGTGTGCAGGTCGTGGATCTGGTCCTCCCAGAGCTGGGCCTTCATCACGCGCAGCGACACCGGCGAGATCTCCGCCGCCATCGTCCGGGCGTAGGCAAGGGTCTCGGTCAGCAACGCATCCGGCGGCAGCACCCGGTTGACCAGGCCCATGTCGACCGCCTCCTCGGCGAGGACGACGCGGCTGGAGAACAGCAGGTCGGCCGCACGGGCGGGGCCGATCAGGCGGGCGAGGACCCACGACACACCGTGCTCGGCAGGGAGCCCGAGGCGGCCGAACGACGTCGTCAGCTTGGCGCCGGCGGCGGCGAACCGGATGTCGGCGAAGCACATCAGCACGAAGCCGACGCCGGCAGCCGGCCCGTTCACGGCGGCGATCAGCGGTTTCGCCATCCCGAGCGGGTACGAGTGCGGGTGGGCGAAGTCGGGACGACGCGTCCCAAGACCGTCGACCTCAGCAGGGAGAGCCTCCCCCTCGGCGTACCCACCGGCCTCGGCGAGGCCGTCGAGGGCGCGGAAGTCGGCGCCGGCGCAGAACCCCCGGCCGGCGCCGGTGACGACCGCCACGCGCACAGCGGGGTCGGCGTCGGCCGCGGTGAGCGCCCAGCGGTACTCACGTTCCATGCGTGTCGTCCACGCGTTCAGCCGTTCGGGGCGGGCCAACGTGATCAGCGCGACACCGGCCTCGACCTCGTAGGTGATGGCCTTCAGGTCGGGGGTGTCGGCCATCGTCGGCTCAGGTGACCTCGACCGTCCCGTTCATGCCGGGGTGCACGGTGCAGGAGTACTTGAAGCTCCCGGCCTTGTCGAAGGTGTGGCGGAACTCGCCGTTGTCCTTGGTGTCGCTCTTGAACCCCTCGAAGGTGACGTTATGAGGGATCTTCTCCTGCCACAGCCACCGCACTTCGGCGCCGGCCTTCACCTCGACGGTGCCCGGGCTGAACTTGATGTCCTTGAGCATCACCGTGGCCGCCGCGCCGAAGCTGGGGCCCGGGCCGGTGGCCGTGGCGGCCGTCGACGCGGTAGTGGGTGCAGCGGCGTCGTCGTCGGAGCCGCCACATGCACCGAGCAGCGCGATCGAAACGAGGGCAGCGGCGTAGAGGGGTCGATTTCTCGTCATGGCCCCACCTTAGGCCCCCGCGACCATGCCTCCACCACGCCCACCAGCTCCGGCAGGGCGCCGATCACCGCGTCGGGCTCGGCGTCGTGGGCGGGCACGTCCTGGTTCGGTCGGAGCACGGCCCGCAGGCCCGCTCGACGGGCCCCGAAGATGTCGTCGTACGGCCGGTCACCGACGAACACCGCCGTCGTCGGGTCGTCGACGCCAAGGGCGCCGAGCACATGGGCGAAGGCCTCCGGGTGGGGCTTGGTGCGTGCCATCTCGCTCGTGTAGCAGCGGACGTCGATGAGCTCGGCCAGCCCGTCCCGCTCGAGGAAGTGCTCGTGGAAGCGACGCGGCCAGTGCGTGTTCGACAGCAGTCCCAGCTTGAGGCCCATCGAGCGCAACGTCGTCAGCGTGGGTACGGCGTCGGTGTCGTGCACGATGTGCGGCGTCCAGGAGTCCAGGTGGCGGAGGGCCGCCTCCTCCAGCACGGCCTCGGCCACGTCGAGGCCCACGGCGGCCGACGCCTCGGCCAACAGCGACGCAAGGGTCGTACTGCGCTGGTCGACGCTGATGCGGTCCCACGACGCCTGCTCGACGGCAACGAGCCGCGCGCACAGTTCCTCCTCGCGGTCGGGATCGAGGTGGTGAGCGGCCACGCGCCACATGTCGGCCATGTCGACGCCGGCCCAACGAGACAACGTGCCACCCCAGTCGAAGACGACGGCCGTGATCAATGCGAGTGGGTGGTCCCGTCCGGGTGGGAGTGCGAGCGCGTGGTGTCGAGCCAGCGGCGGAACCCGGCCGCGTTCGAGTGCACGCCGTTCAGCGTGTCGAGCTTGTCGCGGTGGGCCTCGTCGATGCCCTCCAGGTCGTGGGAGAACGCGGCGTCGAGCGCCTCGGCGATGTCGCGCCCCTCCTGCCAGGCGCGCTCGGCCACCTCCGCCCACTGCACGAGCGTGCCGTCGGCCTCCTCGAGGATGCTGCCGGGATCGGGCACGAGCCCGTAATGGGCGAGGGCGATCCCCGCCGGGCTCCGCGCCGCGAACTTCTTCAGCGAGTCACGGGCCTGATCGAGATCGAAGTCGGGCGGCGGCGTCGACGGGCGCAGAACGCCGGCGTCGGGCAGCCGCACCCCGACGGCGTCGCCCACGAACAGGATGCCGCTGTCGGAGTCGTGCAGCGCCAGGTGGTGCTTGGCGTGTCCCGGCGAGTCGACGGTCGTGAGCACGCGGCCGGGCCCGACGGTGATGTCCTCACCGTCGGCCAGCACGTGGATGCGGTCCGAAGGCGTCGGGTCGAGCCTGCCGTAGAGGCGGTCGAGCAGCTCGCCGTAGACCTGGGCCGCCGATGCCACCAGGCGTTCGGGGTCGGCCAGGTGGCGGGCCCCCTTCTCGTGCACGTAGACGGTGGCGTTCGGAAACGCGCGCGCCACGTCGCCGACGCCGCCGGCGTGGTCGAGGTGGATGTGGGTGACGGCGATCCCGGCCAGGTCGGTCGGTCCCACGCCGTGGGCGGCCAGCGCTTCGAGGAGCACCGGCACCGAGCTCTGACTGCCGGTCTCGACCAGCACCGGCTCCGGCCCTTCGATCAGGTACCCGGCGGTGACCCGTTCCCAGCCGCCCAGCAACGTGTCGATCTGGATGACGCCAGGCGCCAGCTCCGTGCCCATGCGGTCCGACGCTATGCCAGCGCGACCAGGTCCATGAGGTCGTCGCTCCACCAGTCGAGGGTGCCGTCGGGCAGCAGCAGCACGCGCTCGGGCTGCAGCTCGGAGACGAACTCGGTGTCGTGGCTGACGATGACCATCGTGCCCGGCCACGCGCCGAGCGAGCGGGCCACCGCCGAGCGAGAAGGCGGGTCGAGGTTGTTGGTCGGCTCGTCGAGCAGCAGGAGGTTGTGCCGCCCGGCCACGAGCTGGGCCAGGGCCAGCTTCGTCTTCTCGCCGCCCGAGAAGGTTCCCGCGTCCTGCAACGCCATCTCGCCCACGAGGCCGAACATCCCGAGCAGTCCGCGCAGCTCGGACTCCGGAAGCGGCGGGGCGTGGTCGCGCACATGGCTCAGGGCGTCGACACCGGCGGCGATGCCCTCGTGCTCCTGGGCGTAGTAGCCGGCCGACACGCCGGCGCCGAAGCGGAAGGTGCCGTCGTCGGCGGTGGTGATGCCGGCCAGGATCCGCAGCAGCGAGGTCTTGCCGGCGCCGTTGAGACCGAGCACGAGCAGTCGCTCGCCCCGGCCGAGGGTGAACCCGACGTCGGAGAACACGGGCGGGCCGCCGTAGCCCTTGGCCATCCCGTCGACCTCCAGCACGAGGTTGCCGGCATGCGGCGGCTTGGGGAAGCGGACGTTGATCGTGCGCTCGCGGGCGGCCCGGTCGACCTTGACCTCGCGCAGCCGCTCGACTCGGGTGTCGAGGGTCTTGGCGATCCGGGCGCGGGCGCCATGGCGGAGGGCGTCGGCGAGGTCGCCGAGGCGCTTGATCTCGGCCTCCTGGCGGGTGGCCAGCTTGGCCAGGCGGGCCTCGTCCTTCTTCCTCGCCACCCGGTATTGGGAGTACGTGCCCTTGTATTCGACGAGCGTGCCCTCGTCGAGGTGGAGGATGCGTGTCAGGGCCTCGTCGAGCAGCCCGATGTCGTGGCTGACCACCAGCAGCGTCCCCCGGTAGCTGCGGAGGAACCCCATCAGCCACGTGCGGGCGTCGTTGTCGAGGTGGTTGGTGGGCTCGTCGAGGAGCAGCAGGTCGCTGCCTCCGAACAGGATGCGCGCCAGCTCGACGCGCCTGCGCTCGCCACCGGACAGGGCGTTGACGGGGAGGTCGAGGCGGTCGGGCTTCAGGCCGAGGCCGGCGACGATGCGCCGCACCTCGGGCTCGGCGGCGTACCCGCCGTCCTGGCGGTAGGCCTCCTCGGCGCGGCTGAAGCGCGCCACGTTGCGGTCCGACGGCGTCTCCTCGACCTGGAGACGGAGCTTCTCCAGCCGCTTGGCCGCCTCGTCGAGGCCGCGCCCGGACAGCACGTGGGAGAGGGCCGTCGTGGCGGCGTCGACGTCGACCCGCGGCTCCTGCGGCAGGTAGCCGAGGCCGGGCGAACGTACGACGGCACCCGACGCCGGCGGGGCATCGCCGCCGAGGACCCGCAGGAGGCTGGTCTTGCCCGCCCCGTTGCGGCCGACCAGGCCGATCTTGTCGCCGGCCCGCCCCGTGAAGGACGCGTCGGTGACCACCGCCCGTCCTCCCACCTCCACGACCAGATCGCGCACCTGCAGCACCGGGCCAGTCTCCCAGCCGGCGGGGAGCCGCTCAGACGATTTGCGCGGCGGTCTCCTTGGGCGGTTCCGGCGGCGAGGGCGTGCGACCGGGGCCCGCCGTGTAGCGCCACACCTGGATGGGGCGGGTGGCGTTCTTGAACTCGATCGGGCCGAGGTCCTCGAGCTCGACGGGGACCTCGGTCATCCGGCGCCGGGTCTCCTCGCTGAGGCAGACCTGGTCCTCGCGGGCCTGGGAGCAGAGGCGGGCGCCGATGTTCACCGTGTCGCCGATGGCGGAGTACTGCCGCCGGAACTGGTTGCCGACGTGGGCGAGCACGGCGGAGCCGGAGTTGACGCCGATGCCGTAGTACACGGGCGGGAGGCCCTCGGCGGCGAGGATCCCGGCCAGCTCGCCACGGAACCGGGCCATCTCGATGGCGCAGTCGACGGCGGCCTGGGCGTGATCCTCGAACGGGAGTGGCGCGCCGAACAGGGCGTAGATCTCGTCGCCGACGTACTGCATGATCGTGCCGCGGTGGTCGAGGATCATCTGGCTGAGCGGCAGGTAGTAGCGGTCGAGCATCTCCCGCACCTCGCTCGGCTCCATCTTCGCCGACTGGGCGGTGAAGCCCCGGAGGTCACAGAACAGCACGGTGATGTCGAGGCGCTCACCCTCCATCGACACGTCGATCCGGTCCTCCTCCACGAGGCGGGCGGCCACGGCAGGCGGCACGTACTGGGCGAACAGGGCGTTCACCCTGCGGCGGTGCCGGCCCTCGGTCAGGTACTTGAGGACCAGGCCCACCACCAGGGCGGCGAGCATGGCGAGGTACGGGTACACCTGGTTCATCACCCGGCCGCTGCTGAAGCGGAGCTCGGCCAGCAGGAAATAGGCGATGGCAAGGACGAAGGGCACCGGCACGGCCGCCGACAGCGGAAGGAAGACCAGCGCGATACCGACGGCGAGCGCCAGACCCACCACCCAGGCGATGGTGGCCGTGCTGCTGTCGTCGCTCAGATAGGTCCGGGTGAGCATGGTGTTCACCGCGTTGGCGTGGATGAAGACGCCGGGCAGCGCGTTGCTCGACCGCTCGATGGGTGCCGCGTGGCGATCGCCGAGGGTGGGGGCGACGACGCCGACGAGCGCCACCGCGCCCTTCAGCTGCGGCAGGGGGCGCCCGGCGAGCACGTCGGCGGCCGACACGACCTCACTGGAGGTGTCCCCGAGCTTCGAGCTGTAGTTGACGGTGAGACGCGACTGGGCGTCGGTGGGCACGAACCGGTCGCCCGCCGCCACGCCCCGGGGGCCGACGTTCAACGGCGTGTCGATGCCCTCCAGGGCCAGGACCATGGCCAGCGACAGCGAGGGCAGGTGGTCGCCGTCTGGCGTCCGGGCCACGAGGGGGATGGTGCGGACCACCCCGTCGACGTCCGGGAAGACGTTCACCAGGCCGGCGTCGGCCGCGTCGAGCACCGCCGGGGCGGGCAGGACCAGCTGGTTGACGCCGTAGGGCTGGCGGGGCCCTGCCAACAGGAGCCGGTCCGACTCGATGGCCACCACCACCGGCACGTTCTTCATCGCCTCTATCAGTGGTGGGTCCTCCGGCTTCGGCGGATCGAGCAGGACGTCGTACCCGATCAGTCGAACTCCTGCAGTTGTGAGCTTCCGGAGGAGGTCGGCCTGCACCGGTCGGGGGAACGGCCACTGGCCGACCGCCCTCACCGACGCGTCGTCGATGCCGACCACCACGACCCGTGGGTCGGTCGCGTTGGACCCCATGAGCCGGTCGCTGCTGCTCGCCTGGAACCCGAAGAACGCCCCCGACGCCAGACCCGCCCCGGCGACTGTGCCCAAAAACACACTCACTAAGAGCGCGATCGCTAGGCGGTGCCATACCGACCGGCGTAGCCTTTGCATAGCCACGGACCCGAACCCTACGGCATCGGCCTCGCCGAGCCACGGTCTCCGCGGCAGGGATCACAGGACGAGACGATGAACACAGGCCACACGAGGACGATCGGGTCACAGGGCCGCATTGCGGCCCTGTTCGCCGTGGCCGCCGTCGTGGCGGCCAGCACCGGGCTGCTGCGCAGCCAGGCCGGCCATGCCTCGACCCTCGCCGACCTCAAAGTGGTCCACCCGGTCGTCACCGTGCGTGACCCCGGTCGATCGGCGGCTGTCACCGCCGCCTCCGGCCATCCGCTCGCCGCCGGGGCGCAGATCACCACCGGTGCGGCAGGCATCGCCGCGATCGAGTTCTTCGACGGCAGCATGACCCGCATCGGCCCCGATACCCGGTACCGCATCGAGGAGCTGGCCCGGAACCGTGGGGGGCGGGTGGTGGCGGGGCGTCTCGACGTCGGTCGCACATGGCACCGCGTCAAGACCCTGAGCCAGTCCGATTCCCGCTTCGAGGTCCGCACGGCCAACGCCGTGGCTGCCGTCCGTGGCACGACGTTCGGCGTCGAGTGCCTGGTCGCGAGGCGCTGCCTGATCGCCGTGACCGAGGGAGCCGTGCTCGTGCAGCGCGGGGCCGACCACACGCTGGTGCACGCCGGTCACGCCGTGCTGGTCGACGACGACGATCTCGGCGCGCTCCGGCTCATCGCCGACACCGATACGTGGGTGCAGGACAACCTCGCCCTCGACCGCGCTGACGACAGCTCCTCGGCGGGCTCCGAGAGCGCCGACGACGGGTCCATCGTCCTCGACGAGAGCCGCTCACCCAGCCGGTTCCGCTCCGACTCCGCCGACCAGCAGGCCGGGACTCCCGCCTCACCCGGTCGCGGCACGCCGTCCGATGGCTCCGCTCCGGCACCGGGCCCCGCCCCTGCTGCCGCCCCCGCCCCCCGGCACGTGGCGGAGCCCTCTCGACGCCGTGGTGAGCCGGACCTCAGCCAGGCCGAGGAGCGCCTCGGCGACGAGTCGACCGACGAGGATGCGACGATCGGCGACGATGCGGCCCTGAGCGACGCTCCCGGGCCCCGGACGGAGTCACCGCAGGTGCCCCAGGCGTCACCGGACCAGCGGGGGCCCGAGCGCGAGGCCGTAGCGCCGGTGCAGGACCAGCCGGCCGGCGTCCCCGCCAACGGCGAGAGCACCGCGTCGGTTCCCGGCCCGCCTCCCGCGGCCGGTCATGGATCCGGCCCGGCTGCCAACCCGACGCCCGGTCCGGCTCCTGCTGCCGGCGATGACGGAGCCGGCTCCGGCCCAGCGCCGTCCCCCGGTGACAACGAGCCGGATCCCGTCCCTGACCCGCCCGTCGCACCGAACCCCCCGCCCGCCGACGATGACAAGCCCCACCCGAACAAGGGCAACAACGGCCATCACGGTGAAGGCAACAGCGGCGACAACGGCCATCACGGTGAGGGCAACAGCGGCGACAACGGCCGCCGCGCCAAGGGCAGCCCGGGCGCCTGAGCGCCCGAGCGCCTCGACTGAGGGCTCAGCCGGCCGCTTCGGTCACGTCGTCGAAGTGGGCCGGCTCAGCCGCCTCACCCAGCAGCTCGGCCGTGCGGGCCAGCTCGTTCTGCAGGATGTCGATCTCGGCCTGCAGCCGGTGGGCGTCGTCGTCCCGTCCCTGCACCACGGCCCGCTCGTGCTGCTCGACGAGCTCGACCAGCTGGAGCTCGACGCCGACGGCATGATCCTGGATGCCCGAGGTGTCCACGCCAGGCTTCTTACCCCCTGACCCTGTGGGGTAGTCCCCGTGGTGCGACCCTCCCGTCAGGCGGGGACGCGCCGCGTCAGCCTTCCTCCACCTCTCGCCAGCGGGCCTCACAGCAGGAGTACAGGCCGAAGCTCAGGAGACCGGCGGCGGTGACGAGCAGGAGCGCCGGCCCGGCCGGGCGGTCGGCCAGGCGGCGCAGGGCCCCGTCGAGGCCGACGGCCTGGTGGGGATCGGTGCGAAGGGCCGCCCGGATGATGAACCCGCCGATGAGGCCCCAGGCCACGAGCCGGGCGGTCATCCCGACGCGCCCGAGCCAGGTCACGGCCATCTCGATCCAGCCCGGCATGGCTCTGGTGTCGAGCTTCCGGCGGAACTTCCCCGTCGCCGCCCGCCACCCGTTGACGCCGGCGGCGGCCAGGAACCCGGCGCCGGCCATGGCGACGAGCAGGCGCCCGCCGGGCCAACCGAGCACACGCGCGGTCAGGTCCTGCTCACCGCTGCCGCCGCCGCCGTTGCGCTTGGCGCCGGTCACGTACGGCAGGGCGATCACGAATCCGGTCAGGTAG
Organism: Acidimicrobiales bacterium; assembly: GCA_035526015.1. Classification (GTDB taxonomy): domain Bacteria; phylum Actinomycetota; class Acidimicrobiia; order Acidimicrobiales; family DATLDH01; genus DATLDH01. The sequence goes on from DATLDH010000160.1 coordinate 21,704, forward strand.
ATCCCGGCCCGCGCCACCTGTCCGGCGCGCTTGCCGAGCCCGGTGGCGTCCGTGCCCTCGTCGCCGGGGTCGATCACCGCCTCGACCAGGCGCCAGCCGGCATGGGCCAGGAAGCCGAGGGCGAGGATGGCAACGAGGAGCCGGCCCATGGGTTGGCGGGCCACGGCGGCCAGCGCCCCCTCACGGTCGGCGTGGGGGCCACGGTCGCCGAGGGCGATCTGGGCGGCCACGGACGCCACGACGATGTACATGGCGCCGCGGGCGGCCAGCCCGGCCCGGCCGAGCCCTTCGACGACGGCGCTCACGTCCGCCCTCTACCCCGGGTCAACCATTCACGCGGCCGGGGTGGCCACACCGAGGCGGGCGGCAAGCCAGTCGGCGTCGGCGATGGCGGCGCCGCCGTAGTCGTTGTTGAAGTAGGCGTAGACGTCGCAGCCGGCCTCGCGCCAGGCCGCCAGCCGGGCGGCGGCGGGCTCGAGTCGGGAGGGGCCGTAGCGGCCGACGTACTTCTGGCGGAGCGCGTCGGGGCCGTGGAACCGGACGTAGGTCCAGTCGGTGGTGAGCTCCCACGGGTGGTCGGCGAGCAGGTCGTGGATGCACAGGGCGGCGCCGTGCTCACGCAGGACGGCGAGCACCTCGGTGTGCAGCCAGGACGGCTCCCGGAACTCCACGGCCCAGCGCATCTCCCTGGGGGCGACGGTGAGGAACTGGTCGAGCCGCTCGGGGTTGGCCTTCCAACGCGGGGGCAGCTGCACGAGGGTGGGGCCCAGGGCCTTGCCGAGGCGCTGGGCCCGGTCGAGGTGGTTGGGCATCCACGACGCCGCATCCCTCAGCTTCATGCGGTGTGAGCCGAACTGGCCGAGCTTCATGGCGTAGACGAAGCCGGGTGGCGCCTGCTCGGCCCAGAGCTCGACGGTCGACGGCGGCGGCAGCCGGTAGAACGTGTTGTTGATCTCGACGGTGTCGAAGTGCCCGGCGTAGAACTCGAACCAGCGTCGCTGGGCGAGCTTCTCGGGATAGAAGAGCCCGCGCCAGTCCTTGTAGACCCAACCCGAGCATCCGACCCGGACATCGCCGGGTAGCCGCCGTGCCATCGGGAGCTACCTACCCACCACCTTCGTGACGGTGTCACCCCGGCGCACGGTCCCCGCCGTCACCACCCGGGCGTTGATGCCCCGGAGGCGCAACTCCTTCCCGACCGGCGACATCACGAAGCGCAAGGCGTCCGCGCCGAACCGCTCGACGAACTTCGGGCACCCGTTGTGGGGCTGATCGGTGACCTCGATGACCGCCGAGCCCAGCTGCAGGCGCGTCCCGGCCGGGAGGTTCTCCGGTGTCAGGTCGAGGTCGACATAGAGCTGGTCCCCGGCCAGGGCCCAGCGGTCGGGCGTGACCGCGAACAACGCCGCGGCCCTGGCGTTCATCACGTTCAGCTGCATGTCCGGGTGCGGCGAGCCGTCGGGCGTGCGCTTGCTCGGACGCACGCTCCAGGTGTCGCCTTCGAGACCGAGGGCGGGGTCGAGCCGCCCCTCCTCGAGCACCGCACGCTGGAGGAGGTCGGGACGGGCCACGATCAGCTCGAGCCGTCCGGCGTCGGACGGTGACCCTCGCACGTCATCGACGCCGGCCGCCAGCTCGGCGGTCGACCGGTGCATCACCACCCTTTCCTACTCGGGCTGGTGGCAGACCGCCTCGACATTGTTGCCGTCGGGGTCGCGCACGAACACGCCGAAGTAGTGCTGGTGGTACTCCGGCCACGAGCGCGGCTCGTGCAGCACCTCGGCGCCGGCGGCCACGGCCGCGTCGCGGAACGCGGCGACCGCGGTTCGGTCCGGAGCCGTGAACGCGATGTGGGACTCGCGCCCGGACGCGTCGGCGCCGAGCGGCCCCGGCGACAGCGGCCCGAGCCAGAAGCTCGGGAAGTCGACCCCGTACCCGTGGACGTCACCGAACGACATGATCCGCTTGCCGCCGAGCGGGGCGAGCACCGTGTCGTAGAACGCCACGCTGGCGCCTATGTCGGCGCACTGGATCGACAGGTGGTCGAGCATCAGCAGCCCGGCGCTTCGCAGTCGGTGGGAGCGTTCTTCTCGGTCGTGTAGCTCGAGCCGGAGAACTTGGTCTTGCTGTAGACGCCTCCTGCCGACGCCGGCGTCCCGGTCGCGGTGTTGCCCGTGACGTGGCTGTAGTCGAGCTTCACCGCGCCCTCGGCGTCGATGCCGCCGCCGCGGGCGGGGCCGGCCGAGACCGTCAGCTTGTTGTCGGCGACGTCGCTGTAGCGCAGCTCGACGGCGCCGGTGGTGGCCACGCCACCGCCGTTCCCCTTCGCCACACCCGCGGCCGTGTTGGCCTTGATGTCGCTGTAGCTCATGGTCAGCGACCCGGCCGAGACCCCACCGCCGACCACGGTGTCACCCTCGGCACGGTTCCGGACGACGTGGGAGTACGAGAGTGCGAGCTTCCCCGTCGTGGCGATGGCTCCGCCGGCAACCGCTCCGGTGCCGACACCGGCGGCAGCCGCCACGGTGTTGCCCTCGACCTTGGCATAGGAGATGCGGAGGTCGCCGCCCGCGCTGCGGATGGCGGCGCCCGACGACGTCGACCGGCCGCCCACGAGATCGACCATCGAGAGGGTCAGCGACCCCTCGGAGCCGACGTCGAGGAGCCTGAAGTCGGGCGTCCTCGGCTCACCGCTGCGAACGATCCTCGCCGGCCCGTCGTCGTCACCGCCGAGCCCGATGTCGATGCCGAGGAACCCCAGCGGGCCGCGGTCGGACTGCGCCCCGATGGTCATAGGCGCGTGGATGACGGGCAGGCCATTGGCGCCTCCGCCACCCACGTTGTCGACCTTCGTCAGGACGTAGGTGCACCCGGGCTCGAGCAGGATGTTGCCGCCCCTCGCCCGGTTGGCGGCGGTGATGGCGGCACGCAGTCCGTCGACTCCACCGCCCCGTCCCGAGCAGGGCACGCTGTAGTCCTCGGCCGCGCTGGCCGGCAGCGCCAGCGCCAGCATGGCCATGACCACGGCCGCCATCGTCCATCGTGTCGTCGTGCGCATCCTCAGCCCCCACTGTCGTTTGTCGACCTCAGGGTAGAGCGCCGAGCTCGGCCAGTGCCGCCGACAGGCGCGGCTCGGCCTCGGCGACCGCCGCCGGCCGGGTGTAGCACGAAGGACCGTTCTCGAACACCGAGGCGATCTCCCAGTACGGGTGGTGGGCCTCACCGGTGAGGCGCTCGTACGCGGCGCGGAACGCGTCGGCGGCCGCCACGCCGGCCCAGCTGATGAGGTTGGCGCGGCAGTGGGCGATGTCGCATCCCGTCGGCCCGCGGCAGGCGTTGGCCCAGTCGACGATGCCCGTCAGTCGACCCCGCGACCACAGCACGTTGCCGGGGTGGAAGTCGCGGTGCACGAACGCGGGGCGAAAGGGAGGAGGTCCGGCGTCCCACACCTCCTGGGCCCGCTCCCAGATCGCGGTGACGCCCGAGGGCGGTGGGCGCAGGGTGGGACGGTCCGCGTACCAGCGGAAGTACTCGTGCGGCAGCGAGGACGCGTCGACGGCATGGACCGACGCCACCACCTCCGCCAGGCGGTCGACGTCGGGGGCGCCGACCGCGCGTCCCGGCAGCCACGACATGAGCAGGACCGGGACACCGTCGCCGACGGCGTCGCCCGTCGTGTCGGCCGCCACCACCTCGGGCACGCCGAGGCCGCTCCGTGTGCCGAGGACCAGGGCGTCGACCTCGCGCCGTGGCGCGATCGGCTCCTCCTGCAGGAAGCCCGGCCAGGAGTACCTCCGGAGCACGAAGCGGCGACCGTCGGCGAGATGGAGCCCGTGGACGGCGGTCGACGACGCGCCCGGTAGCCGGCGCACCCCGACGACCGGGGCCCCGGCGCACCGTCGCACCCAGTCGCGCACCGCCGGCGGCACCGTCGTGCGCCGCAGCTCGGGGGGCAGGTCGGCGGTGGCGCGCTGGTTCGGGTGCGGCACGGCTCAGCGGTAGGCGGAGGCCTGGAACCCGTACAGCTCGGCATACTGGCCGCGGCGGGCCATGAGGTCGTCGTGGGTCCCGACCTCGGCGACCCGCGCCCCGTCCAGCACGACGATGAGATCGGCCATGCGCACAGTGGAGAAGCGGTGGGACACGAGGACCGTGATGCGGCCCTCGGCGCTCCCCTCGTTGCCGGTCGAGCTGCGCGCCGCCGCCGCGTAGCGCTCGAACAACGCGTGCTCGGTCTCGGCGTCGAGGGCGGCGGTGGGCTCGTCGAGCACGAGCAGCAGCGGCTGCTGGCGCATGAACCCGCGCGCCAGGGCCAGCTTCTGCCATTGCCCGAAGCTCACCTCGACCCCGCCCGGCCACGTCGGCCCGAGCTGGGTCTCCAGCCCCTGCTCGAGTCGATCGACGACATCGTCGGCACCGGCACGGCCGATGGCGCCGGCCACCGCCGGCCGGTCATCCAGCATCGGGATGTCGCCGACCCCCACGCTCTGGCGGGCCACGAACTCGAACCGGAAGAAGTCCTGGAACGCTCCCGCCAGGCGCGCCCGCCACTCCTCGCCGCGTATGCGCGACAGCGGCTGGCCGTCGACCGCGATCCGCCCGGTGGTCGGGGCATAGAGCTTGCAGAGCAGCTTCACCAGCGTGGACTTCCCCGCCCCGTTCTCCCCCACGACGGCGACGACCGCTCCGGCAGGAAGGTGCAGGTCGACGTCCTCGAGGACGAGGCGGTCGGTGCCGGGGTAGGCGAATGAGACGGCCTCGAGCCGAATGCCGTCGCTGAGCCGGTCGGGCGCGGGAAGGTCCTCGTCGACCACGACCGACGCGGCGTAGTCCTCCAGCCAGACGAGGCGGCGCGACCCGTCGAGCCAGATGCCCCGGAGGAACCCGATCTCGCCGACCGTCGCCCCGATGTAGGCCGACAGCCGCGAGCCGGCGGCCAATACCAGGAGGGTCGAGCCGACCGACGCGTCGAGCCCCACGGCCACGAACACGATGGCCCCGACGTAGGCACCCCCGAAGAGGGCCCACGCCAACGTGTGCCACACCGCGCTGCCCCAGCGCGCTGACGCGACGGGGCCGTACCAGCGCTCCCACGCGGCCCGCCGATCCTCGACGAGCTTGGGCCCGATGCCCGTGACCCGCACCTCCTTGCCGGGAGGCGCGGTGGTCGCCGTCATGAACAGATGCTTGGCCAGCCGGTTGTGCGGGGCGCCTTTCTCTTCTGCCTTGCGCTCCACGCCGGGTCGCCACGTCGAGGCCATGACGGTCGGGAGTGCGAACGCGGCCAGGAGGGCCAGGGCCGGGTGGATCGACACGAGGAGGGCGATGGTCACGCCGAGCCGCAGCACCCAGCCCGCCGTCGAGAACATCGACATGTACATGTGGTCGAGCACGAACACCTGGTCCCGGAGGACGGCGAGGCGGTCGAGGTAGTCGGGGCGCTCCTGGTGGGCGATGGTCGACACCGACGCCTGCAGCCGCGCCACGTGGGACTCCAGGGCGATGGACACCTTGTCGCGGAAGCGGCGCTGCACGCGGCTGCTGACCGTGCGCAGGAACCATGTCGCCGCGGCCGACACCGCCAGCCCGACACCCGCCAGGCGCAGCTTCGACGGGTCATCGTGCAGCAACCCCTCGCCGAGGAACTTCAACCACAACGCGAGGAGCGCGTCGGGCAGGGCCGCCAGCAGCGACAGGAGGAAGGCGGCGAGCAGCAGAGCCGGCTCGTGGCTGTAGCCCAACCGGCAGAGGCGCCACATCGAGCGGAGCGCGGGGGGAAGCTCCTCGTCGGCAGCAGCGTCAGGCGAGCGCATCGAGCTCCACCCCCTCGTCCTCGTCGGCCGACTCGAAGCGCTGGGCCTGCAGCTCGAACATCGTGTGGTAGCGCCCGCCGAGTGCCATCAGCTCCTCGTGACTGCCGAGCTCGACGACCCGCCCGTGCTCGAGCACACAGATGCGGTCGGCATGCCGCACGGTGGAGAACCGGTGCGACACCAGGATGGTGGTGACGTGGCGCGTGGCGTCGAGGATGCGGCGGAAGATCTCGGCCTCGCCGCGCACGTCGAGTTGGGCCGTCGGCTCGTCGAGCAGCACCAGGCCGGCCCCCTGCCGAACGGCGCACAGAGTGCGGGCCAGCGCCACGCGTTGCCATTGACCGCCCGAGAGATCGGTGCCGCCGTCGTAGCCCCGCGCCAGGGGCGTGTCGAGGTCGGCCAGGCCGGTGGCGCCGGCGTCGGCCAGCGCGGCGAGGATGACGTCGTCGGGCGCGCCCGCGGGTGCGACGTTGTCGCGTAACGGGAGCTCGAAGCGGATGAAGTCCTGGAACACCGCGGTCACGCGTTGGCGCCACGACTCGATGTCGAGGTCGCGCAGGTCGACCCCGTCGACCTCGATGGCCCCGTCCTGAGGGTCGTAGAGCCGGCAGAGGAGCTTGGCCAGGGTGGTCTTCCCCGCCCCGTTCTGGCCGACGATGGCCAGAGACGAACCGGCCGGGATCGTCAGGTCGAAGTGCTCGAGGACCGGGCTTCCGGCGAGCGGATAGCCGAAGCCGACGTCGCGAAACACGATTTCGCGCGCGGGCATGCCGTACGCGGGCCGCACCCCGACGCGGAGGCTGCCGGCGGGCTCCATGGCCGGTTCCAGCCTCAGCACCGCGGCCACCGGGGCGGAGGCGCCGTCCATGGCCCAGTTGAGGCCACCGAAGGCGATCATGCTGGCTCCCACCGCCACCTGGGCGAAGACCACCACGCGACCCAGCGGGAGGTGCCCGCCGGCAGCGGCGCCGGCCAGCGTCCAGAAGACCGCCAGGTTGGCGGCGACGACGATCACGACCGCCCAGATCACAGGGCGCTCACGCAGTCGTGTGGCGCGGTACTGCAGCTCGAAGAGCTTGCGGCGGCGATCGATGAAGCGCTCGATCGCCCACCCGGCGAGCCCGAACATCCGCAGCTCCTTGGCCGCGGGGGGGTCGACGGCGAGTCGATAGGTGTACTCCGCGTCGCGCTGGGCGAGCCGCACCTCGTCGGTGTTGCGGTCGCGCCACACCCCGCTCTCGCGCAGCAGCCAGTGCGTCGACAGCCATGCGCCACCGAGCACGAACGGGGCCCACCACCGGAAGGCGAACAGGACCATCACCGAGACGAGACCGCCGACCATCTCGACCAGGCTCCCGGCGATGAAGTCCATGTTCAGGTGCATGGGCGGACCGGTCATGCCGAAGTCGAACTCGCGGGCGACGGTGAGGTCACCAGTGAGCTGCTGGTCCTCGAGGTGGCCCATTCCCGGCGGCCGGACGCAGGCCTCGGTCAGGCGGTCGTACAACCAGGCCGCCACCCGACTGCCGAGATTGGCGCTGACGGCCTGATGGATCGGTGTCATCACCTGGAGGAGCACGAAGGTGGCGCCGACCACCGCCAGCGGGCCACCGAGAGGGTCGTCGTGCTGCACGGCGGCGACGAGCAGGCCCATGGAGATGGCGAAGACGGCAGGCAGCACCCCCCGGAGCGCGAGCACCGCCCACCATGCCGTGGCCAGGCCGCGATCGGCCTTCGGCAGCACCGAGAAGAACTTCCACTCCTGCCGCTCGCGTAGTCGGGCCAACACGCCGCTACCCTGCCACGCGCCTACCGCGACAGTCAGTTGCAGTTCGAGGGTGAGGGACGGTCGGGGATGCGAGGGTCGACGACCTCGATGTGCACGTGGGGCCAGGGGGGGCGGGCCGAGACCTCCTCGACCTGGGAAGCGAACGGCAGCCGGTTGGCTCGCGATGCGATGACGGTCACCCCGGCCTCCACCCGCTGGTCGCGCTCGACCCGGACGCCGGACATGTGGAGGACCTTCACCTCCCACTCGGGCTGCCCGTCGGGCTGGATGACGGCGTACTCGTCGCGATTGTCGCAGTAGAGCGTGTAGCCGCCCGACCGCTTGACCACGCCGCTCACCGGCGCCCGGATCTCGGTGGCCGGGTCGACGACGATGTCGACGGCGGTGTTGGCCGGGGTGTCGCGTTCGCGACTCTCGAGGACCGTGGGCCTGATGGCGGTGGCTGTCGGCAGCATCGGCTGGGCGCCGTCGTGATTGGACTCATGGAACGCCACCCGCTCGACGCGGAAAGCGGGGTGGCGGAGCGCGAGGCCGCCGACGGTGGCGAAGGGAGTCCACGGCTGCTCGCTGACCGGCCGGGGCAGCGTGGTGGTGGTGGTCGGCGCGGAGACCGCCGTCGTCGAGGTGCTGGACCTCGCCGTCGTGGCCGGCGTTCCGGCGTGGGTGAGGGGGGCGCTCGAGCACCCCGCCGTCCCGAGCATCATCACCAGCAGCAGCCCGCCGCCGCGCCGTCGCACAGTGCTCTCCACCGTACCTAGCCTGGGAGCGTGCGCCTCCCCGCCTTCCCGGACCCCGTCAACGAGGTGTCGGCACGCCTCGTCGCCGGCGGCGTCGTGATCATGTGCCTGGCCACGATCGGCCTCGATCTTCGGTGGCTGACCCTCGCCATCGCCTATGGCTTCGTCGCCCGAGTGCTGGCGGGGCCGACGTTCAGCCCACTGGGCCAGCTGGTGACCCGCGTGGTGACGCCGCGCCTCGACGTCGCTCCCCGTCTCGTGCCGGGTCCGCCCAAGCGGTTCGCCCAGGCCGTCGGCGTCGTCTTCTCCGTGACCGCCCTGATCCTCGCCTTCGGACTCGACGACCGGAGCACGGCCTATGTGGTCCTCGGGCTCCTCGCTGTCGCCGCCACCCTCGAGTCGGTCTTCGGACTGTGTCTCGGCTGCAAGATGTTCGCCCTCCTGATGCGCATGGGCGTCATCCCGCAGGAGGTGTGCGAACGCTGCAACGACATCTCTGCCCGCCCGTGACCTTGGCGTGAAGGCCGAGGTCTCGCCGTGGTCGGCGCGCACCATCGCGTTCCTCGGCGCCGAGGCGCTCAGCGCCATCGGGTCCTGGGCGACGATCGTCGCCATCTGGGCCTACGCCGCCTACCGCTACGACGCCACACCGGGCCAGGTGGCGTTCTTCGGCATCGCCTTCGCCGTGCCGGGGGTCGTGCTCGGTCCGGTGTCGGGCACGGTGGTCGACCGTCTCGGGCCGAAGGCGACGCTCGCGTTCGCCAAGGTCGTCGGGATCGCCGCCTCCCTGGCGCTGCTGTCCGCCGACGACTTCGGGACGTTGTCGGTGCTCTCGGGCTTCCACGGCGTGGCATCGGCCTTCTCGCATCCCGCGCTGCAGTCGATGCCGCCCCGGCTGGTGAGCGACCACCACCTGGCGCGCACCAATGCCCTGGTCTCGCTGACCGACGAGCTGGCCATCGTCCTCGGCCCGGCCGCGGCGGGCGTCGCCATCGCCGTGTTCGGCTTCCGGGGGGCCTTCGTGTTCGATGCCTTCACCTACGCCGTCGGGCTGGCCGTCCTCCCGTTGGTGCGGCTCCGGCCGGTGGCCACCGCCCACGGCGGGCCGCACCCCTCGGTCCGCATCCGCGACGCGCTGGAGGGATGGAAGCTCATCATCGCTAGCGGCGTGCTGCGGCGGACCGTGGCCTGCGGCTTCTCCGTCCACGTGCTCTACGGCTTCGCCCTCCTGGCCGAGCCCCTCTACGTGCGCGACGCCCTGCATCGATCGGAGGACGTGTTCGCCGCCCTGCAGGTCGCGTTCGGCATCTGCCTCGTGATGGGTGGGATCGCGGTGGCGCGTCTCGGCGAGAGGCTGGCGTCGTTCGGATGGGTCGCGGCAGGGGTGGCCGCCTCCGGCGCCACGGCCGTCGTGTACCTCGGCACCCCGTGGATCGCCGTGGCGTTCGCGGGGGTGGCCCTGTGGGGGGTCGCCACCGCTGCCATCTCGGGCCCGTCGCGGACCGTCCTGCAACGAGGGAGCCCCGAGGCGGTGCACGGCCGCGTGCTCGCGGCGGGCGGAATGGCGGAGAACGGGGCGCAGCTCCTGGGTCTCATCGTGGGCGGCGCCCTCGTGGCCGCGCTGGGTGTCCGGTCGTCGGTGCTCGGTGTCGGGGCCGTCGTGAGCGCGGCCGCCATCGGCCTCTACGTCGCCGACCGGGCCGAACGGGCCCGCGCCGCGACACCGGCCCTCTAGTCGGCGTCTTTGGCGGCCTGCAGCGCGGCGATGTCGATCCTCGTCATGCCGAGCATGGCCTGCATGACCCGCTGCGACGCCTGGGCGTCGCACGAGGCGAAGATCTCCGCCAGCGCGGTGGGCACGACCTGCCATGACAGGCCGAACTTGTCGCGGAGCCATCCGCACTGCGTCTCCTCGCCGCCGTCGGCGGTGAGGGCGTTCCAGTAGTAATCGACCTCGTCCTGGTCCTCGCAGTCGATCTGGAACGAGATGGCCTCGCTGAAGGTGAACAGCGGCCCGCCATTGATGGCCTGGAAGTCCTGGCCGTCGAGCTCGAACTTCACCAGCATCGTGGTGCCGGCCTCGCCCGGCCCGGCCTCGGTGTAGGGGACCGTGCCGGTGACGCGAGAGTTCGGGAAGACCGAGGTGTAGAAGGCGGCCGCCTCCTCACCCTCGTCGTCGAACCACAGGCAGGGTGTCGTCTTGGGCATGGTGGGTCCTCTGCTTCCGTCAGTTCGCGGTGCCGCTGCCCGGCGTCCCGCGAGGCACCTCGCGGCACATGAGGTGACTGGCGGCCGAGGCCAGCAGCTTGCCGTCCTCGGACCACACGCGGGCGCTGCCGGCCATCAGGCCGTTGGTGGCGAGCGGGCTGCTGGCGTCGACCAGGAGCCACTCGCTGGTGGGGGCGCTGCGGTGGAACCACGCCGAGAGGTCGATGTTGGGCGCGATGTAGGCGGGCTCGTCGGGGCCGCGCAGCACGTGCGGCCGGTGGGCGGCGGGCCACTGGAAGGTGTCGAGCAGGATCAGCGACCGGCAGGCGTCGACCCACGGCTGGTCCTCGAACGACGAGCGGGGCCTGAACCGCATCCACTGCCGCACCGACGGCTCCATCGGCTCCGGTGGCGGCCATTCCTCCGGCGGGATCCACGTGATCGGCTTGGTCTCGAAGTTCGACCAGAACCGGGCCGGGTTCTCCTCCGTCATCAGCTCCTCTATCGACTTGAGCCCGTCGGGACCGGGCACGTCGGGCGACTCGACGACCTCGTGCTCGAGGCCGGGGAGGTCGTCGTCGACACTCCAGACGTGGGCCTCGAGGAGCGGCTTGCCGGCCTGACCGATGCAGACACGCAGTGCCTCGGCCCGACGCGTCTGGCGGATGGGCTCGACGGCGATGTCGACGGGATCGTCGAAGTTCCCGGTGCCGACGAAGACACAGGAGAACGTGGCCGGGCGGGCATGGGTCGTCGAGGCCTCCGCCGCGCGTAGCGCGATGGAGGCGAGGTAGCCGCCGTTCGGGCCCCAGATCTGCCAGTCACGGGAGAAGCGGGCCGTGTACCGGCCCTGACCGCCGGCGACCGGCTCGACGGCGGTATCGACGCTGATGTCACCCATCGGCCTGTTCTACCGAACGGCAGGGGTAGGCGCCGGGGTTTGTGCACCGCGCCCCATCGACCATGATCTGGAATGGTCAGAGCGGCGGTGGAGCTGTGGTTCTTCACTGCGCTCGGATTCGCCGCCGCCGGGGCCTTCGCCGCTCGGCGGCCCTCGGCCCGGACCGAGGATCGGACGGTCGCCGCCGTCGCCATCGCCGCGAGCGTCGTCGCCGCCATGGCGGCCGGTCGCCCGGTCGGCATCCCGGCCCTCGACCTCGTGTTCCGCGCCGGGTTGGTCGTGGCGCTCGTGCTCGGCGTGGCGCGGTGCGCGCGTTGGCTGGTGCCCGTCCTCTGCGTCGCCGGCCTCGGCCTGGCGGTGGCAGCCGGGGGCCAGCGGCCCCTGGCGGGCGCCGCCATGGGCATCGCGGTCGTGGCCGTCGTCGTCCCGGCAGGAAGCCGGGCGACATCGGCCGCCGCCGGCGGGCTGCTCGGGGTGTCGCTGCTCAGCCTTCCCACCACCGGTCACCCGCTCGCGTTCGGCCTCGCCACCGGTGGCGTTTTCGGCGTGGGCCTCTTCCCGTGGCTCGTCACCTCGGACCGCTATCGGCCCCGCGCCGCCCGGCGGGCGGTGCTGGGGGCAGCAGCGTTCGTCACCGTCGCCGTCGCCGGATTCGGCGTGAGCGCCCTCCAGGCGAGGCCCGATCTCGACGCCGGCACCAGGGCCGCCAAGCAGGCCGCCGACGCGCTGCGGGCGGGCGACACCGTCGGCGCCGCCACCGCCCTGTCGATCTCGGGTCGCCGGTTCGACACCGCCCACGAGCGGCTCACGTCCTGGACCGCTCTCCCGGCGCGCATGGTGCCCGGCCTGGCCCAGCAGGCGTCGGCTGCGGCACGGCTCTCGGCCCTCGCCGCCGAGGTCGCCGGTGCGGCCGGGGATGCGGCGGGCCGGGCCGACCCGTCGGCCTTCCGGCTGATCGATGGCCGCATCGACCCTGCGCCCATCATCGCCATCAGGCCGACCCTGCACCGCGCCGCCGCCGTCATCACCGACGGGCGCCGGCGGATCCCGGAGCTCCGGTCGCCCTGGCTGGTGCCACCGCTGGCCGACGGCATCGACGTCTTCGCTCGTCGCCTCGGCGAGGCCGACCGCTCGGCGACGACCGCGTCGGCCGCCGCCGATGTCCTTCCTGGCCTTCTGGGCGCGGGCACACCGAGGCGCTTCTTCGTGGCCTTCGTGAACCCGGGTGAGGCGCGCGGCAGCGGCGGCATCGTCGGGGTGTTCGCCGAGTTGGTGGCCGACAAGGGCCGCCTCTCGCTGCCCACCGTCGGGTCCGACGCCCAGCTCATCGACGGGCAGGACCTCAGTCGGCGGTCCCTCGACGGACCGCCCGGGTTCGCCTTCCGCTACGGCCGGTTCAACGTGCCGCGGACCTGGCAGAACGTGAGCATCTCGCCCCACTTCCCCTGGACCGGCGACGTCATCCGTCAGATCTACCGCCAGGCGGGGGGCTCGTCGGTCGACGGCGTGGTGCTCGTCGACCCGGTGGGGCTCGGCGCCCTGGTCGACATCACCGGCCCGATCAGCGTCCCCGAGATCGACCAGCCTCTCGACGGCCCGGCCGTGGTGGATCTCCTGCTGCGGCGTCAGTACACCCTGTTCGGCGACGACCAGGGCCGGCGCAAGCTGTTCCTCCTCGACCTGACCCGCACCATGTTCGCGAGGCTCACGAGCGGCGCGCTGCCGCCGTCGACCGAGCTGGTGCGCCGGCTCGGGCCGACCGTTGCCGACCACCACGTGATGCTGTGGTCGCGCCGAACGCCCGAGCAGCGGCTGTTCGGCCGGGTCGGTGCCGATGGCGCGCTCCCGCGGGACGGCGGTGACGTGCTCGGTGTCATCGACAACAGCGCGAGCGCGGCCAAGCTCGACCAGTTCCTCGAGCGCAGGATCGACTACCGCGTCTCGCTCGAGGGTGAGGGGCGGGTGGAAGGAGTCGTGACGGCCCGCCTCACCAACAACGTGCCGGCCGATACGTTGCCGTCCTATGTCGTGGGCCGGGGCGATGGCGGTGTCCCGCCAAGGGTCAACCGCCTCTACGTCTCGGTGTACTCGCGCCTCGGCCTGCGCCGCGCCACCGTCGACGGCGCCACGGTCGTCCCCGAGACGCAACGCGAGGCCGGGCTGGCCGTCTACTCCACCTTCGTCGACATCCCGCCGGGGGAGACCAGGACCATCGTGCTCACGCTGGCCGGGCCGGTGACCGGGGCGAGGTACCGCCTCCGCTTCTTCAAGCGGCCGACCGTGCTCCCCGATCGGACGACGGTCGAAGTGAGCTCCACCCGCCAACGAGGCACGCGCAGGGTGACGACCAAGGCTGATGGCGACCTCGTGGTGCGCACCGGCCTGTCACTGCGGTGAAAGCCGGTCGCGACCGATTCAGGTCACTCCGCCATGGCCTCGAACTGGTCTGGACCGCGGCGCCGCGCGAGCTGCTCGGTGCCGTGGTCGGTTGCGTCATCGAGGCGATGGCCGCTGTCGCTGCCCTCGTGCTGGGGCAGTCGCTCCTCCAGCAGCTCGTCGACCCCCGACCGGGTGAAACGGTCGGAAGCTACGCCGGGCTCCTTCTCGGTATCGCCGTCAGCATCACCATCACCAGCGGCGCCGCCACCGTGATCCGGGCCCGGCAGGATCTGGTGAGCGAGCTGGTCGAGCGGTTGGCGGTGGAGCGCATCGTCGCCGTGAGCACCTCGGTCGAGCTCGCATCCTTCGACGAGCCGACCTTCCATGACCGGTTGAGGCGGGCGCAGACCGATGCCGTGCGCCGCCCGGTCGAGCTGACATGGGGGCTGTTGGCCCTCGCCAGCGGCTCCATCACCAGCGTCGGCCTGTTCATGGTCGTTGCCCGCCTGGTCCCGGCGGCGCTCCCGCTCGCCGTCGCCGCGTGGTTCCCGCTCTGGATCGCTACGCGTCGTTCGAGCCGTCGCTACCACCGCCTCCAGGTGGATCTGACGGCTGCCGATCGACAGCGAGCGGACGTGCAGCGGGTGCTCACCACCCGCGAGGCCGCACCTGAGGTCAGGGTCTTCGGCACAGGACGGTGGCTCAGCACCCGGTACGCCGAACTGGCGGCAGAGCGCA
>DATLDH010000162.1:0-6064 GCA_035526015.1 Acidimicrobiales bacterium
GGTGTCGGGCAGCAGGACCATGATGAGGTCGGCCTCCGATGCCGCCTCGGCCACCGTCGTCACCTTCAGCCCCGCCGCCTCGGCCTTGGCCCTGGAGCCCGAGCCCTCCCGCAGGCCGACGCGCACGTCGACGCCGGAATCCTTGAGGTTCAGCGCATGGGCGTGGCCCTGCGATCCGTACCCGATGACGGCCACCTTGCGGGCGGCGATCAGCGCGGCGTCGGCGTCCTTCTCGTAGTAGATGCTGGTCATCAGCCCACCTTTCCACTCACGGAGCGCAGGCGCGGCGCCTGGCGGTCCAACTTGGGCAGCGCCACCCGGCCGGTGCGCTGGAGCTCCTCGATGCCGTACGGGCGCAGCAGCTCCTCGAAGTCGTCGATCTTCTGAGGAGTGCCGGCCAGCATGACGGTGACGACGTCGCGACCGACGTCGACGATGCGACCTTCGAACAGCTGGACGAGCTCGATCACCTGGCTGCGGATGCCGGGCTCGGCCCGCACGGTGGCCAGCAGCAGCTCGCGCTCCACCGACTCGTGCGGCGCCAGCTCGCTGATCTTCACCACGTTGATGAGCTTGAACAGCTGCTTGGTGATCTGCTCGAGAGGCGACGACTCGACGTCGACGACGATCGTGATGCGGCTGAACTTCTCGTCGTCGGTCGGCGCCACCGCCAGGGAGTAGATGTTGTAGCCGCGCCGCGAGAACAGGTTGGCGACGCGCTGCAGCACACCGGGCTGGTTCTCGACCAGCACCGACAGCGTGTGGTGGCGGACCGGTTCCGGTCCAGAGGTGCTCATCGGCCTCCCTCCCCCTGCGACGGGTCGACGGTGACCTGGCTGTTGGTCAGCCCGGCCGCAACCATCGGGTACACCTTCTCCGACGAGTCGGTGCGGAAGTCGATGACCACCGGCCGGTCGTCGATGGAGTTCGCCTTGTCGATGGCCGGCTGCACCTCCTCGGGCGACTCGACGCGCATGCCGACACAGCCCATGGCCTCGGCCCACTTCACGTAGTCGGGCAGGTCGGGCGACAGGTACACCTCGCTGTAGCGCTCCTCGTAGAACATCTCCTGCCACTGGCGCACCATGCCGAGGTAGGCGTTGTTCAGGATGGCGACCTTGATGGGGATGCGCTCACTGGATGCCGTCACCAGCTCCTGGGCCGTCATCTGGAAGCAGCCGTCGCCGTCGACGGCCCACACCATCTTGTCGGGGCGGCCGACCTTGGCGCCGATGGCGGCGGGCACGGCGAAGCCCATGGTGCCGAGGCCGCCTGAGTTGACCCACGTGTAGGGGTGGTCGAAGCGCCAGTACTGGCTCGTCCACATCTGGTGCTGGCCGACGCCCGACACCACGATGGTGTCGTCCGGCGTCGAGTCCCGGAGCTGCTCGATGACGTACTGCGGCTTGAGTGGCCCGCCGTCGTCGAAGGTCTGGTCGTAGGTGAGCGGGTACTTCTCCTGCCACCCGCTTATGCGGCTCTTCCAGGGGCCCTGGTCGGGCTGGGCGTCGGTGCCGAGGTCGTTGACGGCCCGCACGATCTCCTCGATCACGAGGCGACAGTCGCCCACGATCGGCACGTCGGGCCGGCGGACCTTGCCCAGCTCGGCGGGGTCGATGTCGACGTGGATGATCTTGGCGTCGGGTGCGAAGCCGTCGACCTTGCCGGTGACGCGGTCGTCGAAGCGCGACCCGAGGGCGATCAGCAGGTCGGCCTCCTGCATGGCGGTGATGGCGGTGTAGTTGCCGTGCATGCCCGGCATACCGAGGCAGAGCGGGTGACGGTCGGGGAACGCGCCGCGCGCCATGAGGGTCGTCACGACGTGGATGCCCGTGAGCTCGGCCAGGGCGCGCAGCACCTCGGCGGCCCGCGCCTTGAGGATGCCGCCGCCGGCGTAGATGACGGGGCGCTCGGCGGCGAGGATCATCTTGGCCGCCTCCTTGATCATCCGCGGGTGGCCCTTGGTGTTGGGCTTGTAGCCGGGGAGGTCGAGGGTCTCGGGCCAGTACCAGTCCATGGCCGAGCGCGGGTTCTTGGGGTCGACGATGTCCTTGGGCACGTCGATGAGCACCGGCCCGGGCCGGCCGGTGGTGGCGATGTGGAACGCCTCGCGCACGATGCGGGGGATGTCCTGGGCCGACGTGACGAGGTAGTTGTGCTTGGTGACCGACATGGTGATGCCGGTCGTGTCGCACTCCTGGAAGGCGTCGCTGCCGATGGAGGCCAGCGGCACCTGACCGGTGATGCAGACGAGCGGGATCGAGTCCATGTACGCGTCGCACAGCGGTGTCACCACGTTGGTGGCAGCCGGGCCGCTCGTCACCATGCACACGCCCGGGCGGCCCGTGGCGTGGGCGTAGCCCTCGGCCATGTGGCCGGCGCCCTGCTCGTGGCGCACGAGGATGTGGCGGATGGGCGAGTCGATGATCGGGTCGTACACCGGCAGGATGGCCCCGCCGGGCAGGCCGAACATGACCTCCACGCCTTCGAGCTCGAGGCTCTTGATGAGGGCCTGGCCCCCGTTCATGTGCATCTGAAATGACTCCCTGAGAAAAGAAAACGACCCCCCGAATGGGAGGCCGTGGGCGCACGCGCGAAGGGTCGGCGTGCGCTAGGTGATGACTACCAGGATCTGTGCGAAGGACGACATCACACCAACCTTAGCTCACGCTTCGGTGACGGCGCCGCGGTCGGCGCCGGTGACGAGGCGGGCGAACTTGGCGAGGGCGCCGCGGGTGTACTTGGGGGGCGGCGGGGCCCAGCCCTCTCGCCGGCGGGCCAGCTCGGCCTCGTCGACCAGCAGCTCGATGGTGCGGGCGTCGGTGTCGATGACGATGCGGTCGCCGTCGCGCACGAAGGCGATGGGGCCGCCGTCGACGGCCTCGGGCGCGACGTGACCGATGCAGAACCCGCGCGTGCCGCCCGAGAACCGCCCGTCGGTGACGAGGGCGCAGTCGGTGCCCCGCCCCGCGCCCTTCATGGCGCCGGTGACGGCCAGCATCTCGCGCATACCCGGACCGCCTCTCGGCCCCTCGTTGCGGATGACGACCACGGTGCCGGGCTCGATGTCGCCGCCCACGATGGCGGCCATCGCCGCCTCCTCGCCGTCGAACACGCGCGCGACACCGTCAAAGGACGGTTGCTCGATGCCGGCGATCTTCACCACCGCGCCTCGCGGCGCCAGCGATCCGGTCAGCACGGCGATGCCACCGCCAGCGTGGATGGGCTCGGTGATCGTGTGCACCACCGTGCCGTCGGGCGCGGGCGGCGCCAGCGCCGCCAGGTTCTCGGCCATGGTGCGACCGGTCACGGTCATGCAATCGCCGTGGAGCAGCCCGGCGTCGAGCAGCTGCTGCAGCACCATGGGCACGCCGCCGACACGGTCGAGGTCGACCATGTGGAAGCGGCCGCCCGGCCGGAGGTCGGCGAGATGGGGCACGCGCCGGCCGACGGTGTTGAAGTCGTCGAGGTCGAGCGCGACCTGTGCCTCGTTGGCGATGGCCAGGAGGTGGAGCACCGCGTTGGTGGAGCCGCCCAGCGCCATGGTGATGGCGATGGCGTTCTCGAACGCCTCCTTGGTGAGGATGCGGCTGGGACGGATGTCGGCCTCGAGCAGGGCCATCACCGCCGTGCCGCTGTCGTACGCGAACTGGTCGCGGACCGGGTCGACGGCGGCAGCCGATGCCGAGCCGGGCAGGGCCATGCCGAGCGCCTCGGAGATGGCCGCCATGGTGTTGGCCGTGAACATGCCGGCGCAGCTGCCGATGGTCGGGCAGGCCAGGCTCTCGATCTCCAGCAGCCCGGCGGCGTCGAGGGTGCCGGCGGCGTGGGCGCCCACCGCCTCGAACACGTCGACGATGTCGATGGCGCTCCCGTCGGGCATGTGGCCGGGCTGGATGGTGCCGCCGTAGAGGAACACCGCCGGCAGGTCGAGACGGGCGGCGGCCATGAGCATCCCCGGTAGTGACTTGTCGCAGCCGGCGAAGCACACCAGGGCGTCGAACCGCTCGGCGTGCATGACGGTCTCCACCGAGTCGGCGATGATCTCGCGGCTGACGAGCGACGCGTGCATGCCCTCATGGCCCATGGAGATGCCGTCGCTCACCGCGATGGTCACGAACTCCAACGGGTACCCCCCTGCCTCCCGCACCCCGAGCTTGGCCTGCTTGGCCAGCCGGTCGAGCGGCATGTTGCACGGCGTCACCTCGTTCCAGGACGACGCCACGCCGACCTGCGGCTTCTCCCAGTCGCCGTCGCCCATGCCGACGGCGCGCAGCATGGCGCGGGCGCCGGCCCGCTCGTAGCCCTCGGTGACGTCACGGCTGCGGGGTCGGTTGGTCATGTCGGTCCCATCCTGTCAGCGGAAGGTGACGAATGTCCGCTTCGTCTCCTGGTCGACGTCGGTGAACCGCACGGTGACGTCCAGGGCCCACCGGCCGGCCAGGGGCACAGAGAGCCCGTAGGCGGAGAAGTGGCCGGGTGCGGCCCGGCGGAGCGGAACGGTGAGGGGGCCGATCCCGTCGGACGCGAGTGACAGGCGGGCCGTGACCTCGGGGGCGTCGCGCACCTGCCCCTCGGGGGTGAGCAGGTAGACGTGCACGTCGTTGAGGCCGGCGCGAGCCGGCTCGATGGTGACGTCCACCAGCGCGCGCGTCATGGTCAGCTCGCCGGCGAACGGCTTGGCCAGCGCGGTCCGTCCCGGCGGCGCGTTCATCAGCGCGGCAGTGACGGCGACGACGAGCACGGCCCCCACGGTCTCGATGGCCAGCGAGCGCGGGATGCTCCGGTCGCTCGCGGCGCGGGCCCAGCGCCGGCTCCAGAACGCGGCCACCAGCATGGCGGTCACGATGGCCACCTTCACGGCCAGCAGGTGCCCGTAGCGGGTGCTCGTCAACGCGTCGATCTCGCCGACCTGGCGGAACGACTGGATGGTGCCGGTGACGACGACGATGGTCACCGCAACCGCGGCCACCCGGCTGAAGCGCGCCGCCGCCGCTCGTCGCTGCTCGTCGTCGACGACGTCGGCGACGTGGACGACGAGTGCGACCAGTCCTCCGACCCACACCGCCGCCGCCACCAGGTGCACGACGTCGACGACGAGAGCCAGCACGACCCACCGCCCGGTGACGGCGTGGCCCGAGACGGCGAACGTGCCGGCCAGACCGGCCCCGAGGACGCCGGCGACCAGCGCCGGCACCCGTCTGACGGCGACAGGTAGGGCCACGAGGACGGCCGCCACGGCGAGCAGCGCCAGTCGCACCATGGCCGCCTGGCCGTACCGGCCGTCGAGCAGCGCAGACCGCACCGGCGCGTCGCCGATGCGACCGAGCCCGAGGCCGGCGCCGGCCAGTGCGTGCAGCGGCAACGCGGCGAGGGTGCCGACCGCGCACGCCGCCGCCCCCGCGACCTGCGCCCGCCGGACCGATGCGGCCCCGCCCACCAGCAGACCGAAGGCCAGGGCGCCGACCAGCACGAGGAAGCCGCCGAACGTCAGGGCCCTGGCCACGCCGTAGTTGAAGCCGACCTCTGCGTCGGTGCCTCCGGTGTCGACGAGCCGCCGGGCCAGGCCGTCGACGTCGGCGGCCGACGTCCCCACGGTGAAGGTGAAGGCGCCGTGGATCGGGTGGGCGTCGGTCGAGACGACCCGCCACGTGACGACGTAGCCACCGCGCGCCAGGCCGTCGGCGAGATCGAGGACCACCACCGCGGGGCGGCCAGCGGCGTGATGGGCCCGACCGCCGCCGTCAGCCCGCGTGCCATCGGCGTCGAAGACCTGCACCGACGAGGCGGTGATCTCGACGCGTTCGGTGAACGTCATGGTCACCTGCGACGGCGGCTCCTTCAGCACGGCGCCGCTCGCCGGTGTCGTCGAGCGCAGGTCGGCGTGGGCCGACGCGGGGCCCGCCGTGGCGATCAGCACCATCACGAACGCGGCGATGATGGTCGTGATGCGCCGCATGCTCCTCACCGTAGCCACGGGCCTCGCGCTCATCGGCGCGGTCGCCCCGGCGGTGTCGGCGCACGGCGTGGGCGGCACCGGGGCCAGCAACTACCTGACCGTCCT
>DATLDH010000007.1:0-5044 GCA_035526015.1 Acidimicrobiales bacterium
TCCGAGGAAGAGGCCGAGAAGAAGCTCAACGAAGCCCTGCCGTAACCTGGTGGCGTGTTCGTAGAGATCACGCGCCTGTTCATCGTGTTCCTGGCCACTGCGGCCGGGTTCGCGCTCGGGCGCGGTAGCGGGGTCGAGCCCGGCAACGGCGCCGTCGTCGGCGCGACCCTCGGGGCCTGCATCGGCTACGTAGCCGGTGGCGGCGTCGGCCGCCTGCTGCGCCGGGCCATGGGCAGTGTCGAGGCCCAGGTCGAGCGCACGCCCGCCTCGCGGCTGCTGGCCGGCACCGTCGGCGCCCTCGCGGCCGGGATGGTCACTGCCCTGCTCGGGGTGCCTGCCGTCATGCTGCTCCCGGGTCGTTGGGGCTGGCCCGTGCTCGGCATGCTCGTCTGGATCGGCGTCTACTACGGCTATGTCGTGGCCGGTCGCAAGACCGAGGAGCTGCTCGCCCTCGCCGGCCTCTCCACCCGCCCGCTGGTCAGGACCACGCCCTACGGCGACGGCGCCGAGAGCTCGGCGGTGCTGCTCGACACCAGCAGCATCATGGACGGTCGCCTCCTGCCCTTGGCCCGCTCCGGCTTCCTTCGCGACGCGCTGCTCGTCCCCCGGTTCGTGCTCGACGAGCTGCAGGGGATCGCCGATGCCCAGGACCCGATCCGGCGCCGCAAGGGCCGGTCGGGGCTCGAGCTGCTCGACGTTCTCCGCACCGAGACGAGCGTGCGCCTCCACATCACCGACGACGAGCTGCCCGAGCATCCCGAGGTCGACACCAAGCTGATCGTGCTGGCCAAGCGCCTGGGCGTCAGCATCGTCACCACCGATTCGGCCCTGCAGAAGGTCGCCGAGCTGCAGGGGGTCCAGTGCATGAACCTTCACCGCCTGGTGGACGGCCTCCGTCCGCAGTTCCTTCCCGGTGAGACGGTGCGCATCCAGCTCGAGCGCGAGGGCAAGGAGCCGGGCCAGGGCGTCGGGTTCCTCGACGACGGGACGATGGTCGTCGTCACCGGCGGCGGGGCGCGTCTGGGCCAGGAGCTCGACGTGCGCATCACCGGCGGCACCGAGACCTCGGTGGGCCGCATGCTCTTCGCCGCCGTCAACGACGAGTGAGCGTCTGGGCGATCGTCGTCGCCGCGGGGGCCGGGACACGTTTCGGGACGGCCAAGCAGTTCGAGGAGCTGGGCGGGCGGCGCGTCGTCGACTGGTCGGTGGCCAATGCCGCGTCGGTGGCCGAAGGCATCGTGGTGGTCGCGCCGGCCGGAAGTGACGAGGAGCCGCCACTCGGCGTGCACGCCGTCGTCGCCGGCGGCGCCACCCGCTCGGCCTCGGTGCGGGCCGGGCTGGCCGCGGTCCCCGCCGACGCCGGCATCGTGATCGTCCACGACGCGGCGCGTCCCATGGCCTCGGCCGCGTTGTTCGCAGCGGTGGTCGGAGCCGTGCGCGACGGGGTCGATGGCACCGTCCCCGGCCTGCCCGTGCCCGACACCATCAAGGCCGTGGATGCCACCGGCCACGTGACCGCAACCCTCGAGCGCGACACCCTGGTCGCCGTGCAGACACCGCAGGCGTTCGTGGCCGACGTGCTGCGTCGCGCCCACGCCGATGGCGGCGAGGCGACCGACGACGCCGCCCTCGTCGAGCAGGCCGGCGGGCGCGTCGCCGTCGTGCCCGGTGAGCCGGGGAACCTCAAGCTGACGGTGCCGGACGACCTCGCCCGGGCCCGCGAGGCGGTGGCGCGCTCGTGACGGTCCGCGTCGGCCAGGGCACCCGATGAGCCTGCGCATCGGCCAGGGCATCGACATCCACCGGTTCAGCGATGATCCCGGGCGCGCCCTCGTTCTCGGCGGGGTGACCATCACCGGCGGGCCCGGCCTCGACGGCCACAGCGACGCCGATGTCGTCTGCCATGCCGTCGCCGACGCCCTCCTCGGCGCCGCCGGGCTCGGCGACCTGGGGGCGCATTTCGCCGACGACGACGAGCGCTGGCGCGGGGCCGACAGCACCGGGCTCCTCACCGCCGTCGTCGAGCGGGTGGCCGCGGCCGGATGGCGCCCGGTGAACGTCGACTGCACGGTCGTGACCGAGACCCCGAAGCTGGCCCCGCACGTCGCCGCCATGACCGCCCGGCTCACCGAGGTCCTGGGCGCGCCGGCGTCGGTCAAGGCGACGCGGGCCGAGGGCCTGGGCGCCATCGGGCGGGTCGAGGGGATGGCGTGCCTGGCCGTCGCCCTGATCGAGTCCGAATGACCCCGAGGCCGGCCAAGGGCCGCGGCCGCGACGCCGAGCTCGGCGGCGAGCAGGTCGAAGGCCGCCGAGCCGTGCTCGAGCTCCTCCGCGCCGGCCGCCGGCCCGTGCGCGAGCTGTGGATGGCCGAGGGCCTCGATCCCTCCGACCTGCTGACCGAGATCGCCGAGCGGGCCAGGGCGGCCCGGGTCCCGGTGCGGGAGGTGGGCCGGGCGCGCCTCGAGACCATGGCCCAGACCGAGGCCCCTCAGGGCGTCCTGGCCCAGGCCGGGCCCATCGACGACGTCGACCTCGACGAGCTGTGCCGGCCCGGCAAGGGCGGCGTCAGGCCGTTCCTCGTCGCCCTCGACGGCGTGACCGATCCCCACAACCTGGGCGCCATCCTCCGTAGCGCCGAGGTGGCGGGCGCCACCGGCATCGTCCTGCCCAGCCGGCGCTCGGCCCACCTCACGCCCACGGTGGCCAAGGCCGCCGCCGGCGCCATCGAGCACCTCCGGTTCGCCCTCGTGCCCGGGCTGCCCGCCGCCCTGTCCCGCCTGAAGGCGGCCGGCGTGTGGACCGTCGGCCTCGACGGCGAGGCCAGGACCAGCCTGCACGACCTCGAGCTGGCCACCGAGCCCCTCGCCCTCGTGCTCGGCTCCGAGGGGAAGGGCCTGGGCCGGCTCACGGCCGAGCGGTGCGACGTGCTGGTGGCCATCCCCCGCCATGGCTCGATCGGGTCACTGAACGTCGGAGCCGCCGCCGCCGTCTCCTGCTTCGAGGTCGCCCGGCGCCGATCCTCGGCCTGAATCGCGGCGGGGCGTCCCCTTTGCCCGGGATTGGCGACCCACACTTCGCGCGCAGAGTGGCTCAGCCCATTGACACTCTGGGTGGTGGCTAGGTACAAGTAGCTAGGCGGTCGAACCGTTCGTTCTCCGCTCTTCGGCAGGATCCGCAGGATCTGCGTCACCACCGGGGCTCCACCTTCGTCCACGCTGCACATGCCTACTCAGGAGCACTCCTTGCACTCTCGCACCGCTCTCCTTGCTCCCCTGACCGAGCTCGACGACGACGTCCTCGTCGAGCGGTTCCAGCACCACAACGATCTCGCCGCCCTCGACACCCTGCTCGAGCGCTACCGCCGGTTCGCCCGCCTGAAGGCCCGCGCCTACTTCCTGGTCGGCGCCGACACCGACGACATCATCCAGGAGGGCATGATCGGCCTCTACAAGGCCGCCCGTGACTTCCAGCCCGAGCGCCAGGTGTCGTTCCGGGCCTTCGCCGAGCTCTGCATCACCCGCCAGGTCATCACCGCGGTCAAGGCGGCCACCCGCCAGAAGCACCAGCCCCTCAACCGGTACGTCTCGCTCTCGCCGGTCGGCAGCGGCGACGACGAGGGCGAGCGCAACGTCGAGGCCCTCCTCGACGATCACAACGTCGCCGACCCGGCCGACCACGTCGTGTCCCGTGAGGGCGTCGACCGCCTCCGCCAGACCATGGCCGAGGTGCTGTCGGGCCTCGAGGTCGACGTGCTGCGCCTGTACGTCGAGGGCAACTCCTATCAGGAGATCGGCGAGCAGCTCGGCCGCCACACCAAGTCGATCGACAACGCCCTGCAGCGCATCAAGCGCAAGCTCGACGGCCACCTCAACGACGACGAGGCCGCTGCCGCCGTCAGCGCCTGACGCTGAGGGTCCATCTCGACACCGACTTCGGCGGCGACACCGACGACGCCTGCGCCCTGGCGCTGCTCCTCGGCTGGCCCGAGGTCGAGATCGTCGGCATCACCACCAACCTCGACCATGGCGGCCGCCGCGCCGGCCTGGCCGCGTGGTTCCTCGAGCTGGCCGGCTGCTCCGGCATCCCTGTCGTGGCCGGCGCCGGCGCGTCGCTGACGACGGGCGAGCGGTACGCCTCGACCTGGGGCGACCCCCGGTACTGGCCCGAGGCGGTCCCGCCCCGCCCCGCCCCCGCCGGTGCCGCCCTCGAGCTGCTGGCCGAGAGCATCGGCCGCGGTGCGACCATCGTCGCCATCGGGGCGTTCACCAACCTCGCCATGCTCGAGACCGACCGCCCCGGGACGCTCGGCGCGGCGCGGGTGGTGGCCATGGGCGGGTGGTCCGGTCCGCTGCGGCCCGGGTTCCCGGAGTGGGGCCAGGAGATGGACTTCAACACCCAGGTCGACCGGCGCGCCGCCGAGATCACGTTCACGGCGGCGGGAGCGCTGACGGCGGTGACGCTGGCGGCGACGGTGCAGGTCCACCTGCGGGAGGCCGCCCTCCCGCGTCTGCGCGCCGCCGGGCCCGTGGGCACGCTCCTCGCCGACCAGGCCGAGGCCTACGCCGCCGACGGTGACAAGGGTGCCCTCGGGCGCGCCCACCCCGGCCTGCCCGACGACCTCCTCAACTTCCACCACGACCCGCTGGCGGCCGCCGTCGCCGTGGGCTGGCCGGGCGCCGTCCTCGAGCCCCGGGCGGTCGATCCCGGTGGTCGCGACCGCGAGGTCGTGGCCGGCATCGATGGCGACTGGTTCACCGACGCGTGGCTGACGGCGGTCGAGGCGATCGGGTCAGACTGACGGCATGGGTAAGGAACGCAAGCTCCCCCGTCCGTTCACCATGCCGTGGGGCAACGGACAGGTCGTCGAGGAAGTGGGCGTCGACACCGAGCACAACGAACTCGTCATTCAGCTGCTCGAGTACGACGACCCGGCCATCGCCCCGACCATCCGCTTCTGCCAGTACTGGCTCGATGGCCGGTTCCAGCGCCAGCCGATGATGATCGGCGAGGCCGACCTCGAGGCCATGCGCACCGCAGTGAAGGC
>DATLDH010000065.1:0-19747 GCA_035526015.1 Acidimicrobiales bacterium
TGGACCCGTGCCAACCAGGAGAAGCTGGTCATCGAAGGGGGGTTCCCGACCGCGTTCGACGCCCAGGTGCAGGTCGGCCATCTCGTCCTCCGGAGCGCCGACCTGCTCGTGCTCGGCGTGGTCCCGGTTCTCGCCCTCGGCCTGGCCGCCTTCTTCCGCTACACCTCGTACGGCCAGGCCATCCGGGCCGCCTCGGAGAACCCGGACGCGGCGCGCCTGGCCGGCATCTCGGTGCGGCGGATGTCGACCATGGTGTGGGCCATCGGGGGCGTGCTGGCGGCCAGCACGGGGATCATGCAGGGGCCGCGCATCTCCTCGTTGCAGGTCGACACGTTCGGGCCCGGCCTGCTGGTGCGCGCGTTGGCCGCCGGGCTCATCGGTCGCATGAACAGCCTGCCGCTGACCTTCGCCGGCGGCGTCGGCATCGGCATCGTGGAGGCCGTCATCTTCGCCAACCGCACCGAGGGTGGCCTGACCGAGCTGGCCATCTTCGCCATCATCATGGCCGCCCTCCTCGTGCGCGCCCGCGAGCTGAGTCGCGCCACTCGTGACGCGTCGGCCGGCGTTGCCTTCGGCGCTGAGGCGCGCGCCGTCCCGCGCCGGCTGGCCGCACTGCCGGCCGTGCGCCGACTCCGCACCATCCCCGTCGTTGCGGTCGCGTTGCTCGCCGTGGCGTTGCCCTACCTGCCCATCCTCGAGCTGGACACCAGCGCCAAGACGTTCCGCTTCACCCTCATGCTGGCGTGGGCCGTCGTCGGCCTCTCGTTGTGCGTGCTCACGGGGTGGGCGGGACAGGTCTCGCTCGGTCAGGTCGCGCTCGTCGGGGCGGGCTCGTTCGGCGCCGTGCGCCTGCAGGAGGCGGGGCTGCCGTGGCCACTCGTCATCGTCGGCGCCGGCCTCCTCGGGGTCGGCCTCGCCGTCGTGGTGGGCCTCCCCGCGGTGCGGATCCAGGGCCTGTTCCTGGCCGTGTCGACCCTGGCCTTCGCCGTGCTGGCGACGAGCTACCTGTTCCAGCAGAAGGCCCTCGTCGGCGATGCCAGCGGGGTGTTCCTCGACCGGCCCGCGTTCCTGCACAGCGAGCGGAGCCTCTATCACCTCGCCCTCGGCATGGTGGCTCTGTTCGCCCTCGTCGTCCGCAACTTCCGCGCCTCCGGCCCGGGCCGGCTGCTCGTCGCCGTGCGCGACAACGACCGGGCGGCACGCGCCGACGGGGTGAGTGCGACGGGCGCCCGACTGGTGGCCTTCGCCCTGGCCGGGTTCATGGCCGCCTGCGCCGGCGTGCTCTTCGCCTACGCCCGGCAGCGCTACACGGCGACGACGTTCCCCGCCGGCGACAACTACCGCATGCTCTCGATGGTCATCATCGGGGGCCTCGGCTCGATCCCCGGCGCCATCCTCGGCGCCGTGTTCCTCTTCGGCCTGCCCTTGTTCATCGACAGCCGGCTCGTCGACCTCGCCGTCTCCGGTCTCGGCCTCCTCGTGTTCCTGCTGTTCGCGCCGCAGGGAATCGTCGGCCTCGTCTACAACGCCCGCGACGCGCTGATCGAGCGCATCCGCCGCCGCCACGAGGGGCTGCCGGCGCCGCCGCCGATGATCCCTCCGCTCCGGGAGCTCTGGCGGGTCGCCCTGGGAAGGCCGGCCACCGATGGCTGAGGCTGCCCCCCTGGCGCTGGAGATCGACGCCGTGTCGGTGCGGTTCGGTGGCGTGCACGCTCTCGAGCGGACGTCGCTCGAGGTGCGCTCCGGCGAGGTGGTCGGCCTCATCGGCTCCAACGGCGCCGGCAAGACGACGCTGATGGACTGCGTATCCGGCTTCGTGCGGCCCCAGGAGGGCCGCATCCTGGTGATGGGTCAGGACGTCGTCGGTCTCGCGCCCGAGGTCCGGCCCTACCTCGGCGTGGGCCGCAGCTTCCAGGATGCCCGCCTGTTCCCCGGTCTCACCGTCGGCGAGGCCGTGCTCGTCGCGTTCGAGCGACACCGCCCGGTCCGCGTCCTCGCCGCGCTGGCCGGTCTCGGCCGCGGCGCGGAGAGGGAGAAGCGGGAGTGGGCGGACGAGCTCATCGCCCAGATGGGGCTCGAGCCCTACCGCGACAAATTGGTGAGTGAGTTGTCGACCGGGACGCGACGCATCGTCGACATCGCGTCGATCCTGGCGCAGCGCCCGGCCGTCCTCCTGCTCGACGAGCCGACGGCCGGCATCGCCCAGAAGGAGGCCGAGGTCTTCGTCCCCCTGCTCGACCAGGTGCGGGCCCAGCTGGGGTGCTCGATTCTCATCGTCGAGCACGACATGCCGTTGATCATGGCCGTGTCCGACCGGATCTACGCCATGGAGACGGGCACGGTCATCGCCGAGGGGCCGCCCGACGTCGTGCGTCGCGACCCGAGGGTGATCTCCTCCTATCTCGGGACCGACGAGGCCGCCATCCTCCGCTCGGGGGCACAGCCGGGCGTCGGTCGACATCGAACGGGGTAGGTCGGGACGATGTCCGAGACCGCAACCGAGATCGCCGCCCCTGTCGAAGTCGTGTTCGCAGTCGTGGCCGACCCGACCACCTATCCGGAGTGGCTGGTGGGCGCCAAGGAGATCCACATGGTCGAGGAGCACTGGCCGGAACCGGGCGCCCGCTTCTTCCACACCGTCGGCGCCGGCCCGGTGACCGTCGACGACTCGACGAGTGTGCTCGAGGTGGAAGCACCGACGAAACTCGTGCTCGAGGCGCGCGCCGGGGCGGTGGCCACGGCGCGAGTGACGTTCCGCCTCGATCGCCTGGGTGAGGCGGCGACGAGCGTGTCGATGGAGGAGGACGCCGTGGAGGGCGCCGCCTCGCATCTGCCGTCGGCGCTGATCGACCCGCCGCTCGGCGCCCGTAACCAGCAGTCCCTTCAGCGCCTCAAGGACCGGATCGAGGCCGGCGCCGGCGGGCGCTGAGGGCGCCGGAGCCGACTCCGCCGCTCACGAGGGCGGCGGCGCCGGCGACGAACAGACGCCGGCTTCTCCGCTCGCGACGGATGGCGGCGACGGCCGCGTTGTTGCCGCATGCGCCATGGACGCCGCCGCCGGGGTGGGCCGAGGCCGACGCCAGGAACAGCCGGTCGATCGGGGTCGACGCGCCCAGCGAGCCGGGGATCGGGCGGAACACCAGCTGTTGGTGGAGCTGGCCGGTTCCGGCATTCACCGACCCCCCGACCAGGTTGGCGTTGCGGGCTTCCAGATCACCCGGCCCCATGACGTGACGGGCGGCCACCCGCCGGCCGAAGCCGGGCGCCCGTTCCTCCATGCGTGCCTCGATGGCGGCGACCACTTCGGCCACGTCGAGCGACGGTCGCCCCTGGCCGGCCCGCCCCCGGTGCGGGACGTGGGCGTAGGCCCAAGCCGTCTCGGTCCCCGGCGGAGACCGGGTCGGATCGGTCATCGAGTACTGCCCGACGACGAGCGGGAGCCGCGCCGGGACCGCGCCGCGGGCCAGGGCGGCGCTCGCCTCGGAGAGCTCGTCGATGCCGTCGCACAGGTGGACCGTGCCGGCTCGTCTCGCGTCCTCCGCCGCCCAGGGGACCGGCCCGTCCAGCGCCCAGTCGACCTTCACGGTCGCCGCATCCCACTCGAAGCGCCGGGCGTCCTCCACCACGGCAAGCGGCAGATCGGCGTTGCGGAGCAGGTCGAGCAGCAGCGTGGGCGCCGCCAGATCGGCGATGACGGCCCGCCGGGCGGCGACGCTTCTTCCGTCCGCGATCACGACGCCTTCGGCGCGCCCGCGCCGGACGGCTATCTCGGTGACCTCCGCGCCGCACACGACCCTGCCACCACGCGCCTCGAGGCGGGCGACGAGCGCATCGGTCAGGCGCGAAGCGCCGCCGACGACGACGGGGAAGCCGTGCTCTGCGCCCAGCGACGCGAGGAGCCACCCGAACATCCCGCTGAGCGCGGTTTCGGGCGCGAGGTCACTGTGCATGGCGTTGCCGGCCAGGAGGAGCGCGCCTCCCTGGCCGGCGAAGCGCTCGGCTGCCATCCGCCGGACCGGCAGCAACGAGAAACGTGCGAATCGCGCCAAGTCAGACGGGCCCACGGCGGCCACCAGGCGCAGGGCCGGTGCGATCGGCGGGGGAGGAGTGAGCATGAGCTCCAGGAGGTGACGGCCCACCTTGGCCCATTCGGTCAGGAGTTGCCGCCACGCAGCACCGTCGCCGGCGGCGTAGGACTCGAGCGACGCGGCGGTGACGCTGGTATCGGTCGACAGCACGACGCAACGGCCGTCCGGCGTGGGGTTGGCCAGGACGTGAGGGGCGCGGGCGAATTCGAGCCCGAAGGCGTCGAGGCCCAACGACTGCATGACGGGGGAGGCGGCCGCGAACGGATAGAACGAACTGAAGACGTCATGGACGTGGCCGGGCAGCGTGAGCTCGGCAGACCGCACGCCCCCACCCGGACTCGACTGGGCCTCGAGCACGAGCACGTCCCATCCCTCGTCGGCCAGAACGTTCGCCGCCACCAGCCCGTTCGGGCCGGCGCCGATCACGACGGCGTCGACCATGTCGTCGCCCTACCCGTAGGCGCGCGGCCCGAACCGCCCCCCCGACAGTAGATTCCCGCGCCGTGCGACTGACCCGATTGGTCGTAGTGCTCGCGCTCTCGTCCGGCCTGGTTGCGTGCGGCAGTGAGGCCGACCGCGATGACGCCGCGGCGACGACGACGGCTGGGGCCAGGCCCTCGCCGCTGGGCCTCACCGTCACCGACACCGCTATCGAGGGCCCGGCCGAGATCAAGGCCGGCGTCGTCGAGGTGACCGTGCAGAACCACAGCCAGGTGCCGTGGCAGCTCAATTTCGCCCGGCTCGACGCGGGCAGGACGATCGAGGACGTGCGCGACCACGACGCCGCCCACGCCGACGACGAGGACGCCGGGCCGCCGCCGTTCATCGAGCTCACCGGTGCGGTCAGTGCTGAGCCGGGCAGGAGCGCGAACCTCACCGTCGTCCTCACCGAGGCCGACTGGGTCATCGTCGCCTTCACCGAGGACGAGAAGGCCAAGCCCCTCGATGCCGAGTTGAAGGTCACCGCCGGCGACACCGACGCGAAGCTTCCGTCCACCGACGCCGAGATCGACGCCCACGAGTTCAGCTATTCGATCAAGGGCCTCGAGGCGGGCCCGAACCGCGTGACCCTCCGCAACAGCGGCGTCGAGCCGCACATCTTCGTGCTCTTCGGCCTGAAGCCCGATGGCAGGCTGGACGAGTTGCTGGCCTTCGAGGGCGAAGGCGACGCGCCGGGCACGACCGGTTTCGACCGCGACCTCTCGTACCTCGACCCCGGTTTCGCCGCCATCACCGACCTCGACCTGCCGGCCGGCAAGTACGGCCTCGCCTGCTTCCTCAGCAGCCCGCCGAACGATCCGAACGGCGAGCCCCACTTCACGCTAGGGATGAAACAGGAGTTCACCGTCGCCTAAAGGTCGTCAGCCTCGATGCCGACGCGACATCCATGACGATCTCCCCGCTCCGGAGGCTGGCGGCCGGTACCGCCGCCGCCCTGCTCACCCTGACGCTGGCTGCGGCTCCGGCCGTGGCCGACGACGACGGCACGGGCGAGCGCCCGGAGTCCGGGCAGAAGGCCGAAGGTGAGAAGGGCGAGAAGGGCCGCTCCGAGGAGGCCAAGAAGCGCCAGGGGGAGAAGAAGCAGAAGGGTCGCTCGGAAGAGGCGAAGAAGAAGCACAAGAAGGCCAAGAAGGCCAAGACCCACGGCAAGCACAAGGCCAAGGGTCACGCCAAGCACGCCGCCTCCCAGCGCTGAACGGCGGCCGCCGGCCAACCGGTCATTGACGTAGGGCCTCGATTGTGATTTGCTTCACATACGGCTTGTGAGGGAATTCACAAAAGGAGGTGAGGCCCATGACGACCACCGAGACGGTGGATCGGGTGGCGCCCACTCCGACGGGCCGCACCCCGCTCCCGTCGCCCGGCGACGCCACCGTCGTCGTCTTCCGCCGGGACGGGCGGGCCACGACCTATCTCCTGTTGCACGACAGGAGTGCGGGCACCTGGTGCCCGCCGTCGGGTCGCAGAGCCGGGGCCGAGTCGCCCAAGACGTGCGCCCGGCGCCACGTGGTGCAGGACACCGGGCTGCACCTGTACCCGATCCCGACCGCCTTCGGCACCGATGACAGCGACGTCTACCTGGCTCAGGCCGTGCCGGGTGCCGACGTGACACTGTCGAGCGCCCACGACCGGTACGAATGGGTCGAAGCGGCCGAGGCCGCCTCCCGCTGCGCCCCGCTGGCCGACAGCATCGGGCGGGTCGCGGCCCTCGTCGAACTCGGGTGAACAGAGGAGCGCGCCCGCGCGGGCGAGAATCATCCGTCATGCCCCTCAGGTCACGCCTCCTCGCTGTCGCTCTCGTCGTCGCCGGACTCCTCGTCCCCGCGGTGGTCGGACGTGACGCCCGCGCCGACGGCGCCCACGACTACGCCGGGACCAGGGGCCTCACGGTCCCCGCGTACGAGACGGTCACGGAGGAACTGAAGGTCGCCATGCGGGACGGCGTCGAGCTCTACGTGGAGGTCACGCGCCCGAAGGTCGCCGGCAAGTGGGGCGTGATCCTCGAGGCCAGCCCGTACCACGGCACGTTGGCCGACCGCGAGGGCACACGCATCTTCCCGTACCCGACCAACGAGGACGGCGACAAGGTCGGCCTCACCGGCTATTTCGCCCGCCGGGGCTACGCCGTGGTCATGGTCGACCTGCGGGGCACGGCCAAGTCGGGTGGGTGCCTCGACCACCTCGGGCCCAACGACGCCAGCGACCTCAAGGCGATCATCGAGTGGGCGGCGACACGGCCGTGGTCGAACGGGCGGGTCGGGATGACCGGGCACTCCTATGTCGGTGCGACGACGATCGTCGCCGCCGCTCAGCGGCCGAGGGGGCTCGTGACGATCGTGCCGAGCGCCGGGCTGGCGTCGATGTACGACCACCAGTTCCAGGCCGGGGTGCCCTACTTGCTGCAGTGGGCGGGGCCGATGGAGGCCTACGAGGAGCTCGCCATCGAGCGCGACCTGCCCGGGGGCGAGCGCTTCGGCGAGGAGCCGACCGGCCTGGGGTGTGGTGCTGCGAATTCGTCGATCACCGCCGGTGAATCGCAGCTGAGCGGTGCGTACTCGGACTGGCACGCGGTCCGCGACTGGGCCGACGCCGCCGCCGCGGCACCGATCCCCGTGTTCAACGTCCACGGCGTCAACGACGACGCGGCGCGCATCCCCGCCATGGACTGGTTCAACCGCCGCGGCAACCGCCCCGGCGACAAGCTCTGGATCGGCCAGTGGAGCCACGGGTCGGGCTGTTGCCCGAACCGCCGCGGCGCGCAGTGGGTGCATGCACTGCACGCCTGGTTCGACCATCACCTGTTGCAGAAGCCGGTCGACACGGGGCCGGCGGTCGAGGCTTTCCTCGCCGACGGCACGCTGGCCCAGGTGCGCAACACCTACAGGCGAACCGAGACGCTCGAACGACCGACGTGGCCGCGGGCCGATGGCGAGATGGTGCTGTACCCCGAGGGCGGTGGCGGCCTGGCGGCGTCCCGGCCCGCAGCGGGTAGCCAGTCGTTCGCCGGCGACCCCACCGGCGTCATCAACGACCAGACCGGGGGCGCCACGTTCTCCACCAAGGCGTTCAAGGACGACGTCGTGTTCCTCGGTGTGCCCGACCTCACGCTCGTCGCTTCGGTGACCGCGCCGCGCGTCCACCTCATCGCCAACGTCTACGACCAGTCGATGAACGGCACCCGCCGCCGGATCACCCCGTTCGCCATCAACCCCGAGCTGCGCCACGGCCTGGGCGTGCCCGAGCCCGTGATCGCCGGCACCCGCTACACGATGGACCCGCCCGGCTTCGCCATGGCCCACCACCTGCGGGCCGGCCACCGCCTGGTGTTCCGCGTGACGGCGAGCGACCCCGACAAGGTGCCGTTGTTCTCCGTCGACCCGCACATCACTGTGTTCACCGGGCCCGACGGCACAGTGCTGCGGCTGCCGGTGGTGGCGGCTCGGCTGAAGGCCGACACCGTCCCCCTCGGGGTGGACGGCCCCTAGTTCAGGGCAGCGAGCTCGGCGCGCCGGTCGGTGGCGCGGCGGGCGGCACGACCGACGCGCTCGATGTGCTTGAGCGTGCGGTCGCGGGCCTGCTCGGCGTCGGCGTCGAGGCCAGTGAGCTCGTCGAGCTTCCACTGCTTGAGCACGCACGGCACGAGGATCTGCTCGTGGTGGGCGGCGAAGTCGTAGATGCCGGCCTTGGCGATGGCCTTGGCGTGGCTGTTGAAGTTCTCGATGCCGGTACCGGGCATGGCGAAGTTCCGCACCTGGCGCTCGATGGCGCAGATGGTGCGTGACCGGTCGACCTCGAGCGCGGCGGCGACGATGTCCTTGTAGAAGAGGTAGTGGAGGTTCTCGTCCGCGGTCACGCGCTTCATGACCTCGTAGCCGGCCTTGTCCTCGAGCAGCTTGCCGGTGTTGTGGTGCGACACGCGCGTGGCCAGCTCCTGGAGGGCGACGTAGGAGAAGCCGTCGAGGGCACTGCTCGGCTGCGGGGCGATGCCGCCGCTGACCTGCATGATGCGGGCCCGCTCCAGTCCGATCGGGTCGAGAGACCGGGTGACGGTGAGGTAGTCGCGGATGACGATGGAGTGACGACCTTCTTCCGCCGTCCAGCGCCGGGCCCACACGCCCCACACGCCGTCGGCGCCGAACATGGTGTCGATCTCCCGGAAGTAGTACGGAAGGTTGTCCTCGGTGAGCAGGTTGACGAACAGCGCCGACCGCACGCCCGGCGCCATCGGCACCTCGGTCTCGTCCCACACCTCGCCCTCGGAGAAGTCCCGGCCCCGGGACCACGGCACGAGCTCGTGCGGGAACCACTCCTTGGCGCTCGCCAGGTGGCGGTCGAGCAGCTGCTCGGCCACCGGGGCGAGCTCTTCCAGGAGTGCGATGTCGTC
Source organism: Acidimicrobiales bacterium (assembly GCA_035526015.1). GTDB lineage: Bacteria > Actinomycetota > Acidimicrobiia > Acidimicrobiales > DATLDH01 > DATLDH01. Next base: position 8,974 of record DATLDH010000065.1, read on the forward strand.
CATCGACCCAGGCTACCGACCGTCGGCGGCAGGGACCGACCGGTGGACTCCGGGCGGGGCGGCGGTGCCCGATGCGACCACCTCGCGGATGAGCCCGACGACGGCCAGCGAGGGCGCCGTCAGGCGGTCACGTCGCCGCCGGGTGAGGCCGACGGCGCGGCGGGGGAGGCCCCGCACCGACACGCGGTGGAACGGCCCGTCCACCCATGTCGGCAGCGCGCTGGCCGGAAGGATGGCGGCGCCGTCGCCCTGCATGGTCAGTGAGGCGATGAGCCGGAGGCCGTCGAGCTCGGCGACGGCGGGGATCGTGATGCCGGCCGCTCGGGCGGCGGCGTCGAGCTCGCCGCGGAAGGCGGTGCCGACGGGCGGCATGAGGAGGCCGAGGCCGTCCAGCTCGGACAGGTCGACCTCGCCCCGGTCGGCGAGCGCGTGGCCGCCGGGCACGACGAGCACCAGGTCCTCCTCGAACAGGGGATCGGCGATCAGGTCGCCGCCCGCTGTCCGCCGCCCGCTGGTGAGGTTGACCACCGCCAGATCGAGGTCGCCGGCCGTCACCCGGGGCTCGAGCGAGGTGCTGGTGGCCTCGACCACGACCAGATTCACCCTCGGGTACTCGGCCGCCACCGCCCGCAGGAGGGCCGGGACGAGCCAACGGGCGGTGGTCCCGATCACGCCCAGCCTGACCTTGCCCACGACGATCGAGCCGACGGCGGCCACGTCGCTGGCCAGGGCGGCGAGCTCGGAGGCGACCCGCCTGGCCCGGGCGACGGCCGCGTCGCCGGCGTCGGTGAGCTCGCCCGTGCGCCGGTCGACGAGGGTTGCGCCGAGCTCCTGCTCGAGCCTGGCGATGTGGGCCGACACGTTGGACTGGACGGTGAGGAGATGGTCGGCGGCGGCCGAGAACGTGCCGTGGTCGGCCACGGCCACCAACGCCTCGAGCTGTCGCAGTTGCATCACAAACAATGATGTCATCTATCGGATGAAACTGTTGGACAGATACCGACCGCTCCTGCCATCATGGCGCCAGGCACAGGGTGCGGTCCTTCCCCCGGGACCCCCTCTGCTCGAGTCACACGAAGGGCCGGTCCCCCCACCGGCCCTTCGTCGCGTCTGCGTTCTCTCCCGGGCGGGGACCCCGCAGCCCCGCCCTCCTCCCGAAGCCGGGGCCCCTGCCCCGGCCGGGCCGTGCTGGCGCACACCGGGGACCCGTAGGCTGCGAGGCATGGCTGGTGCCGCGTTCTTCGACCTCGACCGCACGCTGCTCAAGGGGGCGTCGGGGCCGCTGATCTCCGAGGCCCTCGTGGCCGCCGGGCTCGTCGCCCCCGGCCGGCTCCGCGGCCAGGGCGCCCTCTACCGCCTCTATGACCTGGTGGGGGAGACGCTGCCGTCGATGGCCCTCGCCCGTGGCGCGGCGCTGGCGGCCAAGGGGTGGTCGACGGAGACCGTGCGTCAGGCCGGCAAGGCGGCGAGCGAGCGCCTGGAGGAGCTCGTCGCGCCCTACGCCCTGCCGATCATCGCCGAGCACCGGGCCGCCGGGCGGCCGGTGGTCCTGGCCACCACGACGCCGTACGACCTGGTCGCGCCGCTGGCCGAGCGACTGCACTTCGACGACGTGGTCGCCACCCGCTACGCCGAGTCCGACGGGGCCTACACCGGCGCCCTCGAGGGCGAGTTCGTCTGGGCCACCGGGAAGCTGGCCGCCGTTCGGCGGTGGGCGTCAGCCCACGACGTGCGGCTGCGCGACAGCTGGGCCTACAGCGACAGCGTCTACGACACCCCGCTGCTGTCGGCGGTGGGGCACCCGTACGCGGTCAATCCCGACCCGAGGCTGATGGTGCTGGCCGCACTGCGGCGCTGGCCGGTGCTGAATCTCGACGTGCCGCCCGGCGTGCCGAAGGTGGCCGGCCTCGAGCCGCTGCAGGTCGCGGCCGCGCTGTCGCGCCCCGAGCTGATCCCGTTCGCCCGGTTCGACATCCAGGGCACCGAGCGCATCCCGTCGTCGGGCCCGGGCATCGTGGTCGCCAACCACCGGAGCTATTTCGACACCGTCGCCGTGGGCATGACCGTGCTCGGCACCGGGCGGATGCTGCGGTTCCTCGGCAAGAAGGAGGTCTTCGACGCACCCGTCGTCGGGCCGCTGGCCAAGGCCATGGGCGGGATCCGCGTCGACCGCGGCACCGGGTCGGACGAGCCGTTGAAGCACGCGGCGCGCGCCATCGAGGGCGGCGAGCTGGTGGCGATCATGCCGCAGGGCACGATCCCGAGGGGCGAAGCGTTCTTCGAGCCCAAGTTGGAGGGCCGCACCGGAGCCGCCCGGCTGGCGGCCATGACCGGTGCGCCCGTGATCCCTCTCGGTCTGTGGGGCACGGAGCAGGTGTGGCCGCGCTCGTCCAAGGTGCCCCACATCTGGAACGTGACGAGCCCGCCGCAGGTGACGGTGCGCGTCGGCCGTCCCGTCCAGCTCGGCGGCGAGGATCGTCATGCCGACACCGAGGCGATCATGGCCGCCATCGTCGACCTGCTCCCGCCCGAGGCGCGGGTGAAGCGCACGCCCACGGCCGACGAGCTGCGCCGCGCCAAGCCCTCCGGGTGAGCTCGACCTTCGACGTAGGAGTCCGCGGTGGCGCGCTCCGCGTCGGCCGGTGGGGGGACAGCGGCCCGGTGGTGCTCGCCGTCCACGGGATCACCGGCAACCACAAGCAGTGGGCGGCAGTGGGCGAGAGGCTCGCCGGCCGGGCCCAGCTCGTCGCCCCCGACCTGCGGGGCCGGGGCAGCAGCAGCAGCCTGCCCGGCCCGCTCGGGATGGCGACCCACGCCGCGGACATGATCGCCGTGCTCGACCACCTGGGTGTCGACCACTGTCTCGTCGTCGGGCACTCCATGGGTGGGTATGTCGCCGCCGTCATGGCCGAGCGCCACCCCGACCGGGTGTCGTCGCTCCTCCTCATCGACGGGGGACCGGCCCTCCCGGTGGCCGAGGAGATCGACGTCGACGCCACGATCGACGCCGTGCTCGGCCCGTCGATCGCCCGGCTCAAGACCGCGTTCGCGACCCGCGACGACTTCATCGCCCAGTGGCGCGCCCATCCGGCGCTGGCCGACGCGTGGAACCCGGTCGTCGAAGGGTTCATCGACTACGAGATCGTGGGCGCGGAGCCGGCGCTGCGCTCGAGCGTCTCGTGGGAGGCGATGCGGGAGGACAGCATCGACACGCTGGTGCCGGGCGGGCCCAGTCAGGCGGTCACGCGGATCGACCAGCCCGTCCTTGTCCTGCGGGCCGAGGCCGGCATGTTCGGCCAGCCCCCCGGCCTGCTCACCGACGAGGTCATCGACTACGTCCGCGCCCGCTCACCGCAATTGCGCGACGAGCTCGTCCCCGGCACCAACCACTACACGATCGTCACCAGCGACCACGGCGCCGAGTTCGTGGCCAACCACATCCTGTCGGAGCTCGCCCTCACCTGAGCGTTTTCCGGGCACGAAGGGTCCCAGAGACCCACTTCGTGCCCGGAAAAGCCGTCAGCTGGCGTGCTTGGCGCGGATGAGGTTGAGGGCGCCGCCGGCGCGGAACCAGTCGATGTGCTCCTCCGACATGGTGTGGAGGGCCTCGAAGGCCACCGACGTGCCGTCGGGCTTGTCGATCCGGCACTGCACGGGCAGATCGGGGGCGAGGTCGGCCAGACCGGTGACCGAGATGCGGTCCTGCTCGTCGACCAGGTCATAGGTCGACGGGTCGGCGAAGGTCAGCGGCAGCACGCCCTGCTTCTTGAGGTTCGTCTCGTGGATGCGGGCGAACGAGCGCACGAGGATCGCCCGCGCGTTCATGAACCTGGGCTCCATGGCGGCGTGCTCGCGTGAGGAGCCCTCGCCGTAGTTCTCATCGCCGATGGCGATCCACGGCTGGCCCGCCTCGCGGCAATGGCGCGCCGCGTCGGGATAGGGCTCGACCGTTCCGTGGACCGGACACCGACCCTCGCCGACCGCGCCGCTGAACGCGTTGACGGCGCCGAGGAACAGGTTGCGGCTGATGTTGTCGAGATGCCCGCGGTACTTGAGCCACGGCCCGGCCGCCGAGATGTGGTCGGTGGTGCACTTGCCGGTGGCCTTCATCAGGATGGGCAGGCCGATGAAGTCCTGCCCGTCCCACGCCGCGAACGGCTCGAGCAGCTGGAGCCGGTCACTGGCGGGATCCACCACGACCTCCACTCCCGATCCGTCGGCCGGCGGCGCCTGGTAGCCCGCCTCCCCGCTCTCGAACCCGGCACTCGGCAGCTCCTGGCCCACTGGGGTCTCGAGGCGGACGCCGTCGATGTCGTCGGTGAGCGGGTTGAAGTCGAGGGTGCCCGACAGGGCGTAGGCCACGACCGTCTCGGGCGAGGCGATGAACGACAACGTGGCGGCGTTGCCGTCGTTGCGCTTGGGGAAGTTGCGGTTGTAGGAGCTCAGGATCGAGTTGAGCTCGCCCTCGGCGATGTCGTCGCGCTTCCACTGCCCGATGCACGGACCGCAGGCGTTGGCCAGCACGGTGGCGCCGATCGCCTCGAGGTCGGCGAGCAGACCGTCGCGCTCGATGGTGGCGCGCACCCGTTCCGAGCCGGGCGTCACCAGGAGCGGCACGCGGGCCCGCATGCCGGCCGCCTTGGCCTGGCGGGCGATCGACGCGGCGCGGGTGATGTCCTCGTACGACGAGTTGGTGCATGACCCCACGAGGCAGTTGGTGAGTTGCACCGGCCAGTTGTGGGCCTTGGCCTCCGCTCCCATCTCCGACACCGGCCGGGCCAGGTCAGGCGTGTGGGGCCCGACGATGTGGGGCTCGAGGGTCGAGAGATCGATGTCGATCACCTGGTCGAAGGCGGAGGCGGGATCCGCCAGCACGTCGTCGTCGGCGCGCAGGTGCTCCGCGACGCGGCCGGCGGCCTCGGCGACGTCGGCATGGCCGGTCGACTCGAGATAGCGCGCCGAGTGCTCGTCGTAGGGGAACAGCGACGTGGTGGCGCCGATCTCGGCGCCCATGTTGCAGATGGTGGCCTTGCCGGTGGCACTGATCGTCGCCGCGCCGGGCCCGAAGTACTCGACGATGGCGCCCGTGCCGCCCTTGACCGTGAGGATCTGGGCGACCTTGAGGATGATGTCCTTGGGCGCCGTCCAACCGTTGAGCTCGCCGGTGAGGCGGACGCCGATGAGCTTCGGCCACCGCACGCCGAACGTGCTGCCGACCATCACGTCGACGGCGTCGGCACCGCCCACACCGACGGCGATCATGCCGAGCCCGCCGGCATTCGGCGTGTGGCTGTCGGTGCCGATCATCATCCCGCCGGGGAACGCGTACTGCTCGAGCACGACCTGGTGGATGATCCCCGAGCCCGGCTTCCAGAACCCGATGCCGTACCGGGCCGAGACGGTGCGGAGGAAGTCGTACACCTCGCGGTTGGCGTCCTCGGCGGCCAGCAGGTCGGTCTTGCCGTCGACGCGCGCCTGGATGAGGTGGTCGCAGTGCACCGTGGTCGGCACCGCCGTCTGGGGGAGCCCGGCGGTCATGAACTGCAGCAGCGCCATCTGGGCGGTCGCGTCCTGCATGGCGACGCGGTCGGGGTAGAGCTCGGCGTAGCTCCGACCGCGCTCGAGCTCCTGGCCGGCCGGGTCGGCCAGGTGATTCACGAGGACCTTCTCGGCCAGGGTCAAACCGCGGCCGAGGCGCTCACGCCCGAGCGTCACGCGCTGATGGAGCCGGCCGTAGACCTCCTCGACGAGCGTGATCGGTGTGTTGGCGGCGACGGCCATCTGTGCTCCTCGCAATCGGGCTCTTGCATCTCCAGCGTGGTGATACAAGTATAGGACAAGTGCGCCAGCTCCGCTACCGCCTCATCGCCGACGATCTTCGCAGCCGGGTCGAGGCGGGCGAGTTCGCCACCGGCCGCCTCCTGCCGAGTGAGTCCGAGCTCTCGACCTCCTACGACGCCAGCCGGGTCACGGTGCGCAAGGCGCTGGAGGCTCTTCGGGCGGAGGGCCTGGTCGATGCCCGCCAGGGTCTCGGCTGGTTCGCCGCCACCGACCCGTTCCGCCAGACCCTCGGCCGGCTCGGCACCATCGAAGGCCAGTTGCTCGACTCCGGCGCCGTCCCGACCCGGCGCGTCCTCGACTTCGGCTTCGTCCCCGCGCCGACGCGGGCGCGCCAGGTGCTCGGCGTGAAGACAGTGCTGCGGGTGCGGCGCGTCAACCTGGCCGACGGCGAGCCGTTCGCCCGCGTCACCGTGTGGGTCCCCGAGCTCCTCGGCCGGGGCCTCTCGCTCGACGAGGTCGAGCAGCGATCGTTCTACGAGCTGCTCGGCATCGAGCTCGGCGGCGCGACCCAGACCATCGGCGCGGCCGCCGCCACGGCCTCCGACGCCGAGGTGCTGGCCGTGCCCGCCGGCTCACCGGTGCTGCGGTGCGAGCGGGTCACCACCGACATCGACGGCAAGGCCGTGCTGCTGGCCGAGCACGTCTTTCCCGCTCACCGGACCGAGTTCGTGGTCGACCTCCCGGCCACCGACGCCGAGCGCTCGATCGCGCCCAGCGGTCTCCGCCTCGTCGACTGACGGGCCGGCGATGTCATGATCGCTCTGTGCGGCTCGGCATCTACGCCCCCCAGGGGTGGTTCGGCGAGTTCGACGGTGTCGAGCCCGCCGTCGCGTGGGCCCGGTCGGTGGAGGTCGTCCGCCGGGCAGAGGCGCGCGGCGCGGACTCCGTGTGGGCCGCCGACCACCTGGACACGATGCCGGATCACCCGAACGGCACGACCTTCGAGTCCCACACGACGCTCACGGGGATGGCCGGCGTCACCGATCGCGTCGAGCTCGGCCAACTCGTCGCGTGCGTCGGCTTCCGCCGTCCCGCCCTCCTGATCAAGGCTACCGACACGCTTCACGCCGTGAGCCGCGGCCGAGCGGTGTTGGGCGTGGGCGCAGGATGGTATGCGGCGGAGTGGGAGCGGGCCGGCTTCGGACCGTTCCCGGCACCCGGCGACCGACTGGCTGAGTTGGAGCAGTGCCTCGTGCATGCCCGGGAGTTCTTCCCGTCCATGGTCGACGGCGGCCCCCGGGTCGTCGTGGGCGGCAACGGGCCCAAGGTCAACTGGCGGCTCGCCGCCCGACTCGCCGACGAGCTCAACCTGGGTGGGATGGCCCCGGGCGATGTCGCACACGCCCTTCCCGTCATCGCGTCCCGATGTGAGGAGATCGGGCGCGATCCGGCCACGTTGCCCGTGTCGGTCTGGGTCGGCGGCCTCGACGCGGACGGCGACGACGCCGTCGACGTGCTCCGGCGGTATGCCGACGTCGGAGCGTCGCGGGTCATGGTCTACCGCCGCAGCTGGGCTGCCGATCCCCCTGCCGTGGAGGGCCTGTTCGACCAGGCCGTGCGCGCCGGCACCGAGCTGATCCAGTCGTAGGTCCTGGACCGCCGGGGCGCGCTACCGGTTCTTGCAGGGCGCGCCGAGGCGGTGCAGGTCGAAGTAGTCCCACGCGCCAGCGGTCACGTCCGGCCCGATGGGATCGGTGAACGAGCCCCGCGGGTCGCCGCCCGGGTAGTCGTGGCCCAGCCCGTGGATGACCCAGCTCTGCACGACCGGGCAGCCCCTGGCGCCGGCGTACCGGTCGACGGTGTAGGGGTAGGACTTGGCGCCGACGAGGGCGCCGGCGCACGGGAACTGCTTGCTGCGCACGCAGTGGTCGCCCACGGTCCCGATGTTGCCGGGTACCTCGAAGCCGCGGTTCTCCGATGACGACGGCGCCGGTGAGACCGACCCGTCGACCCCACCGTCGGCGATGTCGTTGGCACCGACCCAGTTGCGCACCAGCGTCTCGCCCATGGCGACGTTGTTGAGGAGGTCGATCGATCCCTGCACGACGAAGAACGGCATGACCCGGGCCCGCGAACCCATGGCCGTGTTGGTCGCCTTGCCGGTCACGTCGGCGCACGTGAGGTAGGCGCACCCGCCGAAGCCTCCGCCGGCGGCGAAGAGGTCGGGATAGGTGGCCGCCATGATCGTGGCCATGTCGGCGCCGGCCGACGCTCCGAGCACGTAGACGCGGGTCGGGTCGACGCTCTCCCTTCGCGTGACGTCGCGCACGATGGAGGCGATGATCGCCGGCTCGCCGGCGTCCCGCGACTGGTGGTCGGGGAGGAACCAGTTCCAGCACTGCGTGCCGTTGGCCTCGACCCGCTGCTCGGGATAGACGACGTCGAAGTTGCGCTTTTCGGCCAGCACGTTCCACCGGGTGCCGGTGGCGGCGTCCTCGCCGGTCTGTGTGCACCCGTGGAGGTAGACCACCAGCGGACGGGGCGCGGCCGACGGCTTCTTCGGGACGTAGAGCCGGTAGGTGCGCGGGCCGTAGGAGTCCTTGGTCGACGACGTGTGCCTGGTGAAGCTCCCCGGCTTCTCCCCACCGCGCGCCGCCGGTGCGGCGACGAGCAGCCCGACGGTGAGGAGGATGCCGAGGAGTCGCTTCATGTCTTCTTCGCCCCAGTCGCTTTCTTGGCCGGCTTCTTCGCGCCTGCTGCCTTTTTCTTGGCCGGCAACTTCTTGGTCGTCTGCTTCGTCGCAGCCTTCTTCGCCGGGGCCTTGGCCGCGACCTTCTTCTTCGCGGCCGAGGCGGCCTTTCGCGGCTTTCGTATGGGTCCGCGGCCGGCGATCGACTTGGCCACGCCGGCGCCGAGGAGCCGGCCGATGCCGAGGTAACGGGCCAACGCCTCGGTGTCGAGCCCGGCCACCGGCCCCGTGTGGACCACGCGGCCGACCTGCAGCACGTTCACCGTGTCGACGACCTGCAGCCCGAACGCCACGTTCTGCTCGACCAACACCATCGTCACGCCTGTCGTGGCCACCCGCTGAAGGGTGCCGAACAGCTCCTCGACGGCAAGCGGCGACAGGCCGGCCGACGGTTCGTCGACCAGGATCAGCTTCGGGTCGCCCATGAGCGCGCGGGCCACGGCCAACGCCGCCTGCTGGCCACCGGACATCGTTCCGGCCGTCTGGTTCCGCCGCTCGGCGAGGATGGGGAAGCGGTCGAACACGTCGTCGAGCAACGAGGCGTAGCGGTCACGGCGCTTCCGTCGCACGAGGTACGCCCCGAGCCGGAGGTTCTGCTCGACGGTCAGGGCGGCGAAGACCTGACGGCCTTGGGGCACGTGGGCCATGCCCAGCCCGACGCGTGCTTCGGCGCCGGTGGCGGTGATGTCGACACCCTCCATGTGCACGGTGCCGGAACGGGCCGGCACGATCCCGGCCAGCACCTTCATGGTCACGCTCTTGCCCGCCCCGTTCAGTCCGAACACGCCGGCCACCTGGCCACGGGGGACGGTGAGGTTCACGCCGTGCAGCACCGTGGTCGGCCCGAACCCGGCGACGAGGTCGCGGACCTCGAGCACGGTGTCGGTGGCGGGGCTCATACCGGCACCGCCTCGCCCAGATAGGCGTTGACGACCTCGGCGTTCCGGGCCACCTCGTCGATCGAGCCGGACGCGATGACCGCACCGCTGGCCAGGACCGTGAGCGAGTCGCACACGTCGAGCACCAGCGGCAGGTTGTGCTCGATGAGCAGCACCGTGCGCCCGAGCTGGTCGCGGATGTCGCGCAGCCGCACGGCCAGGTTCTCCGCCGCTCCTGGCGACATACCGGCCGACGGCTCGTCGAGCATGACCAGGTCGGGCGCGGTCATGACGACGCACCCGAGCTCGACGATGCGCTGCTGACCGTGGGAGAGGAGCCGCACCGGGGTGTCGGCATACCGCTCGAAGCCCAAGGCCACGACGGCCTCGCGTGCCCGCTCGCGCAGGTCGCGCTCGATGCGGCCGCTGCGGCCGATCCCGAGGAGGGCCTCGGCCGTCGAGTACCGCGCCGCCGTGTGCTGGGCCAGCAGGAGGTTCTCGGTGACCGAGAGGTCCTTGGCCAGGCCGATCCCCTGGAACGTCCGGCCCATCCCGGCCGCGGCCCGGCGGTGCGGTGCCATGGTCGTGACGTCCGTGCCGAGCAGGGTGATGCGTCCGCCGGTGATGGGCACGAGGCCGGTGACGGCGTTGAACAGCGTCGTCTTTCCAGCGCCGTTGGGCCCGATGAGCCCGACGATCTCCCCGGCGCGCACCTGCAGCGACGCGGCGTCGACCGCCTGGAGCGCTCCGAAGCGCACACTGACCTCGTGCACGTCGAGCACGACCGTGCCGGCTGGGACGTCGGGCCGATGGGCCAGGGCCGCCGGCCTCGGCATCTCGGGCAGCGCCGGCACGGGCTCGTCGTCGTCACGATCCTCGGGGGCGACGACTGAGGCCGCCTCGGCCGCGGCACGCCGGCGCTCGGCGCGGTGCTCCACGATCTCGGCCGCGCCGCCGGGATGGTTGCGCACGGCCAGCATGAGCCCCAGGGCTCCGAGGATGAGGTCCCAGCCCCGCAGCCGCTCACCGAAGAGCTCGATGAGCAGGTAGGGGAGCTCGACGTAGATGAAGGCGGAGATGACGACGCCCGGACGGCTCCCCAACCCGCCGATCACCACGATGACGACGAGCAGCAACGAGAACCGGTAGTCGAAGTTGCTGGCGCTGACGGTGCCCACCCTGGCGCCGTAGATGGCACCGGACACGCCGGCGAACGCGCCCGAGAGCACGAACGCGAACAGCTTGTGGCGGCCGACGTCGATGGCGAACGACGCCGCCACCGGCTCACTCGCCTTCACGGCACGGAGGGCGCGTCCCAGCCGCGAGCGGGTGACGTTGCGGTCGACCAGCCACACCAGCCCGAGCA
>DATLDH010000103.1:0-4675 GCA_035526015.1 Acidimicrobiales bacterium
GAGCACGTTACGCCCGCGTGACGGGCCGGTGGTGACGGGGGTGCTGCTAGCCGGCGCGGGCGACGAGCTGCTTGCGCTCGAGCTCGTTCAGGCCACCCCAGATGCCGTGGGGCTCACGGATGCGCACCGCGTAGTCGAGGCAGGGCTTGCGCACCGGGCACTGGGTGCAGATCGCCTTGGCCCGGTCCTCGCGCTCGTCCTTGTCGTCCTTGCGCTCGAAATGCGACGGGGGAAAGAACACCGCGGCCTGCGGCCCGCGGCATGCGGCCCGGTCCTGCCACAGCTCATCCACACGTTGGACACTCATGATTTCCCCCCTGCAGGTACTGGCGCGGCGACGTTACCGCCTGCTTTCCCAGGTCAACAAGGGTGAACTTTTGCAAGCGCGCCCCCCGGAACCCTGTGGACGGCGTTGTGGAGATCAGTGATGGGCGTCCTTGGCGGCGCCCTCCAGGGGCTCGACCTCGAGGACGAGGCCGTCGATGGCGACGACCCGCACGGGGTCGCCGCTGGGAATGGGGGTGGCCCGATTGGTGCGGGCCCGCCACGGAGCACCCCGTACCTCCACCGTGCCGTCCGGCGCGACCGGAGCCACCGCCCGCCCGGTCTCGCCGACCATCGACTCGCGCCCGATGGTCGGGGTCGAGAAGCGGGCGCGCACCATCGACGGCATGCCCGCCACCATGGCCAGGGCGACACCGACGCACCCGAACACCATGCTCAGCACGCTCGGCCGGTGGTGGGCGGAGAACCCGATGGTGCCGCCGAGCAGCGCGACGGTGCCGATGACCGACCACGTCCTCGGCACCCCGGCCTGCACGTCGATGGCGAAGCCACCGACGCCGAGGCCGAGGAGGGCGAGGGCCCACCAGCGCACGTCCAGCACGTCGAGGCCGTAACCGGCCAGCACCAGACAGACGGCCGCCACCGCGGCGGCCACGCCCACACCGGCGGTGAACAGCTCGAACACGACGAGGGTCAACCCCACCAGCAGCAGGAGGTAGGCCACCGACGGGCTGGCGGCGGTGTGCATGAGACGCCCCATCATCGTCGGCTTGGCGAACCGGACGGCCACGGTCGGCTGGCGCCGGGGTTGGGCCCCGCCGCGGATCACCTTGGCCGTGTGGAGCGTGGTGTCACCCAGACGCCGCCCGTCGAGGTGCACGATGAAGTCGCCGATGGTCGGGGCCACGCCCAGGTCGACCGCTCCCCGCACCCCGCCCGGCAACCGTGCCCCTGGCGCGCGGCCCACGGCGGCCGCCACCCTTGCCAGCGCCACCGATCCGCCACCGGCCTGGGCGCCCGACGGACCGACCCACACCGTGACCGGCACCGTCGACTCACCGAGCCAACTGAGCAAGGTGCGCAGCCGCGCCGGGGACAGGGCCACCCCCGGGCTGTCGAGCTGCAGGACCACCGCGGCCGACGGAGGGGTCGACCGCTCCGCCTCGCCGACCGCGCGTGCGATGAAGTCGGCGGTCACCGGGTCGATCAGCCCGTTGACCTCGATGACGTCGACCACCTGCCGAGGTGTCTGAGCGCTGGCGGGCGACGCGACGGCAACGGCGCCGATTGCGGCGACGATGACGGTGCCGATGGCCAGGAGCGTGCTGGCTAGGGTGCGAAGACTGCGGATGACCTCTCCCAGGGGGGACGTTGGATCCTGCCGGCTTCTGCCAACAGAGCCGAGTGCTCATCGTCGCCGGGACGGGCGGGGTGGGCAAGACGACGGTCAGCGCCGCCATCGCCCGCATGGGGGCGCGGGCCGGGTTGAAGGTCCTGCTCGTGGAGGTCGAGGGCAAGAGCGGCCTGGCCGGCAGCTTCGGCCACGCCGGCCCGCTCAGCTACCGCGAGACGGTGCTCTCCGAAGACCGCGGCGGCAGCGTGCGGGGCCGCACACTCACACCCGACGACGCCCTCGTCGAGTACCTCGAGCAGCACGGCATGAAGCGGATCTCGCGCCGGCTCATCTCCTCCGGCGCCATCGAGGTGGTGGCCACCGCCGTGCCGGGGATCAAGGACATCCTCGTGCTCGGCAAGGTGAAGGCCCTCGAGCGGGACAGCGACGCCGACGTGATCGTCCTGGACGCGCCGGCCGCCGGCCACGCCATCACGTTCCTGTCCAGCGCCAACGGCCTGCTCGATGCGGTGCGCGTCGGCCCCATCCGCGCCCAGGCCGAGGAGGTGGTGGGCCTGCTCAGTGACGCAGCCCGCTGCCAGGTGCTGCTGGTGACGCTCCCCGAGGAGACCCCCGTCAACGAGTTGGTCGAGACCGGGTTCGCCCTCGAGGACCGCGTCGGCGTGAGCCTCGCCCCCGTCGTCGTTAACGGGCTGTACCCGGCCCTGGGCGGCCTCGACGTCGGCGCAGCCACCGTCGCGGCCGACGCCGAGGTCCACCTGCGGCCGGGCGAGGCCGAGACGCTGGACGAGGCCGCCGCCTTCCGCCGCACACGCCAGGAGTTGCAGTCCGAGCAGGTGGCGCGCCTGGCCGAGGCGCTGCCGCTTCCCCAGCTGCGGCTGCCGTTCCTCTTCACCACCGACGTCGGGCCCGCCGAGCTCGACGTGCTGGCCGACGCGTTGGCCGCGTCGCTGGCCGAGATCCCCGGGCCGGCGGCGCGGTGAGCATCCGCGAGCTGGTGTCGGGCGCGTCGATCGTCGTGTGCTGCGGTTCGGGCGGCGTCGGCAAGACCACGACGGCGGCGGCCCTGGCGGTGGAGGCGGCCCGCCTCGGGCGGCGCGCCTGTGTGGTCACCATCGACCCCGCCAAGCGGCTGGCCGACGCCCTCGGTCTCGAGTCACTCACCAACATGCCCGGCCGGGTCGAAGGCCCCTGGTCCGGCGAACTGTGGGCGGTGATGCTCGACACCAAGTCGACGTTCGACGCGCTGGTCACGCAGTACGCCGACACTCCGGCCCAGGCCGAGCGCATCCTCGCCAACCGGCTGTACCGCAACATCTCCGGCGCCCTGTCCGGCACCCAGGAGTACATGGCGATGGAGAAGCTCTTCGAGCTCCACCAGGCCGCCGGCGTCGGTGACGCGCCGGCCTATGACCTCATCGTGGTGGACACACCGCCGACGCGGAACGCGCTCGACTTCATCGACGCCCCGCGACGGCTCACGAAGTTCCTCGACAACCGGCTGTTCCGCCTGCTGGTGATGCCGTCACGCACGTACCTGCGCGCCGTGAGTGTGGCGACGCAGGCCTTCCTACGCACGGTCGCGCGCGTCGTGGGCGCCGAAGTGGTGGACGACGCCGTCGCGTTCTTCCAGTCGTTCGAGGGCATGGAGCAGGGGTTCCGCGAGCGGGCCCAGCGTGTGCTCGAGCTGCTGGCCGACGACGCGACGGTCTTCGTGCTGGTGGCGTCGCCCCGCCGTGACACCGTCGAGGAAGCGCTGTACTTCGCCGACCGCCTCATCGAGGCGGGCATCGGCGTCGACGGGCTGGTGGTGAACCGCATGCACCCGCGCTTCGGCGCCGTCACCGGCAGTGCCGCCGCCGACCGCAGCCGGGCCGAGACACTGGCCTCCACGCCATTGGGAGGCCTCTTCGCCAACCTGGCCGACTTCCGCCAGGTGGCCGAGCACGAGGAGGAGCACCTGGCGGAGCTGGCCGAGCGGGTGGCACCGGCACCGGTGGCGCGGGTGCCGTTCCTCGACCACGACGTGCACGACCTCGACGGCCTGGGCGAGGTGGCCGCCGCCCTGATGGCGGCAGCGGACAGCTAGGCGTCAGCCGGCCTGGCCCGCCGGGGTCTGGCGCAGGGCGGCCTCGGCTTCCTGCATGGTGGGTGCCACGGTGACGATGCGGTCGAAGCCGGTGGTACGGAGCACACGGACGAGGGTTGGCCGGTTGCAGCAGACGGCGACGTCGCCACCCAGCTCGCGGGCGCGGCGGATGCCGCCGATGAGCGCGCCAAGGCCGGCGGAGTCGACGAACGGCACGCCCGACATGTCGATCAGCAGTCGTGGGCTGTTGGCCAACCCGGCCAACGCCTGGCGGAACTGGCTGACGGTGAACGCGTCGAGCTCACCGACAGGTCGGCAGATGGTGAGGCTGTCCGCCTCTTCGACTTGCACGTCCAGCAAGATCGCTCCTGGCCCCGGATAGGGGCGGCCATGACGCCGCCGGGCAGGGAGATCGTACCCCCGGCGGCCCAGGGCTACCCTCGGGGCCATGGCCACGGTGCTGATCGCCAGCGACGCCGAATGGGTGCACCAGGACGTGCGTTCGGTGCTCCCCAGCGACGCGGTCGTGGAGAGCGTCGGTGGGGGCCGGCAGGTGGTGGACGCCGTGCTGGCGGTGGAGCCGGACCTGGCCGTGATCGACCTCCAGATCGGCAGCATGGGCGGCTTCGCCACGTGCCTGGAGCTGCGCCTGGAGGAGAGCGGTGGCCGCCTCCCCCATATACCGGTGCTCCTCCTCCTCGACCGCCGCGCCGATGTCTTCCTGGCCCGCCGGGCCGCCGCCGAGGGCTGGTTGGTCAAGCCCCTCGACCCCATCCGGGTCCGCCGCGCCGTCGAAGCCCTCCTCGCCGGCGGCACCTACCACGACGAGTCCTTCCGCCCCACCCCCGTCCTCGTCGACTGACCCCAAACGGGGCTGGAGTACGATGCCGGGCACCGGGAAGTAGCGCAGCTTGGTTAGCGCGCAGCGTTCGGGACGCTGAGGCCGG
>DATLDH010000110.1:0-7169 GCA_035526015.1 Acidimicrobiales bacterium
CGCGCGCCGCGTCGGCCACCGGGCTCTCCTCGACCGCCGCGATCTGGTGCAGCAGCTCGGCGACCTGCCTGACCTCGCGGACCAGGTCGCCGGCCGGCAGCCCGGTGTCGCCCAGTGCGGTCTCGAGGTCGGCGCCGGTGGCCCACGCGTGCACCGCACCGGCCAAGGCCGGCTCCGGGTCCGGGCTGACGGCCACGTCGGCGTGCTCCTGGGCGCGTTGCAGCTCCCGCGCGATGGCGACGACCCGCGGCCATCGTTCCCGCAGTGAGGGTGTGGGAAGGCGCGTCGCCCCTGGCGACTCACCGGCCCGGCGGGCGGTGAAGCACGAAGCCAGGGCCCCCGTCTCGGCCGCGTCGAGGCCGGCGAACAACCCCGCAGTGAGGCACTCGGCCACCACCAGGCCGGCGTCGTGGAACAGGCGCCGGACGGCGCGCCCCGACGACGTCAGCGCCCAGCCCTCGAGGTGCCCGCGCTCGGTCAGCAGCCCGACCAACGCCTGGAGCTCACGGTCGGGGCCGACCTCGAGCTCGGCCGCCCGCTCGGCGAGACGGGCCCGCTCCGCATGCTGGCGACGAAGGTTTCGGAGCGCGGCGCGGTGGCCGCAGTCGACCGCTGGCGGCACCCGGAGCTCGCGCAGTCCTGCGGTGGCCGGGACGCCACCCAGGGCCTCCGCCGCCCGGCGGGCGTGGCCTCGCTCCTGGGCCGTCCACGGCGGCAAGTCGACGCGCGCGATCACCGTGGGGCTGCCCCGGAAGTCGCGGCACGTGAGGACCTGGCGCCGGCCGTCGACGCGCACGACGTCGACCGCGCTGGCTCCTCGCCGGGAGCGGGGTGTGGCGACGACGACCACGCGTCCGAGCGCCGGCCGTCCAGGGTCCACCACCACGTCGCCGACGGCGAGTGCGGCCAGCCCGTCGGCGGCCGAGCTCCGACTGGCGTCGCCGGGGTCGTCGGTGCCGGCGCACGCGTCACAACGCAGGGCCTCGCCGTCGACGCCGGCGAGTGTCGCGTCGAGCGCGGCCAGCTCCGACCTCACCGCCGCCAACTCGACCTCGAGTCGGTGCTGACGGTACGAAGAACGCACGAGGCGGCGCGCCACGGCCGGCGGATGGGCGCGCGCCAGATTGGCGACCATGGCCGGCGTGGGCCGGAACCGCGACACCGGCGGGGGCATCTCGGCGCTGGTCAGCGACGCGACCCGGTGGAACGGCACGTCCTGGGCCCAGGGAACGACGACGTGACCGACGGTGTCGATGCCGCGCCGGCCGGCCCGGCCCGCCAGCTGGGCGAAGTCGGCACTGCCGAGGATCTCGCCGTCGCCCCGCACGACGCGGTCGACGACGACGGTGCGCGCCGGCAGGTTCACGCCGAGGGCGAGGGTCTCGGTGGCGAACGCAACCTTCACCAGGCCGGCCGCGAATGCCGCCTCCACCACCTCGCGCTGCACCGGCACCATGGCCCCGTGGTGGCCGGCGATCCCCGCCTCGAGGGCCGTGCGCCAGGCGCCGTGGTCGACGGCCCGCAGGTCGGCGGGAGACAGCCAGCCCATGGTGTCCTCGACCAGCGCTCGGATGCGGGCGGTTTCCTCGGTCGTGGTGAGGCGGACGCCCGCATCAAGCAGCTCGGCGACGGCCCGGTCACAGCCGGCCCGGCTGAGCACGAACCAGATGGCGGGGAGCATCGACTCCCGGGCCAGATGGTCGAGCAGGTCACGGCGGGGCGGGGCCACCGGCCGCTCGCGACTGCGGACCCGGAGGCCCTCGCCGCGGTCGTTGCGGCGCCGTGTGCCGTCGAGCAGCTCGGCGACCGGGTTCAGCCCGCCGTCGAGGTGCATGGGCACGAGCAGGGGCGGGAGATCCTGCAGGTTCCCGACCGCATACAGATGGTTGAGGGTGACGGGCCTGTGTGACTCGACCACGGCGGTCACCGGCCCGTGCACGCGGCCGATCCAGTCGGCCAGGCCGTCGACGTCGGCGATGGTCGCCGACAGGCACACGAGGGCGACGTCGGCAGGGGAGTGGATGACGACCTCCTCCCACACCGGGCCGCGGTCGGGGTCCTGGAGGTAATGGAACTCGTCGAGCACGACGGCGGCCAGCCCGTCGAGGACGGCGGCCCGTTCGTACAGCAGGGCGCGTAGGACCTCAGTTGTCATGACGACGACGGGCGCGCCGGGTTGGTGGATGCGGTCGCCGGTCATCAGACCGACACGGTCGGGCCCGAGGCGAGCGGCCAGGTCGCGGTGCTTTTGGTTCGACAGGGCCTTCAGGGGGGTCGTGTAGAACGCCTTGCCACCGGCGGCCAGGGCGCGGTCGACGGCGTGGTCGGCGATGAGGGTCTTGCCCGCGCCGGTTGGCGCGACCACGAGCACCGACCGGCCCGCGTCGAGGGCGGCGACGGCGTCGCGTTGGAACTGATCGAGCTGCAGCGACAAGTGGGGCTCCGGGGGTCGGACCCGGGCCGGCGCGGCCTCCTAGGCCGTCAGCGGGGCCGCGGGTGCGGACAGGGGACGTGACGCGCGGACATCGACAAGGACAGTCATGCGGTCGGCACCCCCTTCCTCACTCGGCGGACACCGCAACCTTACGGACGGACGGTCGTCCGTCAAGGGAATTAGAGCGTGACAGGGCTGACGGCGTCGGCGTCGATGCCGTAGGCGGTCACCGCGTCGGTGACCTCCTCGGCTTTGGCGTCGCCGGTGGCCACGAGGGCCGACAGTGTCGCCACCACGATGTGAGCGGCGTCGACCTCGAAGTGCCGGCGCAGGGTCGAGCGGTCGGCGGAGCGGCCGTAGCCGTCGGTGTCGAGGGCGACGAAGTGGCCGGGAACCCAACGGGCGACCTGGTCGGGCACCAGCTTCATGAAGTCGGTGACGGCGACGTAGGGCCCGTCGGCCTGGGCCAGGGCCTCGGTGACGAACGGCGTGCGCACCGGCTCACCGGCGTGGAGCCGGTTCCAGCGCTCACACTCGAGGGCGTCCTCCCGCAGCGCCTTGTACGACGTCACGCTCCAGCACTCGGCCGCGACGTCGTGATCCTTGGCCAGGAGGTCGCGCGCCTCGAGGGCGGCGGCCGACGACGATCCGCTGAACAGGATCGTGGCCCGGCGGCGCGGCCCGTCCGGCGCGGCGCTGACGCGGTACGCGCCGCGCACGATGCCGTCCTCCACGCCCTCCGGCATCGGCGGCATCACCTGATTCTCGTTGTACAGCGTCAGGTAATAGAACCGATCCTCCTGGGCTTCGCCGTACATGCGGTCGATGCCGTGACGAACGATCGTGGCTACCTCGTACGGGAACGCCGGGTCGTAGGCCGCCAGGTTCGGGAACGTCGAGGCGAGGACGAGCGAATGGCCGTCCTGATGCTGGAGACCCTCGCCGTTCAGCGTCGTTCGGCCGGCGGTGGCGCCGAGCAGAAAGCCGCGGCCGCGCGAGTCGCCGAAGGCCCACGCCAGGTCGCCGATGCGCTGGAAGCCGAACATCGAATAGAAGATGTAGAAGGGCACCATCGGCTGGTTCCACGTCGCATACGACGTGCCCGCCGCGCTGAAGCTGGCCATGGCGCCCGCCTCGGTGATGCCCTCTTCCAGCAGCTGGCCCGACTGCGACTCGCTGTAGGAGAGGAGGAGCCCGGCGTCGACGGGCTCGTACTGCTGGCCGTGGGCGGCGTAGATCTTCACCTCC
Organism: Acidimicrobiales bacterium; assembly: GCA_035526015.1. Taxonomy (GTDB): domain Bacteria; phylum Actinomycetota; class Acidimicrobiia; order Acidimicrobiales; family DATLDH01; genus DATLDH01. Next base: position 3,683 of record DATLDH010000110.1, read on the forward strand.
TTGAACAGCGCGTCCATGCCGAAGGTGCGGGCCTCGTCGGGGATGATCGGCACGATGCGCGCGCCGATCTGCTTGTCGCGCAGGAGGTTGCGCAGCAGCCGGGTGAAGGCCATCGTCGTCGACGCCGCCTGCTTGCCCGAGCCGCCCAGCAGGTCGGCGAAGACCTTGTCGTCGGGCGGCGGCAACGCCTTGGGCCGCACGGCCCGGCGGGGCACGCTCCCGCCCAGAGCCCGGCGTCGCTCCATCAGGTACTCGTGCTCGGGGGAGCCCTCGGCCGGCCGGTAGTAGGGCGGCATCTTGGCGTCGAGTGACGCCTCGGGGATTTGCTCCTGCAGGTAGAGGCGGTCGCGCAGCAGCAGCAGCTGGGCCTTGGTCATCTTCTTGATCTGATGCGTCGCGTTGCGGGCCTCGACATCGGGGCCGAGCGTCCAGCCCTTGATCGTCTTCGCCAGGATCACCGTCGGCGCGCCCTCGTGCTCGACGGCCGCTTTGTAGGCGGCGTAGAGCTTGCGGTAGTCGTGCCCGCCGCGCGGCAGGTTGCGCAGCTCGTCGTCACTCAGATGCTCGACGAGCTTGCGCAGGCGCGGATCGGGGCCGAAGAAGTGCTCCCGGATGTAGGCGCCGGTCTCCACCGCGTACTTCTGGAACTCCCCGTCGACCGTTGTGTTCATCTTGTTGAGCAGCACGCCGTCGACGTCGCGGGCGAGCAGCTCGTCCCACTTCGATCCCCAGATGACCTTGATGACGTTCCATCCGGCGCCGCGGAAGATGGCCTCGAGCTCCTGCACGATCTTGCCGTTGCCGCGTACCGGTCCGTCGAGGCGCTGCAGGTTGCAGTTGACGACGAAGATGAGGTTGTCCAGACCCTCGCGCGCGGCCAGGCTCAGGGCGCCGAGGGACTCCGGCTCGTCGGTCTCGCCGTCGCCGAGGAAGCACCACACGCGTGCCGCGCTGGTGTCGGCCAGCTCACGGTTGAGCAGGTAGCGGTTGAAGCGCGCCTGGTAGATGGCGGTGATGGGTCCGAGGCCCATCGACACCGTGGGGAACTCCCAGAACTCCGGCATGAGCCGCGGGTGCGGGTAGCTCGAGAGGCCGACCCGCCCCACCTCGTCGCGGAAATGGTCGAGGTCGTCCTCGCTCAGCCGGCCCTCGAGGAAGGCGCGGGCGTAGATGCCGGGGGTGCCGTGGCCCTGGAAGAAGATCTGGTCGCCGGGGCCGTTGTCCTTGCCCTGGAAGAAGTGGTTGAAGCCCACTTCCATGAGCGAGGCGGCCGACGCGAACGTGGCGAGATGCCCGCCGATGCCCTCGGACCGCGTGTTGGCCCGGGTGACCATGACCGCCGCATTCCAACGGATGTAGGCGCGGATGCGACGCTCGACGTGCTCGTCGCCCGGGAACCACGGCTCCATCTCCGGAGGGATCGTGTTGATGTAGGGCGTCGAGACCGTGGCCGGGAAACCGACCTGCAGCTCACGGGCCCGCTCCAGCAGCTTCATGAGCAGGAACCGCCCGCGCGTCTTGCCGTGGGCGTCGAGGATGGCGTCGAAGGAATCCACCCACTCCCGCGTCTCCTCGGGATCGGTGTCCGGCAACTGATGGGCGAACCCGTCGAAGATCACCCCCCCAGTCTCGCGCCCGCCGACCATTCCTCTGTTTTGGGTGCGCTCAGCCCCGTATCCGGGGCCTCACGCACCCGGAACCGGAGTGGGGACCTCCGTCGTCACCGAGTGGGCGGACCACAGGGAGGCGTAGGCGCCGTTGGCGGCCAGCAGGGCGTCGTGGGTGCCGGACTCGATGACGTGGCCGTCGTCGATGACGGCGATGCGGTCCGCCCGGCATGCCGTCTGCAGGCGGTGGGCGATGAGGATGGTGGTGCGGCCCTCGGCCACGATGCGCATGGCTCTCGTGACCCGGGCCTCAGTGGCCAGGTCGAGGTTCGACGTGGCCTCGTCGAGCAGGAGGATGGCGGGGTCGACGAGGCGGGCGCGGGCCAACGCCACCAGCTGGCGCTGCCCGGCCGACAGTGACCGTCCCCGTTCCGTCACCCGTTGCCGGTACCCCATGGGAAGGGTGGCGATGAAGTCGTGGGCGCCGACGGCGCGCGCGGCGTCCTCGACCTCGGCGTCGGACGCATCGGGCCGTCCGTAGGCGATGTTGGCGCGGATCGTCCCGCTGAAGAGGAACGCCTCCTGGGGGACGATCCCGAGCTGGCGCCGGTAGGCGACCACGTCGAGCTCGTCCAACGCCATGCCGTCGACGAGCACCCGTCCGCCCGTCGGGTCGTAGAAGCGGGCCACGAGCTTCACGATCGTCGACTTGCCCGACCCGGTCTCGCCGACGAGCGCCAGTGCCTCGCCCGGCGCCACCTCGAGGTCGATGCCGCGCAGCGCATCCTCGGCGGCGGCCGGGTACCGGAACTGCACACCCTCGAGGCGGATCTCACCCCGCAGCCGGCCGGGGCGGACGGGCGGTGAAGGCACCGGCGTGCCGACCGGCGTCGCCAGCAGATCTCGGATCTTGCCCAACGCGGCGCGCGCCTGCTGGTAGGTGTCGAACACCTGCGACAGCTGCTGCACCGGGTTGAACACCGCCGACAGGTAGAGGACGAAGGCGATCAACGACCCGGGTGACAGCTCGCCCCGCCGCACCATGGACGTGCCGACCCCGACGGCGATGGCCTGGGCGACGATGGAGATGAACTCCACGAACGGGAAGAAGAAGGCATGCAGCTGGTTGGCCTGCTGGCGGGCGGCCAGGTGGGCCCGCGCCACTTCCCGGAACTGGCCCATGTTGTGCTGCTCGCGCACGTAGGCCTGCGCCACGCGCACCCCCGACAGGCTCTCCTGGAAGTTGGCGTTGACCGCCGCCACCCGGTCGCGCACGTCGGAGTAGGAGATGTCGGACCGCCGCCTGAACCACCTCGTCACGATCACGAGCGGCACGGCGACGACGAGCGTGGCCGCCGCCAGCCGGGCGTTCATCGCCACCAGCACGACGGCCGCACCGCCGAAGGTCAGGAGGTTCGTGCCGGCGCCGACGATGCCGTTCTGGAACAGCGACTGGAACGCCTCGATGTCCGACGTCATCCGGGTCATCACCCGGCCGGCCATCTCCCGCTCGTAGAAGTCCATGCCCAGCCGCTGCAGCTGGGCGAACACGCGCATCCGGAGTCCGAAGAGCAGTTGCCGCGACGTCCGTCCGGTGAAGAGCCCGGCCGCCCATACGAGCCACCAGTTGGCCAGCGACACGGCGGCGAACAAGGCCGCTGCGAACCACAGCGCACCGGTGTCGTGCGGCCGGATGCCGGCGTCGACGCCGTGGCGGATGATGGCGGGCCCGGCGAGGGAGACGAGGGCGGTCGCCGTCACCAGCACCATGCCCGAGGCGATGCGGCCCCTGTAGGGCGCCACGAACGCCCGCAGGGTGAACTCGCCGATCGTGGGGCGCAGCTCGCGGTCGACGTCGATCTCCGGCGTGTCGACAATGG
>DATLDH010000115.1:0-10304 GCA_035526015.1 Acidimicrobiales bacterium
CGCCGTCGTCGCTTCGAGACCCTGCGGCTGCTGGAACCGCCCTTCATCGTCAACGGCGAGATCCCGCCGCTGAACCAGTGGAAGCCGCGGTCGGACGATTCCACGCCCAAGGCCGCGGCAGGAGCCGTCCTCACCGGCATCCCGGGGTGCCCCGGGGAGTACACGGCGACGGCGCGGGTCGTGCTCAGCCCCGACGACCCCGGGGCCCTCGAGCCCGGCGACGTGCTCGTGGCGCCGATCACCGACCCGGCCTGGACGCCGCTGTTCGTGCCGGCTGGCGCCGTGGTGGTCGACGTGGGTGCTCAGGCCAGCCACGCCGTGATCGTCGCCCGCGAGCTCGGCATCCCGTGCGTGGTGTCGGTGACCGGCGCCACCCGCGCCATCCCCGACGGCGCCACGGTGACGGTCGACGGCACCAACGGAACGGTCACCGTCGTGGACGTGCCCTGACCGCTTTGCGCTGCGAGGAGTGCGGGTTCACCCAGCCTCCCGACGACGCCGCCATCGCCGCCGGGTTCGCCGGCTTTCCCCGCCGGTACCGCGCACCCCTCACGCGGTTCCTGCGCGACGAGGACGGCGCGGCGATCCTGCGTCGTCGTCCTGCCCCAGGGGTGTGGTCGGCGTTGGAGTACGCGGCCCACACGCGTGACGCCATCGGCTTCTACCGGGACCGCATCAATCTGGTGCTCGACACCGACCGGCCGCAGCTGGCGACTGAGGACTTTGCCGCCGTCACCGAGGCCAGGCGCTACCACGACGAGGATCCGGCCAACACGGCCGACGGCATCGAGATGGTGTGCGTGGCTTTGAACGACCGCCTGTCCCGGCTGGACGCCGAGCAATGGGACCGGGTCGGCATCGGCAGCGCCGATGGCGGCGAGGACAGAGACCGCACCGTGCGGGTGCTGGCCGTGCGTGCCCTGCACGAGGGCCACCACCACCTCCTCGACATCGGCCGCGTGCTCAGAGCTGCCCGCGAGGCGTGAGGGGCTACTCGGCCAGGCCGTAGGGCTGACCGGCCTCCTCGTAGCAATCGGCGTGGAAGTGCTCCACGCGGTCCCAGTTGCCGTCCTTGTAGACGTTGGCGATCACCTGCTTGAGCTGGGCCCGCGCCACGAACTTCACCGGTGCCCCGCAGTGGGCACAAAGGGCGGAATTGCCCGGTTCGATCGCCCGCAGGACAGCCCGGCTCTCGCTCATCAGGCGCCAGCCTACGGGACCACGTTGACGACCGCCCCCGGAAGGTGTGAAGGTGATGCGGCGTCGGGGAGCAGGGTGCGTCCGCCGTGCACCCACTCCCCGACGTTTTCGCCATCGCAGGCAGAGCCTGCTCGGTCAGTCCCTGATGAGGGGGCGGTACTTGATGCGGTGGGGTTGGTCGGCGTCGGAGCCGAGGCGCTTGCGGCGGTCGGCCTCGTAGTCGGAGTAGCCGCCCTCGTACCAGCGCACGACCGAGTCGCCCTCGAAGGCGAGAGTGTGGGTGGCGATCCGGTCGAGGAACCATCGGTCGTGGCTGATCACGACGGCGCAGCCGGCAAAAGCGAGCAGACCCTCCTCGAGGGCCCGGAGGGTGTCGACGTCGAGGTCGTTGGTCGGCTCGTCGAGCAGCAGGACGTTGCCGCCGGTCTTCAGCACCTTGGCCAGGTGGACCCGGTTGCGCTCGCCACCTGAGAGCTGCCCGACCTTCTTCTGCTGGTCGGAGCCCTTGAAGCCGAACCCCGCCACGTAGGCCCGGCCGTGGAACGTCCGCCCGCCGACCACCAGCTCGTCGCGGCCGTCGGTGATCTCCTCGTAGACCGTCTTGACCGCGTCGAGGACGTCGCGTGACTGGTCGACATAGCCGAGCTGCACGGTCGTGCCGACGCGCAGCTCGCCGGAGTCGGGCTTCTCGCTGCCGGTGATCATCCGCAAGAGCGTCGTCTTTCCGGCGCCGTTGGGGCCTATCACCCCGACGATGCCGCCGGGCGGCAACGCGAACGACAGCCCGTCGAACAGCAGCCGCTCGCCGTAGGCCTTCACCAGGTCCTCGGCCTCGACCACCACGTCGCCCAGGCGCGGGCCGGCCGGGATCGTCATCTCCAGCTTCTCGGCCCGTCCCTGGGACTGCTCGGCTTCGGACACGAGCGACTCGTACGCGTTGATGCGCGCCTTGCCCTTGGCCTGACGGGCGCGCGGCGCCAGCCGGATCCACTCCAGCTCGTGGGCCAGGGTCCGCTTGCGGGCCGAGTCGGCCTTCTCCTCCCGATCGAGCCGCGCCTGCTTCTGCTCGAGCCACGACGAGTAGTTGCCCTCCCACGGGATGCCGGCGCCGCGGTCGAGCTCGAGGATCCAGCCCGCCACGTTGTCGAGGAAGTAGCGGTCGTGGGTGACGGCGACGACGGTGCCGGTGTACTCCTTCAGGAACCGCTCGAGCCACGCCACCGACTCGGCGTCGAGGTGGTTGGTCGGCTCGTCCAGGAGCAGCAGGTCGGGATGTTGGAGGAGCAGCCGACACAGCGCGACACGTCGGCGCTCGCCGCCCGACAGCGTCGTGACGTCGGCGTCGCCGGGTGGCAGGCGCAGCGCGTCCATGGCCACCTCGAGGGTGCGCTCCAGGTCCCACGCGCCGGCGGCGTCGATCTTGTCCTGCAGGTCGCCCTGCTCGGCCAGCAGCTTGTCGAAGTCGGCGTCGGGTGCGCCCATGGCCTCGCACACCTCGTTGTAACGGGTGAGCAGGGCGGCGACCTCGCCCATGCCCTCGGCCACGTTGCCGGCCACGTCCTTGGCGGCGTCGAGCTGTGGCTCCTGGGGGAGATAGCCGACGCTGAAGCCCGGTGTGAGCCTCGCCTCGCCGGTGTACTCGTCGTCCTGGCCCGCCATGATCCGCAGCAACGAGGACTTGCCCGATCCGTTGGCACCGATGACGCCGATCTTGGCGCCGGGATAGAAGGACAGGTTGATGCCCTTGAGCACCTCGCGGTCGGGCGGATGGAATCGGCGCAGGTCGCGCATGGTGAAGATGAACTGGGGCGCCATGCCTCGACCGTAGCGCCGGTACGATCGAGGTCACGATGGCCGAGGAATCAACCACCAGCTTCGGGCCGAACGACTGGCTCGTCGACGAGATGTACTCCCAGTTCGTGAACGACCCTGCGTCGGTCAGCGCCAGCTGGCAGGAGTTCTTCCAGGACTACAAGGGCGACAACGGGGCGAATGGGTCGTCGAACGGCGCTCCCGCGCCGCAGGCGGAGGCACCCGCCCCCGCACCCGCACCTGCCGCTCCTGTCCCGACGGCGGTCGAGGGCGCCCCGTCCGCGGGGGACACGGTGGCCACGCCGTTGCGGGGCGCCGCCGCTCGCGTCGTGGCCAACATGGAGGCGTCGCTCGGGGTGCCGACGGCCACCAGCGTGCGCACCGTCCCGGCCAAGCTGCTCGAGGTCAACCGCAAGGTCCTCAACAACTACCTGGCCCGCACCCGCGGTGGGAAGGTCAGCTTCACCCACCTGATCGGCTACGCCATCGTCCAGGCCCTCAAGACCGTGCCGGTCATGAACTCGAGCTACACCGAGGCCGACGGCAAGCCGGCTGTGATCCGCCACCCGCGCGTGGGCCTCGGGCTCGCCGTCGACGTGGAGAAGTCCGACGGCTCGCACAACCTCCTCGTCCCGTGCATCCGCGACGCCGACACCCTCGACTTCGCCGGGTTCTGGGCCGCCTACGAGGAGCTCATCCGCAAGGTCCGCACCAACAAGATCGCGGTGGAGGACTTCGCCGGCACGACCGTCACCCTCACCAACCCGGGGACGATCGGCACCGTCAGCTCGGTGCCGCGGTTGATGCCGGGACAGGGCGCCATCATCGGCGTCGGCTCGCTCGACTACCCGGTGGAGTACCAGGCCGCCGACCCGCGCATGCTGGCCGACATCGGCGTCAGCAAGGTGATGACGCTGACCTCGACCTATGACCACCGCATCATCCAGGGCGCCGAGTCGGGCCAGTTCCTCAAGACCGTGCACCAGCTGCTGCTCGGCGACCACGAGTTCTACGAAGACGTCTTCCGCTCGATGGGCATGCCGTACCAACCCGTCCAGTGGCGACGCGACGTCAACCCCGTCGACGACCAGCGCAGCCAGCTCTCCAAGCAGGTTCACGTCCAGACCCTCATCAACATGTACCGGGTACGCGGTCATCTCATCGCCGACCTCGACCCACTGGCCGCCGACGAGCCGGAGATGCACGCCGAGCTCGACCCCGCGACCTACGGGCTCACCATCTGGGACCTCGATCGCGAGTTCTACACAGACGGCCTGGCCGGCCGCGATGTCATGGCGCTCGGCGACATCCTCGGTCTCCTCCGCGACGCCTACTGCCGCACCGTGGGCGTGGAGTACATGCACATCCAGGAGCCCGACCAGAAGCGCTGGATCCAGCAGCAGGTCGAGGGCATCAGCACCCAGATGACCCCGGAGGAGCAGCGTTGGATCCTCGGCCGGCTGAACGCGGCCGAGGCCTTCGAGCGCTTCCTGCACACCAAGTACGTGGGACAGAAGCGCTTCGGCCTGGAGGGTGGCGAGAGCGCCATCCCGCTCATCGACACCATCCTCGACGAGGCGGCCAAGGCCGGCCTCACCGAGACGGTGATGGGGATGTCGCACCGCGGCCGGCTCAACGTGCTGGTCAACATCGTCGGCAAGTCACTGGGAGAGCTGTTCCGCGAGTTCGAGGGCGACCTCGACCCGAACACGACCCAGGGCTCCGGCGACGTGAAGTACCACAAGGGCGCGGTGGGCAAATACGTCGGGTTCTCGGGCAAGGAGATCCCCGTCACGCTGGCGTCCAACCCGTCGCACCTCGAGGCCGTCGACCCCGTCGTCGAGGGCATGGTGCGGGCCAAGCAGGACCTGACCGGTGAGCGCGACTACCGGGTGCTGTCGGTGCTGCTCCACGGCGACGCCGCCTTCGCGGGCCAGGGCGTCGTGGCCGAGACCTTGAACCTGTCGGCCCTGCGGGGGTACCGCACGGGCGGCACCATCCACGTCGTCATCAACAATCAGGTCGGCTTCACGACCTCACCGGAGTCGGCCCGCTCGTCGGTGTACGCCACCGACGTGGCCAAGATGGTGCAGGCGCCCATCTTCCACGTGAACGGCGACGACCCGGAGGCGTGCGTCCGGGTGGCGCGGCTGGCCTTCGGGTTCCGCCAGGCGTTCCAGAAGGACGTCGTGGTGGAGATGGTCTGCTACCGGCGGTTCGGCCACAACGAGGCGGACGAGCCGTCCTACACCCAGCCGCGCATGTACGAGCGCATCGAGCGCCGCCGCTCCGTGCGCAAGCTCTACACCGAGGCGCTGGTCAAGCGTGGGGACATCAGCATCGAAGAAGCGGAGAAGGCGCTCGACGACTTCTCGGCCCGCCTCCAGGCCGCCCTCGAGGAGACCCGTCAGTCGGCGCCCCCCAAGCTGACGACGCTCCCCGCCGCGGTGCCCGCCGCCGGTGTCCTCCCGCCCGTCGACACCGGCGTGGACCGCGAGCTGCTCGACCGTGTCGCCTCCGCCGTCCACGGCTCGCCCGATGGCTTCACCGTGCATCCCAAGCTGGCCAAGCAGCTCGAGGCCCGGGCCCAGCTCTACGCCCAGGGCCAGGTGCCGTGGGCCCTCGGCGAGGCGTTGGCGTGGGGCTCGTTGCTGCTGGAGGGCGACGACGTCCGAGTCGCCGGTCAGGACACCCGGCGGGGCACGTTCTCGCACCGCCACGCCGTGCTCGTCGACTACCACTCCGGCAACGAGCACCTGCCACTCGGCTCGCTCGATCCGGGCCAGGGCAACTTCTTCATCTACGACTCGCTGCTCAGTGAGTACGCCGCCCTCGGCTTCGAGTACGGCTATGCCGTCGCCCACCCCGACGCCCTGGTGTGCTGGGAGGCCCAGTTCGGCGACTTCGTCAACGGCGCCCAGATCATCATCGACCAGTTCCTCGTCGCCGCCGAGGACAAGTGGGGTCAGATGGCGGGCCTCGTGATGCTTCTCCCGCACGGCTACGAGGGCCAGGGCCCCGAGCACTCGTCGGCCCGCATCGAGCGCTTTCTCGGGCAGTGCGCCGAGGACAACATCCAGGTCGTCAACGCCACGAGCGCGGCGCAGTACTTCCACGTGCTCCGTCGTCAGCTGCGCCGCCACCCGCGCCGGCCGCTGATCGTCTTCACGCCCAAGTCGATGCTGCGGGCCAAGGAGGCCTACTCGCCGATCGAGGAGTTCGAGAGCGGCTCGTTCCGCGAGGTCCTCGATGACCCGACCGTCGACGATGTGGGATCGATACAGCGCGTGGTCATGGCCTCTGGCAAGGTGGCCTTCGACGCCATGGCGCGGCGTGACGCCGACGGGGCGCCGGTCGCCATCGTGCGCGTCGAGCAGCTCTATCCCTGGCCCGAGGAGGCTCTGGGCGCCGCGTTGGCCCGGTACCCCAACGCCCGTTCCCTCGTCTGGCTCCAGGAGGAGCCCGAGAACATGGGCGCCTGGACCTTCGTGCAGCCGCGCCTCATCCGGCTCGCCCCCGACCACGAGCTCATGAGTGTGAGCCGGGCCGAGTCGGGCAGCCCCGCCGCCGGCAGCCACGCCATGCACGTCCTCGAGCAGGACGACCTGATCCGTCGCGCCCTGACTCTTTGACCCAAGAGCCGTGGCGGGCCCGGACGGCGGGACTCATCGCCGCGGGTGCCGCGCTCCTGGTCTCGGCCGCGGTCGACGCGCTGTATGTCCCGGTGCCTTCGCTGGTGCTCACCGTCGGCCAGGCCGTCATCCGCCTCACGCCGGGGTCGCTCGCCCGGCGCGGCGTCGAGACGTTCGGCACGTCCGACAAGCCAGGCCTCGTACTCGGTGTGATCGTCGTTTCGCTGGCCGCGGGGATGGCGGTGGGCCTGCTGGCCGCTCGTCGCCGCGTCACCGGGCCCATCGCCTTCGCCGTCTTCGGTGCCATCGGGATCGCGGCCGCGTCCGTCGTGCCCGGCGTCTCGGTGGCCGGCGCCGCCCTGGCCGCGGCCGCGGCGGCCGGCAGCGGAGCGCTCGTGTTGGCCGGGCTCCTGGCTCTGGCCTACCCGACGCCTCCCTCGACGCCGGTGATCGGCGCCGCCACGTCGCGACGACGGTTCCTGTTGGCGACGGCGGCGGTGCCCGTCGGGATCGGCGCCGTGGCGGTGGCCGGACGCCGGCTGTCGGGTTCGTCGCGAGCGGCGGCGCAGCGGCTCGCCGTCCGCCTTCCCCGACCGGCCACGACCGCGCCTCGGGCGGCGCCGGGCATCACCGACGTGCCGGGCCTGTCGCGGCTGGTCACGCCGAACGCCGACTTCTACCGCATCGACGAGGCCCTCGTCGTGCCTCGTGTCGACCTCCCGTCGTGGCGCCTCGGCGTCACCGGGATGGTCGACCGGCCGTTCGAGCTGACCTACGACCAGCTGCTGGCCCTGCCGCTCGAGGAGCACGACGTCACACTCAGCTGTGTGTCGAACGAGGTCGGCGGCAACCTGGTCGGTACGGCCCGGTGGACGGGGTACCCACTGGCCGCCCTACTGCAGCGCGCCGGCGTCGACCCGAAGGCGACCCAGGTCGTCGGCCGGTCGGTCGACGGGTTCACCGCCGGGTTCCCGACCGAGGCAGCGCTCGATGGCCGGCATGCGCTGGTCGCCGTGGCCATGAACGGCGAGCCACTCCCCACCCGCCACGGCTTCCCGGCCCGGCTGGTGGTGCCGGGGCTCTACGGCTACGTGTCGGCGGTCAAGTGGCTACGCGACATCCAACTGGCGACGCTCGACTTCGACCCGTACTGGGTCGTGCGGGGGTGGGCCCGCAACGGGCCGATCAAGACCCAGTCACGGATCGACGTGCCGAGGTCCGACGCCAGGGTGCCGGCGGGCCGCACCGCCGTCGCCGGCGTCGCATGGGCGCCGACGCGCGACATCGCCAGGGTGGAGGTGCGCGTCGACGACGGCCCGTGGCACGCGGCCCGCCTCGGTGACACCCTCGGCCCCGACGCGTGGCGTCAGTGGGTGTATGAGTGGCAGGCCCGTCCCGGGACCCACCGGCTCGCCGTGCGTGCCACCGACGGCACCGGCGTGACCCAGACGGCGGACCGGGCCGAGCCGTTCCCCGACGGTGCCACCGGCCACCACACCATCACCGTGAAGGTCAGCTGAGCGGGAACCCCACGACAGCCTCGAGCTCGGCGATGGCGACAGCGGGGTCGCCCACCTTGATCGTGGTCATGCCCATGGCCCGCGCCGGCTTGAGGTTGATGCCGAGGTCGTCGAGGAACACCACCTCGGTGGGGTCGACCTCCACCAGCTCACACGCCATCTCGTAGAACGCGAGATCGGGTTTGCGTACCCCGACCTTCGACGACTCGACGATGACGTCGAACAACGACAGGACCTCGTCGCGACCCGCGGCCGTCGCCTCCCGCGGGAACTCGGCGAAGGTGACGATGTTGTTGGTGAGGCAGGCCGTCTTCAGGCGCTCCCCGCACCGCCTGATGGCCTCGACCATGGCCGGTCGGATCTCGCCGCTGAGCAGCGCGATCACCTGACGGGCGTCGATGGTCTGACCGGCGTCGGTCGCCTCTCGCTCGTAGAGCCGGCAGAACTCCTCGAACGGCACGGTGTTTCGCTCGAGCTGGGCCCACGCGTTGGTGTCGGGGTTGGTGGCGTTCAACCCCCGGATGAACCCCTCGGGCAGCCCCTGTTCGTGTTCGTAGCGCGCGAAGGCGTCGAACGGGCTCGACAGGACGACGCCGCCGAAATCGAAGAAGGCGGCGCGGATCACGACAGCAGGTCGCGAGCCACGGCCAGCCACATCTCCGTCGACAGCCGCAGCGACTCGACGTCGACGCGCTCGTCGTCGCCGTGGAACATCGAGGAGAACTGGTCGAAGGAGATCTGCGGGCTGAACAGCCCGAAGCCGTAGGAGGGGATGCCGAGCCGCCGGAAGAACCTGGCGTCGGTCGCGCCGACGGTCATGAACGGCACCGGCGCCGACCCCGGCACCATCTTCCCGGTCACGCGCTGGAGGCAGTCCCACAACGGCGTGTCGATGGGCGAGGAGGTGGACGGATCGTCGCTCGTCGCCGTCAGCTCCACGGACTCGGCCAGCTCGCCGAGGATCACGTCGAGCTCGGCCCGGATGTCGGCGCTGGTCTGGCCGGGGAGGGTACGGATGTCGACCTCCAGCTCCACGACGTCGGGGATCACGTTCGTCTTGGTGCCGCCGTGCAGCACGGTCGGGGCGAACGTGGTGTGCGTGCACGCATGGGCCTGGCGGGCCAGGCCGATGGGCAACACCTCGCACAGATCGGGGAGCCGGGCAGGGTCGAGCAGTGGCTCGGCCAGGTCGGGCGGGAAGTCCATGCCCACCACGAAGCGGCGCCACGTCTCGTGGATGTCGGTCTCGGGCTCGTGGGCGGCGATCCGGCGGACGACCTCGGCCGCCTTCACCAACGCGTTGTCGGTCCGCAGCGGCTGCGACGCGTGCCCGGGCGTACCGCGGATCCGCAGCTTCACCCAGAACGTGCCCTTCTCGGCCACGATCACCGGGAGCTTCACCCCGGAGTCCGACGGCATGGGGATGCCGCCCGACTCGGTGATGACGTAGTCGGCGCGGATGGCGTCCAGCTCGTGCTCGACCAGCCACTGGGCGCCGTAGGTGGCGAGCGCCTCCTCGTCGGCCACCGCCAGGTAGATCAGCGTGCCGCGCGGGCGGAAGCCGTCGTTGGCCAGCTGCCGTACGGCGACCGCCATGGAGGCGGTGAGGTTGAGCATGTCCACCGCGCCCCGGCCCCAGACCTCGCCGTCGATGAGCTCACCCCCGAAGGGGTCGTGGCGCCACCCCTCGGTGGCCGGCACCACGTCCGTGTGCCCCATCAGCAGGAGCGTCGGCGCCGTCGGATCGGTGCCCTCGATGCGGGCTACGAGCGATGCCCGGTCGGGGCGGGCGGCGAACTCCTGCAGGTCGAGACCGGGCCCGGAGAGGTAGGAACGAAGCACCTCCGCGCTCCTGGACTCGCCCCCGGAGTCCTCCGTCCCGTCGTTCACGCAGGCGTTGCGGATGAGGTGCTGGAGGAGGTCGGTGACCTCGTGGGTGAGGGTGTCGGGCACGGCCGCATCCTAGGAATCGGGGGCGCCGGTGCACGGTGCGGGCCGTATCCCATGCTTGACTACGACGAAATGTCGTCACCGAATGTCGTCGTCGACGGCTCCAACATCGCCACCGAGGGGCGGGCTCTGCCGAGCCTGGCCCAGCTCGACGAAGCGGTACGGGCCTACCTGGGAGAGCACCCCGATG
>DATLDH010000141.1:0-53469 GCA_035526015.1 Acidimicrobiales bacterium
AGGTCGGCCAGATCGCCCTCGCGGAGCTCGACCTTCACGCCCTCGCGCTCCGAGAGTCGTCGCCCGAACGCCAGCTGCTCGGAGGAGAAGTCGACGCCGATGGCCGTCGCGCCCTGCTTGGCGAACGCGATCGAGCATTGCGCCCCGCCACACCCGAGCTCGAGAACGCGCTTGCCCTTCATGTCACCGAGGAGGCGGAACTCGGCCTCGGTGGCGATGTCGGGCCCGTAGTGCGCGACGTCGGTGGGGAGCTGGGCCTTGGCCTGGTACCCGGCGGAGTGGCGGTCCCATGCGGCGGCGTTGTCGGTGGGCATCGCCCGCAAGCTTGCCCGACGGGTGGGCCACGATGAGGGAGTGCCGCTCCGCCTCGTCACCTTCAACGTCCAGCACGGGCGCACGGCCGACGGCGCCACCGTCGACAACAGGGCGTTGGCCGCATCATGCGCCGGCCTCGGCGCCGACATCCTCGCCGTGCAGGAGGTCGACGTCGGCGTGCGTCGCAGCGGCCGTGCTGATCAGGTCGGCATCATCGCCGATGCCTGCGGGCTGCACGCCGTGTTCGGCCGTGCCACGCGCGTCGGGTTGCGAGGCCGGTACGGCATCGCGCTGCTGTCGCGCGAGCCGTCGACGGCGACGACCGTGCACCTCCCGCGCGTCGGTCGCAACGAGCCCCGGGTCGCCGTCGTCGCCCGGCTCGGCCCGCTCACCGTCGTCGCGACCCACCTGTCGGTGCGCGCCGAGGAGGTCCCGGCCCAGCTCGACGCCGTTCTGGGGCTCGTGCCGGCGGCCGGCCCCGCCGTCGTGGCGGGTGACCTCAATCTCGGCTCCGACGCCGTCCTGGCCCCGGCCACCGCCGCCGGGTTCGCCCTCGCCGATCCGTCGGCACCCTCGTTCCCCGCCCGCTCGCCGCGGGCACGGATCGACCACGTGCTCGTGCGGGGGCTGCCCGTCGGCCGGGTCGTCGTCGGTCCCCGAGCGCCTGTGAGTGACCATCTGCCCGTATCGGTCGAGATCGGGACATAGGCCCCCCGATGTCCGGTCGGGGGCAGGGGTGGGCATACTTGACGGCGAACCTCTCGTCACACCCGACCGGAAACGGATCCCCATGAAGCGACTCTTCGCCCTCTTCGCCGCCCTCGTCGCCGCCGCCACCCTCCTCACCGGTCTCGTGCCCACCGGGCGCGCCGTGGCCGGCCCGATCTCGCTGATCGACCAGGAGACCGACTGCCTGGAGCTCGTGCCCGAGTCCGTAGGCGTCGCCGGCACCACCGACGACGGCGCCAAGATCGTCGTCTCCGTGCTCGTCTACCTCGACGGCAGCCTCAAGGAGCGGGACGGCTACAACGTGTTCGCCCCCGCCAACCGGGCCTACAAGCCGCTGAACATCGAGCTGAAGCCGACCTACCGCAAGCACGCCTTCAACGGCACCGATGTCTCGGTGATCTTCGACCAGCTCAAGGACCTGGTCGGCGGCAAGCGGCCGAAGGGCTTCGACATCGTCGTTGCCCTGACCCGCAAGGACATCGAGGCCGCCGGCATCGGTCGGGGCGTGGCCGGGATCGCCGACTGCATCGGTGGCATCCGCTTCGACGACCGCTCGTTCGCCATCTCCGAGGCCCAGAAGGGCGACATCGGCGGCGTCATCCTCGCCCACGAGCTCGGGCACATCCTGGGCGCCCACCACCACTACGCCAACTGCTACGAGGACGGCGACACCAGCGACGGCATCATGGTCGTCACCCCCGTGGGGCCGGCACCGACCGGCGGCCAGAAGAGCTGCACGCTGATGTACCCGAGCGCGGGCCCGAACAAGCTGCTGTTCGGCACGCTCGAGTCCCTGGCCGTCCGCGGTCACGCCAGCGACTTCGCCCGGCCCTGACCGTGCGCCTCTCGACCCGGCGGCTGGCCGGGGTGATGGCGGCCGCCGTGGTCGCGGCCGCAGCGGTCTCGCCTCTCGCCCACGGCGCCTCCGCGACCCGGATCGGCGAGCCCGTGGCCGAGGGGATGCGGCTCGACACCGAGACCGACTGCGACGAGTGGACTCCCGACTCGTTCAGCATCGGGGGGATCACCGATGAGGGCGACAACATCGACCTCGACGTCCTCGTGCTCCTCGACGGCGTCGGCGTCGCCGCCGCCACCGAGCTCATGACCAAGGCGGCGAGGTCCTACGCGCCGCTCGACATCACCCTGAAGGCCGGCTTCCAGTCGGTGTCGTTCGCGGGTAACGACGCCCAGTCCCTGATCAACCAGGCCAAGGCCTACGTGGGAGGGGCACGGCCCGAGACCGTCGACGTCATCCACGTCCTGACGGCGAAGCCCATGACCGACCCGAGCACCCCGCCTGGCGCGACGTTGGCCGGGCTGGCCGACTGCATCGGCGGGGTCAAGGACCCCCGCCACGCCTTCTCGGTCGCGCGGGTCGACTTCGAACCGCCCACCGACGTGGTGCTGCAGCTCGATGTCGACACTGCGGCGCGCGTGACCGCCCACGAGATCGGCCACCTCTTCGGGGCCCATCACCACTACGCCAACTGCGTCGAGGGCGCCGCCAGCGAGCTGAACGAGCTGTCGCCGTGCACGTTGATGTTCAACGCCACGAACTTCGGCTCGGCCAACTTCTCGCAGCTGAACGCGTCCATGGTGCGCGGCCACGCCGTGAACTACGCCACACCCTGACCTCGTCGGCTGAACTCCTACGCCAGCCGCCGGCGTAGCTCCTCGAAGCGACGGGCCCGCGCATCGACGGATCCGACGAGGTGGTCGAGCCAGCCGGTGATCTCCCCCACATCCAGGTCCGGCGTGGCGACGAGGAGCTGCTCGAGGTCCAGCCAGTCCTTGGGCCGATCGAAGACGACCTTGGCCACGACCAGGTGCTCGGGGGCGAGGATCGGAATCGAGTCCGGGCCGAACGGAACGACCCGGGCGCCGTCCCGCATGGCGAGATGGACCGCGTCGTAGGCGAAGAACAGGTCGAGCGGGTTGCGCCCCCACCACGCCCGGCCCTGGCCGTCGCGCGTCATCGTGGGTTCCGCCGGCGCGCGGGTGACCCCGAGTGGCTCGAGCACATCGAGGACGCGGCGGTACTGCTCGGTGCCCACGAAGAGGTTCACGTCGATGTCGACGGTGGCTCGTGGCTCGGCGTAGTACGCCAGCGCCAGTGCGCCGCCGTACGCATGCGGGATGGCGGCGCGGTCGAGCGCCTCGTGCAGGAGCACGACCTTGTCGGCGAGGCCGGGCTCAGCCACGGCCCGCCAGCGGTGGACAGGTCAGCCGCGACGCTCGCCGCGGGCGGGGGAGCCGATCGGTCAGGGCGAGGAGATCGCGCAGTGCCGTGCCCCGGTCATCGGGTGTGGCGCCGACCCAGTCCGCGACCGAGTCGCCGGCGTCGAGGGCCACCTGGTCACAGCCTGCGAGCTCGTCGAGGAGCAGGCGGCGGATCCCGGCACCCGGCGGCCGCCCGGCGCGCAGCTCGGCCAGCAGCCGGCGAGCGGCGTTCTCTGCTGCCGTCGGCGCCACCGGAGCCCCTGCCCGCCGGGCCGAGGCCCGCACCTCGTCGCGATCGAACGGCCGCGTGGCGATAGCCGCGGCCCGGTCGAGGATGGCGTCGTCCAACGCCAGGAACGTCGCCAGCGTTCTCGACCGGGGCCCGGTCGCGGTGTGGACCGACTCCCGGATCTCGAAGCGACGCTTCGGCCGCCTGGCCACGTACGCCATAGTGGGTATTCTACCCACTATGGCGGAGCTACCGCTGGCGGGCGACGAGCTCCATGTCGCTGTCCACCATCATCCGCACGAGCTCGGGGAACGTCGTGGTCGCCTCCCACCCGAGCACCGCCTTCGCCTTGCTCGGGTCGCCGACGAGCACGTCCACCTCGGCCGGGCGCATGAAGCGCTCGTCGCGCGTGACGTGGTCGTTCCAGTCGAGCCCGACGTGGTCGAAGGCCAGCTCGCAGAACTCGCGTACGGCATGGGTCTCACCGGTGGCGATCACATAGTCCGCCGCCACGTCCTGCTGGAGCATCAACCACATGGCGCGCACGTAGTCGCCGACGAAGCCCCAGTCGCGCTGCGGCGAGAGATCGCCCATGGCGAGGGTGTCGTCGAGGCCGTGCTTGATCCGAGCCACGCCGTGGCTGATCTTGCGGCTGACGAATTCCAGGCCGCGCCGCGGCCCCTCGTGGTTGAAGAGGATCCCCGACGAGCAGTGCATGCCGTAGCTCTCGCGGTAGTTGACCGTGATCCAGTGCCCGTAGGCCTTCGCCACGCCGTAGGGCGAGCGTGGGTAGAACGGCGTCGTCTCGACCTGCGGCGTCTCGACCACCTTGCCGAACATCTCGCTCGAGCTGGCCTGGTAGAAGCGGATGTCGGGGTCGACCATGCGGATGGCGTCGAGGATGCGCGTCACCCCCAGCGCCGTCGTCTCGCCGGTGAGGACGGGCTGGTTCCACGACGCCTGCACGAAGGACTGCGCCGCCAGGTTGTAGACCTCGGCCGGGCGGTGCTCCTGCAGGATCCCCATGATCGAGGTCTCGTCCATCAGGTCGCCCTGCACGAGGGTGACCTGGTCCTGGAAATGGGCGATGCGCTCGAAGTTGACCGTGCTGCTGCGCCGCACCATGCCGAGCACCTCGTAGCCCTGGCTCAGCAGGAACTCGGCGAGGTACGAGCCGTCCTGGCCGGTGATGCCCGTGACCAGGGCGCGACGCGGGCTCGGCACGGGCTCAGACGATAGGCGTCGCGAACTCGGTGACCATGCGGTGGGCGGCCTCGTCGCGGTACTGCACCGGCGGCGACTTCATGAAGTAGGCCGACGGGCCGAGCAGCGGGCCGCCGATGCCACGGTCCTTGGCGATCTTGCAGCACCGCAGCGCGTCGATGATGACGCCGGCCGAGTTGGGCGAGTCCCACACCTCGAGCTTGAGCTCGACGTTCAGGGGGACGTCGCCGAAGTTGCGGCCCTCGAGGCGGATGTAGGCCCACTTGCGGTCGTGCAGCCACGGCACGTGGTCCGACGGGCCGATGTGGACGTCGTCGGCGGCGATGCCGTTGTCGATCTGGCTGGTGACCGACTGGGTCTTGGAGATCTTCTTCGACTCCAAACGCTCGCGCTCGAGCATGTTCTTGAAGTCCATGTTGCCGCCCACGTTGAGCTGGTACGTGTGGTCGAGCACCATGCCGCGATCCTCGAACAGGCGCGCCAGCAGGCGGTGGACGATGGTGGCGCCGACCTGGCTCTTGATGTCGTCACCCACGATGGGCACACCGGCGTTGCTGAACCTGGCCGCCCACTCGGGGTCGCTGGCGATGAACACCGGGATGGCGTTGACGAAGCCGACCTTGGCGTCGAGGCAGGCCTGGGCGTAGTGCTTCTGCGCCTCCTCGGAGCCGACCGGGAGGTAGCTGACGAGCACGTCGGCGCCCGAATCGCGGAGGACCTGCGCGACGTCGACGGGCTCGGCCGGCGACTCCTCGATGGTCTGGCGGTAGTACTTGCCGAGGCCGTCGAGCGTCGGGCCCCGCAGCACCTGGATGCCGAGCTCGCCGACGGGCGCGAACTTGATCGTGTTGTTCTGACCGGCGAAGACGGCCTTGCCCAGGTCGAGGCCGACCTTGGCGGCGTCGACGTCGAAAGCGGCGACGAACTCGACGTCACCGACGTGGTAGCCGCCGAGCACCACGTTCATCAGCCCGGGAACGCTCTCGTCACTCGGCGCGTCGCGGTAGTACTCGATGCCCTGCACCAGCGAGCTGGCGCAGTTGCCGACACCGGCGATGGCGACCTTGATGGCGTTCTTCATTTGGGAGATGTCCTCTCTACGGGCGCGCCGAGCTGCGCTCGGCGGCGATCAGTGAATCGAGCCACGAGATGTCGCGCTCGGTCGTCTCGGTTCCGTGCTCCACGAGGGAGCGGGTGTAGTCGTCGAGGCGGGCGCGACCGGCCCGCACGGTGTCGCGGGTCTTGGCCAGGCGCTCCACCAGGTGGGCCCGCCGCCGCTCGAGGAGGCCGATGCGCGCCTCGGGTGGGAGGTGGCCGGCGAAGGCCAGGCGCAGGTTGAACGAGCGGTCGTCGTCGGCGCCGGACTGGCCATCGGCCTCCAGCAGCTCGGCGAACAGCTCGCGGCCGCGATCGGTGATCCCGTAGACCTTCTTGCCCCGGTTGCCGCGCAGGCCGAGGCCGCCCGTCCGCGCCCGGAAGGCCGCCAGCTCGCCGCCCAGGCTGCCCGTGGAGGGGATGACGGCGGCCGTGGAGGTGGCGGCATCGACGGCCTTGACGGCGCCGGCCGCCTCCAGGCGGGCCAGGGCGGGATAGAGCGAGCCGAACGAGACGCTGGAGAAGACGCCGAGCGTGTCGCCCAGGCGCTTCTTGAGCTCGTACCCGTGGAGATCGTGTGAGGTGAGCAGCCCCAGGATGGCCAGTTCCAGCACGCTGACGACTATAGCCGATATATCGATGCGATATATCGCCACATCACTGGGGGCGGGGCGTCGCAGTGCGATTGCCGCTGGGTACGCTTCGCCCGTGAGCTTCACGCCGGCGTCGATCAGGGGATCGGGCACCGGCGCGGCCAGCGAGGTCGACTACCGACTCGCACGCTCCTCGGTCGTGCGGGAGTTCCACAAGGGCCGGCTCTCCAAGCTCGACGTGTGCGACGCCCACCCCGAGCTGCTGCGCGCGGCGCGCAACGTGGCCGAGGCGACCCAGCGCCCGTGCCCCATCTGCGAGGCGGCCGACGTCGTGCTCGTGACCTACGCGTTCGGCGCCCGCCTGCCTGCCGGCGGCCGCTGCATCAGCAGCAAGGCCGAGCTCGACCGGCTCCGCCGTCAGGTCGGCGACCTCGCGTGCTATGTCGTGGAGGTGTGCCCCGAGTGCTCGTGGAACCACCTGGCGCGCTCGTTCACCGTGAGCCGTCCCACCCGGCGCTGATCCGCGCGCACCCGGCCGAGGCCGCCGCCCCCGCACTCCGCCTCGCCCTCACCGCCGCCGCATTGTCACTGGTGATGACGTCGTCCGGTGACATCCTCGTGGTCGCCGCGCTGCTCGGGCTGCTGGCTGCCGACGTGTCGGCGTGGGCGGCGGCGACGCTCGCCGGGCTCGCCGTGCTGGCGCGCTGGGGCACGACGAGCCTGGCCTCGCTCACCGGTGTCCAGACCGTGCTGGGCCCGGCCGCCGTGGTGGGCCCCGCCCGGGGAGCGGCCAGCGCGTGCCTGGCGGCCGGCGCTCTCGTGCTCGCCGCCCCTCCCGGCCTGCCGGCCGCCGCGTTCGGCGCCACCGCCGGGCTGCTCGTGGCCGGCCAGGGACCGGCCGCAGGTGCCGGCGCCCTCGGGGTGCGGGCCGGTGCCTGTGTCGCCGGTGTCGCCCTGGCCCTGGGCGCCGCGCGCTGGCTCCCGTCGCGGCTGGCGCGCTGGGTCGCGGTCGGGCTCGGCGCCGCCGCCCTCGTGTTGGCGGCGACGTGACGGGCTCGCGCTCCTGGGCCCTGCTGGCTGCGCTGCTCGTCGCCGGGTGGGTCGCGCTGGCGTGCCTGGGTGACACGGCCGTGGGCGACGTGGAGCTCACGGCCGCCGCGGCCGCCGCCGCGGCGGGGTGCGCAGCGCTGGCCGCCGCGCCGGGACCGGGACGGCGTCGCTACGACCTCCCCGTCTCGGTCGTGGCCCTGGTCGGCCTGCCGCCCGCCGTCGCACTGGCGGCGGCCGACGCCGACGCCCGGCCGCTCGCCGCCGTGGTGGCCGTCCTGGCCGTCGCCGGCGCGGCGACGGGCGGGCGCGACCTGACCGTACGGTTGCGGGCCGTGGCCGTGGCGGGAGCGGGCGCCGCGGTGCTGGCCGGCGTGCTCGCGGCCCCGGCCTCCGACGAGTGGCTCCTCGTGCCGCCCGACCGCGGGGCCGCCGCCGGGCTCGTGCTGGCCGGCCTGCTCCTCGCCCTCGGCAGCCTCGGCCCCGTCGTCTCGGTGCCCGCACTGCGGCCGCTGCTCGGTCCGGCCCTGCTCGTGGCCATGGTGGGCAGCGTGGCGCTGAAGGACGACGCCGTCGTGGTGGTGATGGCCGCCACCGCGGTCGCCGTCGCCACCGCTCGTCCACCGCTCGGCGTCGCCTTCGTGGCCGTGGCCGTGGCCTCCCTGCCGGCCGGGCCGCCGACTGCGGCCCTGCTCGCCGCCGCCGCCGTCCTGATGGTGGCCATCGACCGGCCCGCCGGAGGGTTCCTGGCCCTCCCGGGCGGTGTGGCCCTGGCCCTCGTCGTGGCCCAGCCCGGCCCCTTGGCGGGACGGGTCTCGTTGGTGTTGGCCGCGCTCGTCGTGGCGGGGGCGGTGGGCCGGTCGGTCCCGTCGCCCACCGCCTGGGGCGCCCGGGCGGGCGGCCCGATAGAGGTGCCGCGGCTGCCCGCCGTCGCCCTGGCCGCCTGGCTGCTGGTGGCGCCGGGCTCCTGGCGCTGGGCGGGCGACCCGCCGCTCGACGCCTACGACCACGGCGCAGCCAGGGCCGCCGCCGTGATGCTCATCGTGCTGCTCGCCGCCGCCGTGTGGCCGCAGGTGCGACCCCGTCCGGAGGAACCGGCCGGGTAGCCTCGACAGGCCGCAGACGGCGCCCACCATGCCCCCTCCTCCCCGCCGACGCCCGCCGTCGCCGACCCGCCGCCGAGCCCCTCGGCCCCGCCCGGTGCGACGACCGCGCCCCCCCGGGGCGCCGCGGGCGCGCCGCCGCCCCGCTCGCCCGGCCCCTGCCGGGAACGGGCCCCGTGCCCTGCTGTGGCGGTACCGGCGCGTCCTCCTGCTCGTCGCCGTGCTCGGCATCGGAGCCGTCGGGGGAGCCCTGCTGGTGCTGGCCCAGGTCCCGCTGCCGCCCGACCGGCCCGAGGCGCAGACCACGTTCCTGACCGACGCCACCGGCCACCGCCTGGCCTCCATCGATGCCGGCGAGAACCGGGTGTCGGTGAAGCTGGACGACGTGCCGCCGGTCGTCATCGACGCCGTGCTGGCCACCGAGGACAAGAACTTCTTCACCCACTCCGGCGTCGACCCCTTCGGCATCATGCGCGCCACATGGGCCGACGTGCGCGGGCGCGGATCGCTCCAGGGTGGCTCCACGATCACCCAGCAGTACGCCAAGAACGCCTACGTCGGCAACGAGCGCAGCCTGTGGCGCAAGCTCAAGGAGGCGGTCATCGCCGTCAAGCTCGAGCGGCGTTACGACAAGCGCGAGATCCTCGAGCGCTACCTCAACGCCATCTACTTCGGCCGCGGCGCCTACGGCGTGCAGGCCGCGTCTCGCGCCTATTTCGCCAAGGACGTCGGCCGGCTGGAGCTGCGCGAGGCGGCCTATCTCGCCGGCCTCATCCGCTCGCCCGAGTCGGCCGACGCCGTGAAGGCACCCACGGTCGCCAAGGCGCGGCGGTCCCGCACCTTGGCCGCCATGGTCCGCGCCGGGAAGATCACCGACACCGAGCGCGGCGCGGTGGAGGCCGTGCCCCTGACCGACTACGTCACCGATCGTCGCCGGGCCCAGCAGCAGCAGGTCGTGCTCGAGGAGAAGGGGACGGCGTACTTCGTCGAGTACGTCCGCCAGCTCCTCGTGAAGAAGTTCGGTGAGGCGGCCGTCGTCGGTGGCGGACTGAGGGTCAAGACGACGCTGAACCTGCAGCAGCAGACCCAGGCCTACGACGCGGTCTACGGCCTGCTCGACCGGGCCGACGACCCGTCCGGCGCGCTTGTCGCCGTCGACGACCGGGGCGCCATCACCGCCATGGTCGGCGGCCGCGACTACGCCACGTCCAAGGTCAACCTTGCGCTCGGCCGGGAGGGTGGCGGCCACGGCCGCCAGGCCGGCTCGACGTTCAAGCCGTTCCTCCTGGCCGAGACCGTGCGCCGCGGCTACACGGTCGAGAGCGCGTACCCGGGTCCGGCCGAGATCACGTTGCGCAAGGCCAACAACGGCAAGGACTGGCCCGTGCACAACTACGACGACCAGGACTTCGGCGACTCGGTGAACCTCATCGACGCCACCCGGCAGTCGGTGAACACCGTCTACGCCCAGCTCGTGCTCGACATCGGCGCCGGCGCCATGGCCGACATGGCCCGAGACCTCGGTGTGACCGCGCCGTTGCAGCCGGTGAACTCCCTCGTCCTCGGCACGTCCGACGTCTCGGTCCTCGACATGGCGCGAGCGTTCTCCACCTTCGCCAACCGCGGCGAGCGGGCCGAGACCTTCGCCCTGCTGGAGGTGACGACCGCCGACGGCCGTG
Source organism: Acidimicrobiales bacterium (assembly GCA_035526015.1). Lineage (GTDB taxonomy): Bacteria > Actinomycetota > Acidimicrobiia > Acidimicrobiales > DATLDH01 > DATLDH01. The sequence goes on from DATLDH010000141.1 coordinate 10,238, forward strand.
TCCTCGAGCGGGCCAGCCCCGATCGCACCCGCGTGCTCGAGCGGCGCCAGGCCGACATCGTCAACTTCTGCCTCCGCCAGGCGGTGGAACGCGGGACGGGCACGGCGGCCAGGTTCGGCAAGCCCATGGCCGGCAAGACGGGCACGACCCAGGACTACGGCGATGCCTGGTTCGTCGGGTACACGCCCAAGCTCACCGCGGCGGTGTGGATGGGCTACCCCGAGGGCAACAGCCACCCCATGACCTCCGTGCGCGGCCGCAAGGTCACCGGTGGCAGCTTCCCGGCCCAGATCTTCAAGCGGTTCATGGCCGCGGCGACGAAGGGCATGAGCACCGGGTCGTTCCCGTCGGTCTCGGACTTCGACGGCAAGGTCCTCAAGGGCGCCCGGTCCACGTTCAGCACCGACACCACCACCACGACCCTGGCGGGAGACGCCTCGACGACATCGTCCACCGAGCGGGGGACGACCACGACGACGACGGCCCCGACGTCGACGACCTATCGCGAGATCCACCCGTCGTCGACCTCGACCAGCTCGTCGACGTCGTCGACCTCGACGACAGGGACGACCGAACCGGACCGACAGCCCGGCTAGTCCGCGGGCTCGTGGGGGTACATGGTGCGGCACGAGAAGCACCAGTGCTCGGTCTCCTCCAGCGTGGTCGACGAGCCCGGCGTGTCCCATGCCTCGGGCACCACGTAGACGCGGTGGACGGCCACCACCTCGTCGTCATCGCGGGCGCAGTTGTCGCAGACCTCTCCCACGAGGAGCGACGGTACACTGGCCCCTACCGCCGGCAGCCGTGTGGCGCTGGACGGGAAAGGAGTCCGACATGGCCCAGGCGACGACCGCCCCCGCCGTGCGCGCCCGCAAGGGTGGCGAGCCCCTCGTCATGGTCACGGCCTACGACGCGCCCGGCGCCCGCATCGTCGACGACGGTGGGGCCGACCTCATCCTCGTCGGCGATTCCCTCGCCATGGTCGTGCTCGGCTACGACACCACCCTCGACGTGACCGTGGCCGACATGGCCCACCACGTGGGTGCGGTCGCCAGGGCCAAGCCGCGCGCCCTCGTGGTCGGCGATCTCCCGTGGCTCAGCTACCACGTGAGTGTCGAGGACACGGTGCGCAACGCCGCCGCGCTGATCCGGGCCGGGGCCCAGGCCGTGAAGCTCGAGGGCGGCCTCCGGCGGGTGCCGATGATCGAGGCCATCGTCGCCGCCGAGATCCCCGTGATGGGCCACATCGGGCTCACGCCGCAGTCCGTGCACGCCATGGGCGGGTTCAAGGTCCAGGGGCGCGACGCCGAGGCGGCGGCGGCCATGGTCGACGACGCCCTGGCCCTGGTGGCGGCGGGTTGCTTCGCCATCGTCCTCGAAGGCGTGCCGGACACGGTGGCCCGCATGGTCACCGAGGCGGTGCCGGTGCCCACCATCGGCATCGGCGCCGGACCGCACTGCGACGGCCAGGTCCTCGTGTTCCACGACCTGCTCGGCCTCGAGGACCGCGTGCTGCCGAAGTTCGTCCGCCGCTACGCGGCCCTGAAGGCCGATGCCGTCGGGGCCATCGCCGCGTTCGCCGCCGACGTGCGGGGCCGGCGCTTCCCGGCCGACGGCGAGAGCTACCACCTCTCCGACGACGCGGCGCGCGAACTGGGCCTGTACGGGAGCGATAGACAGGTCGGGTGACCGATCGCCGTCCACTGCGGGTCGGCGGCGCCGACCCGCTGCTCGATCCGCCGGAAGGGTTGCCGCCGGCGGTGCGGCAGCGGCTCCTCGGCCTCGACACCGCGTGGGGGCAGAGCGTGTTGTGGACCGTCGTGTGGATCGGCCTCGCCCTCGGCGTCGCCACCTTCCTCGCCAAGGGGGCGAACGGGCCGGCCGACCCGTCGCCGCAGCCCGAGCGCGCCTCGGCCCGCGTGCGCGGCTTCGGCGAGGCGGCCTTCTCCATCCAGCCCGAGGGGCAGCCGGCGACTGAGCCGGGTTGCGCCCTCACCGCGGACGAGCCCAGGACCTGGCAGCAGGGGATGATGGGCCGCCGCGACCTGGCCGGCTACGACGCCATGGTGTTCCGGTTCCGGGCGCCCAGTGATCAGCCGTTCTTCAACCGCAACGTCCCTGTCGCACTGTCGATCGCGTGGTTCGACCTGGCGGGGCGCTTCGTGTCTTCGACCGACATGCCGGCCTGCGAGGACCGCGAGGGTTGCCCCCTCTACCACCCGACCGGCCCATACCGGTACGCCGTCGAGACCCTGCAGGGCGGTCTCACCGCACTCGGCGCGGGCCCCGGGACGGTGCTCGCAGTGGGAGGGCCATGTACCGGGCGCTGAAGGTCGCCCTCGTCCTCACGACACTCGTGACGCTCTGGCCCGGTGTCGCCGATGCGGCGGTTCCCGACACGTTCACCTTCGGCGGCGCCGGGTTCGGCCACGGTGTGGGCATGAGCCAGTGGGGCGCATACGGCCAGGCCCAGGAGGGGCGCAGCGCGGCACAGATCCTCGGTCACTACTACCCCGGCACGTCCCTCACCGGCGTCGACGAGAACGTCGGCATCCGCGTGAACCTGATCGATGCCGCGTCGGCCCAGGCGCGCGGGGAGGCGCTCGCCGCCGGAGGGGGAGCGCTGCGCGCCGTCGCCGGCGCCCAGACCCTCGACGCCGCCGGGCAGACGTTGTCGCTGTCCGTCGTGGGCGACCAGGTCCAGGTGCGGCGCGGCGCGGCGACCATCGGTGGCTCCGAGGTGCGCCTCCAGTGGTCGGACGGGCCGACGCTGCTGAACCTGGCCGGCCCCACCGAGTCGCTGTCGGGCGCCGGCCACCGCTACCGCTACGGCGAGGTCGACGTCGCCGTCGTCGACGGCCGCCTCCAGGCCGTGCTGCAGCTCAGCCTGCACGACCACTACCTGCGCGGCATCGCCGAGATGCCGTCGTCGTGGCCGGCCGCCGCCCTGGAGTCCCAGGTCGTGGCGGCCCGCACCTACGCGCTCCGCAAGTTCCGCGCCGGGGTCCGCCCGTCGTGCCGGTGCCACGTGCTCGACACCACCGCCGACCAGGTCTACGCCGGCTGGGCGAAGGAGTCCGACGCCGGTGGGGCCCGATGGGTGGCCGCGGTGCAGGCGACGTCGCCGACGCCGACGACCGGGCTCACGCTGACCTACATGGGCGAGCCGGCGTCGGCCAACTACTTCTCGTCGTCCGCCGGGCGCACCGAGGCCAACATCGACGGTTTCGGCGGCACCACGCAGTTCCCGTATCTCCGCCCCGTCGACGACCACTGGAGCATGACGTCGGGGAACCCGTTCTCGGCGTGGAGCTTCACCCGCAGCCAGGCCGCCGTCGCCGCCGCCTTCGGGCTGCCCGACGTCGAGCAGGTCGACCTGTCCCGTCGCACGGCCGGCGGAGCGGTGCGCACGGCGACGGCGGTGTCGTCCGCCGGCCAGCGCGCCACCATCACCGGTTCGCAGTTCCGCGGCCGGCTCGAGCTGCCCTCGCGCTGGATCGGGCCCGCCGTGGTGCGGGTCGCCGGCGCCGACCGCTACGCCACCAGCGTCGCCATCGGCAGGCTGGCGGCGGTCTCGTCGACCACCGTCGTCATCGCATCGGGCGAGTCGTCCCACCTGGTCGACGGCCTCGTCGCCGCGCCGCTGGCCCGCGACCGCGGCGCGCCGCTCCTGCTGGCGACGGTGTCCGGGCTGCCCCCACCGGTCGGTGACGACGTGACGCGCCGCCGCGCCACCACCGCGCTCCTCGTCGGCGGCTTCGGCGCCCTCGGTCCCGGCGTCGAGCAGGCGCTGCGGGCCCGCGGGGTGGCCACGGTGCGGCGTATCTCGGGCCCGACGCGCTTCGACACCGCGGCGGCCGTGGCCGCCGAGATGGGTGCGCCGCGCCCGCGCGCGGTCGTCGCCTCCGGCGAGACGGCGCACCTGGTCGACGCCCTGGCCGCCGGCGGTCCCGCCGCCGGCGCCGGGCTGCCCGTCCTCCTCACCGCCGCCCGGGAGCTACCCGCGGCCACCCGCCAGGCCATCGGTGAGCTCGGCGTCACCGACACCGTCGTCGCCGGCGGGCCGGCCGCCATCGCCGACGCCGTCACCGCGCAGCTGCCGCGACCGGTGCGCGTCTCGGGGGCCGATCGTTTCGCCACTGCCGTCGCCGTGGCCCGGCACTTCGGCTCGGGAGCGGTGAGCGGCGCCGGGTTGGTGGCGGCGTCGGGCCGTGACACCCACCTGGTCGACGCCCTGCCCGGTGGCGCCCTCGGCCTGCAGACCGTGCTCGTCGCCCCGACCGGGCCCGATCCCTCGACTGCGGCGTTCGTCGCCGGCCGCCAGTCGCCGACGCTGTTCGTGCTGGGCGGGACGGCGGCGGTCTCCGACGCCGCCGTGCGGGGCCTGCAGGCGGCCGGGCAGCCCACGGGCCGCTTCCCGTCGCGGATCGCCGGCTTCGACGAGGTGGGCTTCATCAGCCAGCCGCTCACCGGTGTCGCCGTGGTCGGCTGTGCCGCCCTGGCCGACACGCCGCCGCGCCGGGCCCAGGGCCTCACCGGCCGCCAGGACCTGGCCGGTTACGACGGCATGGTGTTCGCGTTCGCCACCGACACCGACGCCGCCTTCTACATGCGCAACGTGCCCATCCCGTTGTCGATCGCCTGGTTCGGCGCCGACGGCAGCTGGGTGGGGGCCGCCGACATGGCCCCGTGCGGCGATCGCGACGACTGCCCGTTGTACCGCTCGCCGGTGCCGTACCGCACGGCCCTGGAGACGGCGGGCGGCGATCTCGGGAGGCTGGGGGTGGGCTCGGGCTCGTTCCTCCTGGCCGGCGGCTCCTGCCCCGGCTGACCCCCAGAAAAACCCAGCCCGGTCACGCTTGGTGCCGCGAACCGGTTGGTATCGGGTGTGAGGATGGCAGGTATGCATTTCAGGCGATTCGTCGCGGGCGCGGTCGCGTCGCTCACGGTCGTTGCCGGCGCGGTCTTCTCCGCCCCGCCCGCCGCCGCCGCCGTCCCCGAGACCTTCACCTTCACCGGCTCGGGCTTCGGTCACGGAGTGGGGATGAGCCAGTACGGCGCCTTCGGCCAGGCCCAGGAGGGCCGCACCGCGGCACAGATCCTCCAGCACTACTACTCCGGGGTCACGGTCGGGGCGTTCGACGACGCGGTCGCACTGCGGGTCAACCTGCTCGACGCCGCCACGTCGGTGCAGATGCGGGGCGAGTCCCTCGCCACCGGCGGCGGTGCCATCAAGGTTGTAGCCGACGCCGCCACGATCGACGCCGGCGACAAGGAGGCCGTCACCTTCGGCATCGCCGGCACCAACGTCACCGCCTCCAAGGCCGGCGGCGCGCCGATCTCGGCTGCCGTGGTCAAGGTCCAGTGGTCGGCGGGGCCCACGTTGCTCGACGTCATCGGCGGTACGGAGAGCTTCGACGGGCCCAGCCATCGCTACCGCTACGGCGAGGTCGACGTCGCCGTCGTGGCCGGCAAGCTGGTGGTGGTCAACACGCTCTCGCTGCACCAGGAGTACCTGCGCGGCATCGCCGAGGTGCCGTCGTCATGGCCGGCCGAGGCCCTCAAGGCCCAGGTGATCGCCGCCCGCACCTATGCGCTCTACAAGTTCCAGGCCGGCGAGCGGGCAGCCTGCCGCTGCCATGTGTACGACAGCATCTCCGACCAGGTCTTCGCCGGATGGTCGAAGGAGTCCGAGCCGACCTTCGGGGCCAAGTGGGTCGACGCAGTGGCGGCGACGTCGCCGTCGACGTCGACGGGGATCACCGTGCTGTCGGGCGGTGAGCCGATCGGCGCCTTCTACTACTCCTCCTCGGGTGGCAAGACCGAGTCCAACACCGACGGCTTCGGCTCCTCCACGCCGTTCAGCTACCTCAAGAGCGTCGACGACCGGTGGAGCCTGCTCGTCCAGAACCCGTTCGCCAGCTGGACGTTCACCCGCACCCAGGCCGACGTGCTCGAGGCCTTCAACCGTGACCTGGCCGCCGACAAGAAGCTGCGTGACGTCGAGAGTCTCGACCTGAGCGCCCGCACCGCGGGCGGCTCGCTCAAGACGGCCGTCGCCACCGCCGCGGACGGCACCAGGGCCAGCATCGGCGGCAACACCTTCCGCTCCCGCCTCGAGTTGCCGGCCCGGTGGATCGGCACCCCGGTCGTGCGCGTGTCCGGCCCCGACAGGTACAGCACCGGCGTCGCCATCGGCCGGCAGGCGGCCTCCGCGTCCGGCGGCACCGTCGTGGTCGTGTCCGGCGAGAACGCCCACCTCGTCGACGGCCTGGTGGCCGCCCCGTTGGCCCGGCTGCGCCAGGCCCCGTTGCTGCTGTCGGAGGGCAAGGGCCTGCCCCAGGCGGTGGCCGACGAGGTGGCGAGACGCAAGCCCCAGACTGCGATCCTCGTGGGCGGCCTCGGCGCGCTGAGCGCCCAGGTCGAGGACGACCTCGAGGCCAGGGGCGTGACCACCGTGCGGCGCCTGGCCGGCGCCGACCGCTACGAGACTGGCCTGCTCGTCGCCCGTGACATGCAGGCCCCCCGCACCCAGGTCGTGATCGCGTCCGGCGAGGCCGGGCACCTCGTCGATGCCCTGGCGGCCGGCGGCCCGGCGGCGGCCACCGCCCGCCCGGTGCTCCTGGTGGCCCGCGACCAGGTGCCGTTCCCTACCCGTCAGGCGCTCACCGAGATGGGCACGACCTCCACCGTCGTGGCCGGCGGTGAGGCCGCGGTGTCCGACGCCACCATGTCCCAGCTGCCCAGCCCACGCCGCCTGGCCGGGGACAGCCGGTACTCGACGGCCACGGCCATCGCCGATTTCTTCGCCTCGACGGTCGGGACCAACCGTGTCGTGGTTGCCTCCGGCGCCGACGGGGCCCTGGTCGATGCCCTGGCCGGCGGCGCCCTCGCCTCACTGACGGTGCTGACCGCCCCCGAGGCGCTGACCGCCGTGACCAGGACGTGGCTGACGTCGGGCGCCGGCGCGCCGGCCGGCCTCGTGCACGTCCTCGGCGGTCCGGCCGCAGTCGGCAACGCCACGTTCGACAGCCTGAGGTCCGCCGTCTACTAGCGACTCGTTGTCACACCCCTGACCCCATACTTCCCCTATGGAGTGGGTGACGGGGGTTCGGCTACGATGAGTGCTTCGTTGTCCGCCCTGCCCCGGGTCGTCCGGGGCCCCGAGCGCACCGCGCCGGGTCCGGAGGGAAAGGTAGTGGTCGTCTTGCGACCGTATGAAGTGATGGTCATTCTCGACGCGGGCCTCGAAGAGGACGCATTGCGGGCCAGCGTCGACCGCCTGACCGACCTCATCAGCGCCCAGGGCGGCACGCCCGGACGCGTCGACCGTTGGGGCCGCCGCCGGTTCGCCTACGAGATGAACCACCGGTGGGAGGGCTACTACGTCCTCGTCGAGGCCACGGCCGAGCCGGCCGCCATGGCCGCCGCCGACCGCATGCTGCACCTCGCGGACGAGGTCCTCCGCCACAAGATCATCCGCCTCCCCGATGAAGTCGCCGGCCGCGGCCGTCCCCAGGACACCGCCGCCGTGCCCGAGAGCGATGAGGCCGCCCCGGTGGCGGCCACCACGAACGGAGCCTGAGATGTCCAATGGCAACAGCGTCACCCTGGTCGGCAACGTCACCCGCGATCCCGAGCTGCGGTTCACCCCGAGCGGGCAGGCGGTCGCCACCTTCGGCCTCGCCGTCAACCGCCGCTGGCAGAACCGCCAGACCCAGGAGTGGGAGGAGGCGGTGTCGTTCTTCGACGTCGTCTGCTGGGCCGAGATGGCCGAGAACGTGAGCGAGTCGCTGGGCAAGGGCTCGCGGGTCTTCGTGACGGGTCGGCTCGACCAGCGGTCCTTCGAGACCAAGGAGGGCGAGAAGCGCTCCAAGGTCGAGGTCGTGGCCGAAGAGGTCGGCCCCAGCCTGCGGTGGGCGACGGCGGAGATCAAGAAGAACGACCGCCGTGGCCCTGATGGCGGCCAGCAGGGCGGCGGCCAGGGCGTCGGGGGCGGACAGAGCAGCCGCCCGGCCGCCGCGCCGACCGGCGACAACTACGCCTATGACGAGGAGCCGTTCTAGATGGCACGCGGCAACGATCGCGACCGGAAGCGGTCGCCCAAGGACCTGCGCGACCGCCGGGGCAAGAAGAAGGTCTGCATCTTCTGCAAGGACCACCTTCCCTGGGTCGACTACAAGGACGTCAACCTCCTGCGCCGCTTCATGAGCGACCGCGGCAAGATCCGCGCCCGTCGGGTGTCGGGCAACTGCACCCAGCACCAGCGTGAGGTGGCGGTCGCCATCAAGACCGCCCGTGAGCTGGCGCTGCTCCCCTACACCCAGCGCACGGTGACCGAGCGCACCGGCGGGCGAGGTGGGCCGCGCGGCCCGCGTGGTGCGCCGGCCAACGTCGAGGCCCGTGCCGTCGTCGACCCGGTCGACGCCGAGCTGGCCGAGGTGCAGGCCGAGTTCTCCGGTGACAGCGAGGACAGGGTCGCGGGTGCCGATCCGGCCGACCTCTCCGTCGGCGAGGACACGGGCGAGGACACCGTCGTGGAGACGGCGACGGCTGATGCCGGCGCCGGTGACGCGGAGGGCGACGAGTGAAGATCGTCCTGCGCACCGACGTCGACGACCTCGGCAAGAAGGGCGATATCCTCGACGTCGCCGACGGGTTCGCGCGCAACTACCTCATCCCCAAGGGCCATGCCATCAAGGCGACCAAGGGCGTGGAGGTGCAGGCCCAGGCCATGCGGCGCTCCCGCGACCTCGCCGACGCCAAGGACCGGGAAGGCGCCGAGGTCGTGGCCCGCACCCTGGTGCCCCAGGTCATCCGCATCACCGCCCGCGCCGGGACCGAGGGCCGTCTGTTCGGCTCTGTCACCACCGCCGACGTGGTCGATGCGGTGACGGCCCAGACCGGTGTGGCCCTCGACCGCCGCAAGGTCCACCTCGACGAGCCCATCAAGAGCGTGGGCACCCACGAGGTGCCCGTGAAGCTGCACCCCGAGGTGCAGTTCCGCATCACCGTCGAGGTCGCCGGCGGCGCGTAGGGCATTCCTGTCACACCGCCTCTTCAAGATGGGGGTGTGGAGAAACAGCCGGGTTGTCCCCAGCGACATACAGAGGTTGTCCCTCTAGCGACCCACAGGGTCGATGGGCGAGGGTGACGGCCTCATGGTGCAATCCCTCGAAGAAGCCCGCCGACGGACCGCGTCCACCGGTCGGGTCCCCCCGCACAACCTGGAGGCCGAGGAGTCACTCCTCGGCGCCATGCTCCTGTCCAAGGACGCCATCGCGGCCGCGGTGGAGACCTGCGGGGCCGACGACTTCTACAAGCCGGCCCACGGCCATGTCTTCGACGCCATCACCTCGCTGTACTCCAAGGGCCAGCCCGTCGACATCGTCACCGTCGCCGACGAGCTGGGTCGGGCCGGCATGCTCGAGTCCATCGGGGGCGCCCCGGGCATCATGATGCTGCAGGGCCGCACGCCGGCCTCCAGCAACGCCGCCCACTACGCCCGCATCATCGAGGAGCACTCGTTGCTCCGCCGCCTCATCGGAGTGGCGGGGGAGATCGCCGAGCTCGGCTACCAGGTGCCCGACGACGTCACCGCCGCGGTCGACCGGGCCGAGTCGATGGTGTTCCAGGTCGCCCAGCGTCGGGTGGCCGACTCCATGAAGCCGTTGCGCGATCTGCTTGGCGAGAGCCTGGATCGGCTCGAGGCGTTGTACGGCCGGGGCGAGGCCGTCACGGGGGTCCCCACCGGGTTCACCGACCTCGACGAGGTGACGGCGGGGCTCCAGCCCTCCAACCTCGTCGTGGTCGGTGCCCGTCCCGCCATGGGCAAGACGGCCTTCGCTCTCGGCATCGCCGCCCACGCCGCGGTGGAGGCCAACGTGCCGGTGGCGTTCTTCTCCCTGGAGATGAGCCACCTCGAGATCGCCCAGCGCCTGCTGTCGGCGGAGTCGCGCGTGGAGTCGAGCCGCATGCGCAACGGCCGCCTGCTCGAGTCCGACTGGTCCAAGATCAGCCACGCCATCGGTCGCCTCGGCGAGGCACCCATCTACATCGACGACAACCCCAACCTGACGGTGATGGACATCCGGGCCAAGGCGCGTCGCCTCAAGAGTCGCGAGGCCGGGCTCGGCCTCGTCGTCGTCGACTACCTCCAGCTGATGTCGGGCCGGGCGAGCGCCGAGAGCCGCCAGGTCGAGATCTCCGAGATCAGCCGGAACCTCAAGATTCTCGCCCGCGAGCTGAACATCCCCGTCATCGCCCTGTCGCAGCTGTCGAGGAACCTCGAGATGCGGGCCGACAAGCGCCCCGTGCTGGCCGACCTGCGCGAGTCGGGCGCCATCGAGCAGGACGCCGACGTGGTGATGTTCATCTACCGTGACGAGGTGTACAACACCGACTCACCCGACCGGGGCACGGCCGAGGTGATCGTGGCCAAGCACCGCAACGGGCCCATCGGCAAGGTCACCCTCGCCTTCCTCGACCACTACACCCGCTTCCACAACATCGCCCGCGGCGTGTAGGTGGCGGTCACCGCCGGCTGCATCGTCCTGCTGCTGGTCGGGCTGGTGGTTTCGGCACGGTGGGGCGGTCGGGCGACGCAGCCCGACACCGATGCTTCCGAGCCCGACCCGGCTCCGCGGGCGGTAGCCCAGTGTTACCTCGACGGGCTGACCGTCGCCGTGGCCTCCGGCGTCGGCGCGGGGATCCTCGTCGCCGGCGCCGGGGGACGACTGGTCATGCGCCTGCTGGCCGTCACCGCCGGCCCCGGCGCGCAGGGTGTCGAGACCGAGGCCGAGCAGATCGTCGGCAAGATCACCCTGGACGGCACGATCGGCTTCGTCGTCTTCACCGGACTGTTCTTCGGCCTCGCCACCGGTGGTGTCTACGCCCTGATTCGCCGGTGGCTACCGGGCGGCTGGTGGCGCGGCATCGCGTTCGGGGCACTGCTCCTCGTCGTGGTCGCGACCCGCGCCGACCCCTTGCGCGCCGACAATCCCGACTTCGACATCGTCGGGCCCGGCCTGGTCGCCGTGGTCGCCTTCATCGCCCTCGGTCTGGCCCACGGCGTCACCGTGACGGCCCTGGCCGAGCGTTATCGGGGGGTGGTCGCACTTCCACGGGAGGGGTGGCGGCGCGCGGTGCCCTACCTCCCGTTGCTCCTGATGCTGCCGGTGTTCCCCGTCGCCGTGTTCCTCCTGCTCCTCGGCCTCGTCGTGGTGGGACTGAGCCAGAGCGAGACCCTGGTGCGCGGTGTACGCCACCCGCGTTTCCGGCGCGTCGGTCAGGTGGTGACCGCCCTGGTCGCCGCCGTCTGCCTCCCCGGCTTCGTGATCGACGTGGCCGACATCCTCACTCGTTGAGCAGCGTGCCCCGGGCCTCGATGTGGACGACGTCGTCGTCGGTAGTGTCGCCGAAGTCGAGCTCGTACCAACCGCCACGGTCGATGCGCGGCGGATCCTCGAGGCCGTGCCGGGCGACCAGAGCGGCGACCGTGATCGGAATGGCATCGCCGTGTGAGCACACGGCGACGACCTCCTGCGGCGGGTGCCGATCACGGCAGTGGGAGAGCACCGAGAACATGCGGGCCGCCACGTCGCCGAACGACTCGCCGGGCTGGTGCTCGCGCAGCTCGTCGAGAGTCACCAGCTCGATGCCGGAGACGACGAGCGGCGCCACCGTCTCGAGGCACCGCCGGGCCGGACTGCTGTAGGCGGCGTCCACCGCGCCGAGCACCCTTGCGATGGCCATGGCCTGGTCGCGGCCGATGTCGGAGAGCGGTCGGAGGTCGTCGTCGCCGACCCAGCCGGGTCGGTCGGCGGCCTGCGTGTGGGGGATGAGGTGGATCACGGCAGGCGCGCCCGCAGCCACTCGACCACGAGGTCGATGGCGGCGCGCCGGTGACCCTGCAGATAGTGGGGAGCGCCGGCGAGCTCGACGTAGGTGGTGTCGTCGGCGGCCGACGCGTCGAGATACCCACGCGCCTGGTGCAATCGGATCTCGGTGTCGGCGGTCGGGTGCACGACCAGGGTCGGCACCGTCACCCGCCGGAGCGCCTCGGCCAGGCCGGCACCCGACGACGTGCCCGACCAGGTCGAGAGCCACGCGCGCGCCGTGAGGGTGCGGGCCAGGCCGCCGTACCCGTAGTTGGCGTCCAGCGGGTCGGGGAAGGCGAAGATGCTGCCGAGGGGCCGATCGTCGGGGTCGATGCCGGGGTCGAGGTGGGCCGGGTCGGCGAGCGTGCGGTAGGTCGTGAGATATCGCGCGTGCACGGCGCGGCGCCGGTGGGCGTTCCACTCCGGCGACCCGGCGGTGGCGGCCCGCGCCGCCCGACGATGCGCGGCCTGCTCCTCCAGTGACTCCTTGGCCACGGCGTCGATGCGCGCCACGCGTGCGCGTTGGGCGGCCCGGTAGGCCCCGACCCACGTCGGGTCGTAAATACTGGGCTCGGGCCACGGCCGCCACCCGTTGGCCGGGTCGAACATGTCGAGGGTGGGGTCGACCGAGAGCGCATCTGCCTCGTCGGTCACCGACGGGTCGATCACCTGCAGGAGGAAGATCCCCTCCCCGGGATGGGCGGCCAGGGCGACGAACGCGTCGCCGAGGTGCGGCCCCTCCCCGTCGTCACCGGCCCGGTGCGCATGGGCCATGGCCATCAGCGCGCCGCCCCCGCTGTTACCCAGGAGGGCCACGGCCTGGGCGCCGCGGCGCCGCAGCTCGCCCACGCCGGCGATGACGTCGGCGACGGCCGTCTCGTGCACGCAGTCGGTGTCGTTGTTGAGGTACCGCGTGTTGAAGCCGAACACCCCGTAGCCGGCCGCGGCCAGCAGTGGCGCGGCGTAGTGCACGGAGAAGTCGCCACGGGGATGGGTGAGGGCGACACCGGTGCGCCAGGGCGCGCCGTGCGGCGGCGTCCACAACGTGCCGCGCACGATGGCGCCGTCGCCGGTGACGACCGTGACCGGCTCCCGCCCGGGTGCCGTCCCTGGCTCGTCGTCGGGGTCGGGCCAGTACCCCAGCCACGGGCGCGCCATCACGGCGACCCTACGCTCAGGGGGTGAGGAAGTGGTACCTGACCCTGGCCGTGGTGTGCACCGGCTGGGGCACCATCCCGCTGATCGTCCGCACCGTCGAGCTCCCCGCGGTCGCCATCGTCTTCGTCCGGCTGGCCGTCGCCGCCGTCGCCCTCGCCATCGGCGTGGCCGTCGCCGAGCGGCGCGCACCCCGGGCCCGACCCCGGTTGCTCTCGGTCCATCCGGCGCGCTGCGTCGCCGTCGCCGTCGTGCTCGGCGTGCACTGGCTCACGCTCTTCTCGGCGTTCAAGCGGGCACCCGCCGGCACCGTCATCCTCATCGTCTACCTGGCGCCGGTCGGCGTGGCGGCCCTGGCCCCGACGGTGCTGGGCGAGCGCCACGGACGGCGCACCTTGCTCGCCCTCGCCCTGGCCGCCGCCGGCTTCCTGCTCATCGCCGGCCCCGCCGCCGACCTCGTGGCCGGCGGCGGGCTCGTCTTCGCCGTGGTGGCCACCGTCTTCTTCGTCGCCCTCGTGCTGCTGTCGAAGCCGTTGTCGGAGACCTACGGCGGTCTGCGGCTGGCGTTCATGGAGATGGCCGGTGCCGCGGTGGTGGTGGCGCCGTTCGCATTCGCATCGGACTGGGGAAGCCCGCGCGTCACGTGGTGGTGGCTCGTCGTCCTCGCCCTCGTGCACACCGCCCTCGGGGTCGGCGTCTATCTGGCCGCGCTCGCCGTCGTCCCCGCCACCCACGTCGGCATCCTCGGCTACCTCGAGCCGGTCAGCGTGGTGGCGTGCGCCTGGCTCTTCCTCGACGAGTCGCCGGCGGTGGCGACGCTGGTGGGCGGCACCCTCGTGGTGGCGGCCGGGGTGCTGGTGGTGGCAGGTTCAGGGGCCGACGACCCGGAGGTGGCGCGTGTTTCTCGGTGAGGACCTCCTCCCGCTGCTGGTGCTGGCGCTGGGCGGCGCCATGCTCGTGGGCAACGGCGCGGCGTGGCTGCGGCCGCGCGCCGAGGTGAAGGAAGGCGAGCTGGAGCGGCCGCCGACCGGCCGCACGGTGGTCATGATGACCGTCGGTCTCCTCGCGTCGCTGTGGGCCCTGGCCAGCCTCCTCAGCTGACTTCGCGGTCGGCCCACCCATGCTGTGGTTGACTCGAATTCATGACTCCGTTCACCCGATCCCGCGTGCTGCTGGCCGTCGTCCTGAGCCTCCTCCTGCTGGTCGGAGCCTGCGGCAAGGACGACCCGACGACCGAGGCGGGGCCCGATGACAGCGCGCCGGCCGCCGATCGGGCCGCGGTGGAGAAGGCGGTTCGTGACTCGCTGAAGGCGGAGAATGCCAAGGACGCCAAGGCCTTCCTCGCCCTTTGGACCGACAAGGGCCTCGAGTCCTACGACGTCGGCAGCCGTGCCGATCTGGAGGCGGGCAAGGCCGAGGGCTTCGGCGAGGAGCCCATCGAGCTGCTGAAGTTCACCAAGACCGAGGTGACGGGGACCACGGCGAGGACCACCGCCCAAGCCATGCGTGAGGAGAACCAGGTCGCCAAGCCGCTCTTCCAGGCCACGTTCAGCCTGCTGAAGAAGGGCGAGCAGTGGCTGCTCGACGGCTTCGAGTACCAGGGCGGACCGCCGCCGTCGCGCGGCGAGCAGGTCGTGGCCGTCAAGGCCCAGGAGTACGGCTTCGCCATGGAGACCGAGCTGCCCGGCAACGTGGCCTTCACCTTCACCAACGCCGGCAAGGAGCAGCACGAGATGACCCTGTTCAAGGCGCCCGGCCCGGTGAGCATCGGCGACGCCAAGAAGGCGCTGGAGAACGTCGACGGCTCCGGCGAGATGGTGGACGACCTGCCCGCCGGGTACGCGGCCGACCACATCACCTTCGCCGAGGCCGGGCAGACCCAGAACGTCACCTTCGCCGAACCCCTCGCCGCCGGCACCTACGTCGTGGCGTGCTACATCCCCCAGGGGGGCTTCGGTGAGAACGGCCCGGTCGATCCCGACGGCAAGCCGCACATCCAGCTCGGGATGATCAACGTCCTCACAGTGACGTAGCGGCCAGGCGCACCAGCTCCAGGCGCCCGCCGTCGGCCCGCACATGGGTGACGGCGCAGAAGTCCATGGCCAGGTAGTCCGGGTTGTGCTCGGCCAGGTCGGCGGCAGCGAGCACGGTCAGCAGGAAGTCGACGATCACCCCGCCGTGGGTGACGCCGACGACGGCGGCGTCCGGGTACCGCCTCGCCTGGTCGACGACGAAGGCGGCGAGGCGCTCGCCGGCCTGGCGGGCGGAGATGCCTCCCGGCGGGATGTAGTCGCGGTCCTGGGCGCAGCGCTGCCAACTCTTGACGAACTCCTCGAAGCTCTGGCCCAGCACGTCGCCCCAGTTGGCCCGCTCGCGCAGGCGGCCGTCGTCGACGACGGGGAGCCCGAGCTGTCGGCCCACGACCTCGGCCGTCTCCCGGGCCCGCTTGAGCGGCGAGGAGTACAGGGCCACCGGCTCGACCGGCGCCAGCAGCTCGGCCACGCCCCGCGCCTTGGTGCGCCCGCGGGCCGAGATACCCGGGTCACCGGGCCCGGCGTCGGCCTTCTCGCCGTGACGCACGAGGAAGACGTCGGTCGGCACGGCCCCATCGTGGCCGGTGGCGGCGTCCTACGCTCGCGACGTGACACTCACCGTGCTCGACCAGGGCCGCGTCACGGTGGTCGACGGGTCGGTGGGCGGCGGCCGCGTGATGGTCGACGACGTCTCGTTGACGCGGGCCACGGGCTTCGTGCGCAAGCCCGAGGGGTTGTGTCGGGGCGAGGTCTGCATCCCCGTGCGGCCGGGGTCGGGCCTCGACGACAACGCCGTCGACCTCGTCGCCGTGGCTTCTGTGCTGGGTCGGCCCATCGCCGTCGACGAGGATGCCGGCGCCGTCTACCTCGGGCCGGCCGCCACCGAGCGCGCCGCCGTCCTGCGGTCGGGTCGGGCCCCCGACTTCACGCTGCCCGACCTCGACGGGCGCCTGCACTCTCTGTCGGACCTGCTCGGCCGCAAGGTCGTCCTCGCCGTCTACGGCTCGTGGTGAGGGTGCGTCGACGACCTGCCGGTCTGGCAGGCTTTGCACGCTGAGCTCGAGCACCTCGGGTTCTCCATCGTCACCGTCGCGCTCGAGAAGGATCCCGAAGACGTCAGGCCCTTCATCGAGCGGGCGGCGCCCACCCATCCGAGCCTCATCGACACCGACTGGGTGGTCGCCGATCTGTACAACGCGGTGAACGTCCCCAGCGTGGTGTGGATCGACGAGGAGGGCCGGATCGTGCGGCCCAACGACGCCGTGTTCGTCACCGGGACGTGGACGCGGGCTCACGGCGTCGACCACGAGCGTCACCTCCGGCGCATCCGCCGCTGGGCGACGACCGGCGAGGGTGCCATGACCGCCGAGGAGGCGGCCCGCCGCCAGCCCGTGCCCGACGCCGACCACCAGCAGGCGCGCGCCGAGTTCGGCCTGGCCCAGTGGCTGGCCCGCAACGGCCACGCCGACCGCGCCGAGGCCCACTTCGCGCGCGCCGGCGAGCTGGCGCCCCACGACTTCACCATCCGCCGCGGCTCGCTGCCCATCCGCGGCATCGACTCCCGTGGCGACGAGTTCCGCGAGATGGTCGTCGACTGGGTGGGGAAGGGCAACCCCTACTACGAGCTCCTGGAGGACTGACCTACGCCGGGGCGGGCGCAGGGACCTTTCGGCACAGCATCTGGCCGGTGCCGGTCGCCACGAGCCTGCGGTCGGCCGACCACAGGCGGCCGTTCCAGTGCAGGAGGCCGTCGGCGCCCAGCGGGGAGTAGCCGTCGCACAGGAGCCATTCGCTCTGCGGCTGCGGGTCGGTGAAGGCGACGTAGAGGTCGAGACTCGGCGCGATGAACCGCATGGGCTGCTCGACGTGCTGGCGCGACGCCGACGGCCAGCTCTGCACGTCGACGAGGATCAACGAGCGGCACGCGTCGATCCACGGGTCGTCGAAGGTGGCGGTCGGGATGAACTTGTGCCAGCCCCGCCACACCGGCGACAGCGGCCCTGGCGGCGGCCAGTCGCGACGGAAGTCGAGTGGCTTGGCGTCGAGGTTCAGCCAGAACGGGAAGTTGGGACCGGCCGCCAGCTCCTCTTCGGTCAGCAGCTCGGTGATGCTCGGCAGGCCGTCGGGGCCGGCCACGTCCGGCGGCTCGCTGACGTCGTGGGCCAGGCCCTCGACGTCGCCCACGCTCCACACCATGGCCTCGAGGATGGGGCGGTCGCCCTGCCGCATGTGCACGCGGTGGGCGGCGGCCGTGCGCGCCATGCGCAGCTCGGTGACCTCCAGCTCGACGGTGTCGAAGGCGGCCACGCCCATGTAGGTGCACTGGAAGCTGGCCGGCCGGTGGAAGGGGCTCACGGCGCCGGCGGCGCGTAGTGCCACCGAGGCGACATAGCCGCCCATCGGCCCCCAGATCTCCCACTCCTGGCTGAGCTTCGCGGTGAAGTGCCGCTCGTCGACTGCTGTGACCGCGGTGTCCAGCCCCAGGTCTCCCATGCGCCGAAACTAGGCCCGGGCAGGGCCGGGAGGCCGCCCAATTCCGACACACGCCCGTAACAAAAGGAAACGTCGTGTTCACCCGGGCATGACGGTCGCGAAACACTGGCCGCGTACGTTCGCCTCGATGACGATCGATCACGTCGCCGTGCTGCGGTGGCCCGAGGAGAGGGCCAGCGTCGAACGGCTGCGGGCCAGCGGCACGCCCCGCCTCCTCCTCGTGGCCCCCGACGCCGAGGCACCCGTCGCCACGGATTGCGACGAGGACTGGATCCGCCTACCGGCGGTCGATGACGACGTACGCGCCCGGACGAATGCCCTGGCGGCCAAGGCGGCGCGCCACAGCCCGCGGCCCGAGGTGAAGGGCGACGGGCGCCTCGCCTACCGGGGACGCTGGGTGGCGCTGTCGCAGACCGAGGAGGCGATCGCCCGGCTCCTGGCCGACCAGCTCGGCGAGGTCGTGGGGCGCGACGTGCTGGCCACCGACTGGGGGACCAGGCCGCCGAGTGCCAACGCCATGCGCGTGCACATCACGCGCTTGCGCCGACGGGTCGGCCCCCTCGGGCTCGTGGTCCGGTCGGTGCACGGTCGCGGCTACGTGATGGAGCCGGCCGAGCCCACCGACTCCTGACAGAGCGCCACCCATGCTGCTCGACCTCCTTCTCGTCCTCGCCGCGGCCAAGATCGCGGCCGAGGTCGCCGAGCGGCTGCGCCTCCCGGCGGTGCTGGCCGAGATCCTGGCCGGCGTCGTGCTGGGCCCATCGGTGCTCGGCGCCGTCGGCTCCGGCGAGGTCCTCCGCTTCCTCGCCGAGCTCGGGGTCGTGCTCCTGCTGCTCGAGGTCGGCCTGGAGATGGACCTCGGTGAGCTCGGCGCGGTGGGGCGGGCGTCGGTCCTGGTGGCCGTTGCCGGCGTGGCCCTGCCCTTCGTGGGTGGCTTCGTCGTGGCCTCGGCCCTGGGGGAGGCGGTGCACCCCGCCATCTTCGTGGCCGGGGCGCTGACGGCGACGAGCGTCGGCATCACGGCGCGCGTCTTCGCCGATCTCCGGGCCCTGTCGTCGGTCGAGGCCCGCACCGTGCTCGGGGCGGCGGTGGCCGACGACGTGCTCGGCCTCGTGATCCTCACCGTGGTGGTGCGTGTCGTATCGGCGGGCAACGTCTCGGTCGCCAGCGTGGGCGTGCTCATCGCCGGAGCCGTGGCCTTCCTCGTGGTCGCCGGCGGCGTGGGCGTGCAGTTCGCGCCGAGGATCTTCGCGACGATCGACCGCCACTCCCGGTCGACGGGCACCCTGCTGGCTGCCGCCCTCGTCTTCACCTTCGGCCTCGGCGAGCTGGCCGGCGTGGCCAAGCTGGCCCCGATCATCGGCGCCTTCGTCGCCGGCATCTCGCTGGCGAAAGCGAAGCAGGCCGAGCGCGTCCGCCGCGATCTCAACCCCGTCGGCCAGGTGCTCATCCCGGTGTTCTTCGTGCAGATCGGCCTCGACGCCGATCTCGCCAGCCTCATGCGGCCGTCGGTGGTTGCTCTCGCCGGCGCGCTCCTCGTCGTGGCCGTGGTCGGAAAGGTGGCGTCTGCGGCTGCCGCCGTCGGCTCGCCCGGCGACCGGTGGCTCATCGGCCTCGGCATGCTCCCCCGCGGTGAGGTCGGGCTGATCTTCGCCGGCCTCGGCCTGCGCGAAGGGATCCTCGGCGGCGACCTCTACGCCGCGCTGCTCCTCGTCATCCTCGCCACGACCCTCGCCACCCCGCCGCTGCTCAAGTGGCGGCTGCGTGCCGTGTCGGCCGCCCGCCGTGCCGCGCCGGGCCGGGCGCGCCCCGAGGGTGGCTGGTTCGATATCGCCGACGGCGAGGTCGAGCTGCGCGGTCGTCCCGGCCTTGACGTCGCGCCGATGCTGGCGTTGGAGGCGGCCCGCCGCCTGGCAAGCGACACCCGGCCGGGGTCGAACCTCCTCGACTGGTTCGCCCATCTCCCCCGCGACGCAGAACAGCCCCGGTGGGACGACACCACGCGCCGCGAGCTGTTCTCGCTCCTGCGCGTCGGGACGGCGCGGTCGTGGCGCTTCCTCGAGACCACGGGGATGCTCGACCGCGTCCTCCCCGAGCTGGCCGAGACCGTGCGGCGCCGGCGGGACGACGCGTCCGAGCTCGATCCCGCCCAGGTGCTGCGCTGGACCACGGTCGAGCAGGTCCACGCGCTGGCCGGCCACCCACGGTTCCAGAACCTCGAGCACCCGGACTGGGTCTTCCTTGCCGCCCTCGTGCTCGACGTGGCCGGCAGCAACGAGCCGCCCGTGGAGGCGGCGCGCCAGATCGTCGGGCGCCTCGGCCTGGGGGAGGAGGCCGAGGCCGAGATCGTGCTGCTGATCGACGAGCGCGGGCTCCTCCGGGCCGCGTCGGCCCGCCCCGACGGGTTGACCGAGGAACGCGTGCTGCCCCTCGCCCTCCATCTCGGGCGGCCCGAGCGCGTCCGGGCCATGCATCTGCTGACCCTTGCCCAGAACGACCT
Source organism: Acidimicrobiales bacterium (assembly GCA_035526015.1). Lineage (GTDB taxonomy): Bacteria > Actinomycetota > Acidimicrobiia > Acidimicrobiales > DATLDH01 > DATLDH01. The sequence continues at coordinate 30,298 of DATLDH010000141.1, forward strand.
CCCGACCTGGCACCGCGACCGGCTGGAGGAGCTCGTCGAGCGCATCGGTCGCCTGCTCGCCCACGCCGACGTCACCGGTCCCGAGGCGAGGACCCTCGCCGAGCAGCGGCGCGCCGAGGCCGAGCAGCTCGCCACGTCGGCCGCCGTGCGCGAGCGGCTGGCCCACGCCCCCCGACCATGGCTGCTCGGGCTGCCGAGCGCCGCCCTCGTGCGCCAGGCCTCCCTGCTGGAGCCCGCCCCGACCGGCTCGATGATCCGCGTCGTCGTGACCGGCCCGCGGGTGGAGATCGGGTGCCGCGACCGCCGTGGGCTGCTGGCGGCGGTGACCGACGCGCTCACGAGGGCGCGGTTGACGATCACCGAGGCGACGACGGCGACGTGGGCTGACGGCGCCGTGGTCCTGGCCTTCGTCGTCGACGGCCCCGACGTGGATGCCCATGCGCTCACGGACCGGATCCGGAGATCCCTCGCCGCCCCACTCGCGGCCGAGCCCGTGCCCGACGCCGTCGTCGAGTTCGATGACGAGGCGTCGCCGTGGTACACGATCGCCGACGTGCACGCCACGGATCGTCCCGGCTTGCTGCACGCCATCACCGCCGCCATCGCCGCCGCCGGCGCATCCATCCATTCGGCGCGCGTCGCCACCGACGCGGGCATCGCCCACGACCGGTTCGAGCTCACCGACCGGCGCGGCGCCAAGCTCTCGCCGTCGGTGCAGGACGCCGTCCGTGCCGCGTTGGTGACGGGCGTGGTGCCCAGGCGAAGGCCGTTCGCCGGCCGTCGGTAGGTCATTCATTCACCGGAAACACTTCGGGCACGGTTCGGAAACAACCGGTCCGTAGGTTGACCGACGAGGCCAACGACGCCCTCTCCCATCCACACCGTTCCTGGAGGACACCTTGCAGAGACACCTCACGCGCCTGGCGCGCGCGTCGGCGGTGGTGGTCCCGGCGTTGCTCTTCGCGACGACGGCCATCGCCGCAGCCGACCCGACCGGCTCCAACATCGAGGGGCCGGAATCACTCGACAAGGTCGGCATCGGCCTCAACCTGATGTGGATCATCGTGGGGGCGGTCCTCGTCGTGTTCATGCAGGCCGGCTTCGCCCTGGTGGAGACGGGCTTCTGCCGTGCCAAGCACGCCGCCCACGTCGTCAGCACCAACTTCGCCATCTTCGGGCTCGGCTTCGTCGGGTTCTTCCTGTGCGGCTTCGCGTTCATGTTCGGCGGCTTCAGCTACCCGGGCGTCTTCGGTATGGACCAGCCCATCGGGGAGGCCCTGCTCGGCTCCGGCAACTGGGTCTTCCTCTGGAAGGGCGGGTTCGCCCTCTCCGGCGACAAGGCCTACGACGTCGCGGTGGCTGCGTTCTTCCTCTACATGGTCGCGTTCATGGACACCGTCGCCACCATCCCCACCGGCGCCATGGCCGAGCGGTGGAAGTGGCGCTCGTTCGTCGGCTGGGGCCTGTTCTGCGGCGCCGTCTACTACCCGCTGTTCGGGGCCTGGACGTGGGGTGGCGGTTGGCTCGCCAAGCTCGGCATCTCCAAGGATCTCGGCTTCGGCTACGTCGACTTCGCCGGTTCCGGTGTGGTCCACGCCGTCGGAGGCATCGCCGCCCTCGCCGGCGCGGTCGTGCTCGGGCCCCGCATCGGCAAGTATGGGCCCGACGGCAAGGCCCGCTCGATCCCGGGCCACCACATCCCGATGGCCATGCTGGGCTGCTTCATCCTCCTGTTCGGCTGGTTCGGGTTCAACGCTGCGTCGACCTTCGCCGCCACCGACCTCCGGTTCACCATCGTGGCCACCAACACGGCCATCGCCGCCGCCTTCGGGGCAACCATGGCCATGTTCTGGGTCATGCGCCGGACAGGGAAGCCGGACCCCGGGATGATGGTCAACGGCATGCTCGCCGGCCTGGTGGCCATCACGGCGCCGTGCGCCTTCGTGCAGCCGTGGGCGGCCGCCGTGATCGGCACGATCTCCGGCGTCACGGTGATCGAGGCGGCGTGGATCATCGAGCGCAAGATGAAGGTCGACGACCCCGTCGGCGCCATCGCCGTCCACCTCGTGCACGGCATCTTCGGCGTGCTCTGTGTCGGGATCTTCTCCGACGGCAGTTACGGCCAGATGTGGAACGGCACCGACCACGGCGACCAGGGCGTCACCGGCATCCTGTACGGCAGTCTCGGTTGGGGCCAGCTGCTGGTCCAGGCCATCGGGGCCGTCACCATCATCGTGGTCATCGGCGGCATCGCCTACGCCTTCTTCAGCATCCAGAACAAGCTGACCAAGGGCGGGATCCGCCCGTCGGCCGAGGACGAGATCGGCGGCATGGACCTGCCCGAGATGGGCGCTCTCGCCTATCCGGAGTTCGAGTTCGCCATCGAGGAGTCCGACCCCGAGATCGGGCACCGGCCGCTGGTGGGCTCGTCCCGCTCGTCCGGTCCTGACGAGGACGCCTACTCCTAGCCACCTCCATCGACCTCGCACCAGGAGCCGGCGGCATTCGTGCCGCCGGCTCCGGCGCGTAAGGTCGCGCGTCGTGAAGGTACGCATCGACCAGGACCGCTGCGAGGGCCACGGGCGCTGCTACGCGCTGGCCCCACAGGTGATCGAGCCCGACGAGATCGGCAACGGCAGGGAGATCGGTGACGGCGACGTGCCGCCGGAGCACGAGGTCGCGGTGCGCAAGGCGGCCGCCAACTGTCCCGAGCTGGCCGTGATCATCGAGGAGGGCGCCTGATGGGCCATCACCCGCCGGTCGAGGACTGGGCCACCGACTTCGACCACACCGACGACGCCTGGGCGGCCGACCCGTTCCCCATCTGGGACGACCTCCGCGAGACGTGCCCGATCGCCCACTCCGACCGCTATGGCGGCGTGTGGTTGCCGACGCGTCACGAAGATGTCTCGGAGATCGCGTACGACACCGAGCACTTCACGTCGCGCAGCATCGTCGTCACCGAGTGGCCGCCGCCCCGCGAGCTCGAGCCCCAGGGCATCGCCCCCCCGATCTCTTCCGACCCGCCGTTCCACCGCGGTGCCCGCCGCCTGCTCCTCGAGCCGTTCGCGCCAAAGGCCATCGACCTGATCGAGCCGGCGACCCGCGAGTACTGCGAGGAGCTGGTGGCCGCCATGGCGGGCCGCGACGTCGTCGACGCCGCCGAGGAGTATGCCCAGCACATCCCGGTGCGTGTCATCGCCAAGATGCTCGGGTTCCCCGAGGAGGATGCCGACCGGTTCCGCGGCTTCGTCGAGCACGTCCTGGCCGAGGTCTCCCTGCCGCTCGAGCAGCGCTTCGAGGGGATGCAGCTGCTGTTCGAGTACCTGCGCGAGCAGGTGCAGGACCACATCGACAACCCCCGCGACGACCTGACGACCTATCTCCTGAACGCCGAGATGGACGGTCGGCCCATCGACGTCGGCCACGTGGGCGGCACCATCGCCCTCCTTCTCATCGCCGGCATCGACACGACGTGGAGCGCCATCGGCGCGTCGATCTGGCACCTGGCCGGCCATCCGGACGATCTGGCCCGCCTCGTGGCCGAGCCCGGTCTCCTGCCCACCGCCATGGAGGAGTTCCTGCGGGCCTACGCACCGGTGACGATGGCGCGCCTGGTCAAGGAGGACATGGAGTGGAAGGGCTGCCCCATGAAGGCCGACGAGTGGATCCTGCTGTCGTTCCCGTCGGCCAATCGCGACCCGGAGGCCTTCGAGCGGGCCGATGAGTTCGTCATCGACCGCGAGATCAACCGTCACGCCGCTTTCGGCCTCGGCATCCACCGCTGCGCCGGGTCACATTTGGCCCGCATGGAGCTGCGGGTCGCCCTCGAGGTGTTCCTGAAGGCGTTCCCCCGGTTCACCCTGGCCGACCCCGCTGCGGTCACCTGGTCGGGCGGTCAGGTCCGCGGGCCGCGCAAGCTCCCGCTCCGTATCGGCTGAACTCCTGTAGGTCGTGTCTGGCCCGGCCGGGCCACTCGCCGGCGCGCGATCGCGCGAGTCGAATGACACCAGCAGGGGATGTCGTGGGTCCAGTGAGCCGCCGATACATCTGGTATGTCCACCTTCGGCCGCCGCATCACCGGTCTCGCCATCGCCATCGCCATCGCCGCTGCCGTCGGCCTCGTCCTGCCGGCGTCCCCGGCCCTCGCCGCCGGCCCCGCCTCCCTCCGCCCCGCCGCCAGGAAGGCGACGGTGGTGAAGCCCAAGAAGAAGGCCACGGCGTGCAAGCCCACCAGGACCAAGAAGTGCGGCGCCCTTCCGAGAGCGACGCCGGCCGCTCCCGCTCCCGGCGCCGCCCCCGCCCCCTTCACCTTCCTCCAGACCCACGCCGGTGGCCCGGTGCGCTGGAACCCGTGCCAGGCGCACGCCTACGAGATGAACCGTGCCGCGCCGAGCGAGGCGTCGATCGCAGCCGTGCATGCGGCCTTCCGTGAGATCGGAGCCGCCACGGGGATCACCTTCCGCTTCGCGGGGTTCGTCGACCACGGCTACATGGGTACGAACCACCCCGTGAACATCTACTGGGCGGCGCCGCTCGAGGTGCCGTATCTGCCCGCCGGCGCCACCGGGGCCGGGATGCCGTTCGCGGTGCCGACCGAGCGGGGCCCGGTGTACAGCGGTGGCAGCGTGTTCTTCCCCCGCACCACCGAGACGACCCGCAACACGGCGCTGCACGAGATCGGTCACATCGCCGGCCTCGGCCACGTCCAGTCGTCGTCACAGGTCATGGCGACGATGCACTCGGCCATCAGCGACTACAGCACGGGTGACCGTGCCGGGCTCCAGGCGGTGGGTGCCGGCCGCGGCTGCCTGCCCGCGACGCCCGCGTAGCGGTCGGCTGCGTCCTCGTGGGCCAGGTGGCGAGGCGGCGACAGATGACGGCGGCGCGCTGGGGGCCCGACCCGGAACTCCAGCCCCGCAGCGGCAGGAGCCGGTCGGGAGCTCCGGTGCCGTCCGGTAGCGTCGACGCCGTGGACGCAGAACCCACCCCCTTCCCGGACAGGGAGGATCCGGAGGCCGTCGAGGCGCCCGATGCGACCGACTCCCTCACCCTCGACGAGGTGGCGGAGCTCTACAACTTCGACCGTGGCCGCCTTCGCCGGCGTGTCCTCGCCGGGGGGCTGCCCGGCGCGTTCATGACCCAGACCACCGAAGGGCTGCAGTGGCGGATCCCCAGGCAGTCCCTGGAGCGGTTGGGGTACACACCGACCGCGGATGTCGTCCCGGCCGCGCCGACGGCGGTGGTGGAGGCCGCGCCTCCCCCCGAGGCCATGGCCGGGGATGGCCCGCTCCTGGAGGAACCGCCGCGGCTCACCCGCGCGTGGGAGCGGGTGGACGCGGCGTGGGAGGAGGTCTACCGCGACCGCGATCGGCTGGCGCGGCGATGGCAGCGGCTCGAGGACGAGCGCGCCCGGCTGGATAGCGCGTTCGCCGACCTTCATGCCGACCGCGAGCGCCAAGCGGAGATCCTCGACCTCATCGAGAAGCGGCTGGCCGAGCTCGCCGATGCGATCGCACCGACCGACTCCAGGCGCGACGTCGGGGGCGAGCCCGACGCCAGGGGCTTCTGAGCCCGGGCCTCACTCAGCCCGTCAGGTGCGCGCCGAGGAACTCCAGGGTGCGTGACCAGGCCAGGTCGGCGGCGTCCTTGTCGTACATCGACGGGGCGTCCCAGTTGGAGAACGCGTGGCCGGCCTCGTAGCGGTGGAACACGACGTTCGGGTGTGAGGCGAACGCCTGCTCGACCTCGGCGATCTTCTCCTCGGGGATGAAGGCGTCGTTGTTGCCATAGTGGAACATCGTCGGACACTCGAGGTTCGGTGCCTGGTCGAGCAGGTTGTTGACGGGCGAGCCGTAATAGGGCACCGCCGCGTCGGGCCCGCGCCCGTCGACCCGGCTCATGGTGGCGGCGGCGAAGGCAAGTCCCCCGCCGAGGCAGAACCCCATGGCGCCGACCTTGCCCGTGCACTCGGACATGGCGAGGAGGTGGGCGTGGGTGGCCCGGATGTCTGCGACGCCGGTGGGGAAGTCGAACTTCTGGGCGATGGCGAACGCGTCGCCGATCCCCGACTCGTCCTTGCGCTCGAACCGCGGCTCGATCCGCCAGAACATGTCGGGGACGAGGACGACGTAGCCCTCGCCAGCCAGACGCTCGGCGAGGGTGCGCATGTTGTCGTTGATGCCGAAGATCTCCTGGAACAGCAGGATCCCCGGGCCACTCCCACCCGCCGGCAGGGCGCAGTACGCCTCGAACGTCCCGCCGTCGCCCGCCTGCACCGTCTCGTACCTGGACATCGGTCCACCTTCCGTGAGCTGAAGCCCGAAGATGTCACACCTCGGTGCTTCACTCTGCGCATGAGCCCTACGACAAGACTCGCGTCGGAGGGCGACCCTGGGTACGATCGAACATATGCGCGATAGCTCTGAGCGGCGCCAGCGCACCCTCACCTCGCAGTTCGGCGTCTCGAGGCGCGAGAACCATGACGCCTCGCCCTTCTACGACCGGTTCACCCCGCCCGACCTCTCCTCAGAGAGCGAGGTCGCTCCCCGCAAGGAGATCGACGAGGTCTTCCGGGGCGACGCGAGGGACATGGAGAAGGTGGACGACCGCTCGGTGGCGCTCGTGGTCACGTCGCCGCCCTACTTCGCGGGTAAGGAGTACGAGACCGCCCTGGGCGAAGGGCACGTCCCGGCCACCTACGCGCAGTACCTCACGATGCTCGAAGAGGTGTTCGCCGAGTGCGTGCGGACCCTGGAACCGGGTGGACGGATCGCCGTCAACGTGGCGAACCTCGGTCGCCGACCGTACCGGTCCCTCTCCTCGGATGTGACCTGGATCCTGCAGGACAGGTTGCGGTTGTTGCTGCGCGGTGAGGTCATCTGGGTCAAGGCGCGGGGCGCGGCGGGCTCCTGCGCCTGGGGATCGTTTCAACGGCCGGCGAATCCCGTGCTGCGCGACCTCACCGAGCGGGTCGTGATCGCCAGCAAGGGCCGCTTCGATCGGGCCCAGAGCGCGCGTCAGCGGTTCGGCAAGGGCCTCCCCTCCGAGGCCTCCATCTTCCGCGACGAGTTCATGGAGGCGACGACCGACGTCTGGGAGATCCCACCGGAGAGCGCCAGTCGGGTCGGGCATCCCGCCCCGTTTCCAGTGGAGCTGCCCGAGCGACTGATCCATCTGTACACGTACCGCGACGATCTCGTGCTCGACCCGTTCATGGGCTCGGGGACGACCGCCGTCGCTGCGGTCCGTACCGAACGTCACTTCGTCGGGTACGACACCGACGCCGCGTATGTCGAAGCCGCGCAGCGCCGGGTCGAGAAGGAGCGGGCCCGACTGGCGCAGGCGTCGACGGCTGCTCCAATGGCACGGGTCGTGCTGCCGAGTGCCCCGGCCCCGGCTGATGCACAGGAGGACTTTCAGGCCAGAGCCGTCCGCGAAGGCCGGGCCGCTCGTGACATCGCCCGTGAGGCGATCGAGCAGTGCGGGTTCCGGGAGATCGAGGCCAACGTCTCGTTTCCCGAGGGTGTGGAGGTGAACTTCGTCGCCAAGGACGCGGACGGAGCGACGTGGCTGTTCGATGTCTCGGGCGGGTTCACCTCGAACCGCCCCGGGCTCCGTCGCACCGACACCCTGTGGAAGGCGCTGGGGAAGGCCGCCGTCCTGCACTCGGCCTATCCGAAGAGCCGGTTGGTCCTCTTGACGACGAACCCGCCCGAGCCGAAGGGCGCAGGCGCCGCCGCTCTCGCCCAGGTCCGCGGCGTCAGGAAAGCGATCCGCGACGTCGTCGTCCTGTCGTCCTCAGAGGATCTCGGCCGACTCCGGACCTACGCACGCGGGACGGAGAAGCGGCCGTAGGTGGTGACTGACTTCCAGGCGTCGGCCGGCATCCAGGGCCGCCAGTTCGCCGAGCAGTGCGACCAACTGCTGAAGCACTATGGCTTCGCCGTCGAGGGCAAGTGCCTTCTGAGCGCGGTCGGGGTCGAGATCGACTGCGCGGCGACCAGCCCGCGCGGGACGCCTCTCTGGTTCGAATACAAGGGGAGCGTGCAGGGTTCGCGACCGGGGCTCCTGCGCACCGACACCCTCAAGAAGGCGATCGCCAACGGGGCGCTCCTGGCCGCCGCCGACGAAGGGCGTCCTTTCGTCGTCTTGACGTCGCACCAGCCGACGAGCGGTGCCGGAGCAGCGATGCTGGCCGCCGCTCTACGTCTCGGATATCTGCGCGATGTGATCACGATCTACGCACCGCAGGACACCCAGCGGTTGCGAGACCTGTAGACGCGTCAGGTCGGCCGCTCCACGAGCTCGGCCAAGCGGCGAAGGCTCTCGTCGATGTTGCGGGTGTTGTACTCGGTGCGGTCGCCGAGAAGCTTGCGCTCGGCGAGGGCCCGCACCTTGCCGAGCTTGGCCACGCGCTCGAACCCCTCGGTCACGGCCGTCGCATCCCCCGCCGGCCCGAGTCGGTACCACCAGCGGGTGCGGACCTCGCCCTTGTCGTTCTCGGTATGGAACTCCAGGGCCCTGCCCTCCTCGTAGCGGTCGATCACGCACGTCATCGACCACGCCCGAGCCTCGGCCTTGTTGTTTCCCCGGAAGCGGCTCCCGGGCGACCGGCCGTCACCCTCCAGCACGTCGACGCTGGCAAGTTCCTCCGACCACTCCGGCATCCGGGTCACGTCGCCGACCACCGCCCACACCGCGTCGGCCGGCGCGGCAATCTGCCGCGACCGTTCGGCAGTCTCACCGGCCATTGCTAGCTGCGGCGCGAGACGTTGATCTCGGTGGGGTTGGCCAGCATGTCGAACACGGCCGAATACTTGGTGCCGGCCGCGACGAGCATGTCCTTCTGCTCCGAGTCGCACTCGCCGTCGATGTCGAACTCGATCTCCACATTGCTGAAGCCCTTGCGGACGTCCGGGTCGACGCCGAGCACGCCTCTGACGTCGATGTCAGCGCTCACCTTCGACGAAACGCGGTTCAGCTTGATGTTGCGGGCGGCGGCGCCTGTGACCACGCCGGCGGTGATGCACGCCGCCAGCGCGTGGAGCACGTACTCCTGCGGGGTCGGGCCATGACCGTGGCCGAGCGTCGGATGGTCCGCTTTGAACGAGAACTCCTGCACGTGCTTCTGGTCGGCGCCGATGCCGTACCAGTCATGGATCGTCGACTCGCTGGCCGTCCCCTCGACCCACTCGTTCTTCGCCGAGAACCGGAAGGCCGCCAGGTTGGCGTCGTCCCGGAACCGGTTGATCGCCCCGAACATCTTGTCGCACGGTACGCCGTTGATCTCTTCGGTCATCGCTCGTCTCCCCAGGTCGGTGACAGCACAGTAGCGGTGACGTCCGCGTAACGTGCGGGCCAGTCGAAGGAGGAGATTGGCGTGCAGTGGGAGATGGTCGACGAGGGCTGGGGGCGACGGGCGGTCGACTTCTCGACGCTGCTCGAGCCCGCCAACACCCGGGAATACGTGGCGGTGCACCACCGACTCGGCCTCACCCCGGGCATTCGCCTGCTCGACGTGGCATGCGGATCCGGGCTCGCCCTCGAGCTGGCGGGGATCTGCGGAGCGGTGACGGCGGGCATCGACGCCGCTCCTCGCCTGGTCGCGGTGGCCCGGGACCGCTGTCCTGACGCCGACCTCCGTGTCGGGGACATGGGAGCCCTGCCGTGGAGTGACGAGACCTTCGACATCGTCACGAGCTTCCGCGGCATCTGGGGCACGACGCCCGCCGCCGTCGACGAGGCTTACCGCGTGCTGGTTCCGGGCGGACGGTTGGCGATGACGGTGTGGGGCAACGTCGGCAAGTCGAGTGGTGCGTGGTCCATGCTGCCGTTCCAGTGGGCGACGGAGGACAAGGTCCAGCACCAGGCCGACATGGTTGCCCTGGGGCGACCGGGAATCGGCGAGGCATTTCTCGCCGACCGGGGGTTCGAGGTCGCCGAGCGGTTCGAGGTCCCGTTCGTGTTCGAGTTCGCGGACCCCGAGACGTACGCCCGATCGTTGGCGGCGACGGGCCCGGCGTACGAGGCGATGGAATCGATCGGCGAGGAGGAATGGCTCGCCCGCGCGCTCGAGCTGGCGTCGGAGCACGTGCGGAACGGACTGCCGCTGCGCGCGTCGCTGCCCGTGTTCGCCTACATCGGGACGAAGCGCTGATCAGCCGGCTTCGGCGAGGTGTCGGGTGAGGTGATCGGCGAGCTCCGCAGTGTCGGCCTCGGCACCGTGGATGAAGCTCGATCGGCGCCGGCGCAGGAAGGTTCCTCCCAGGAAGTAGACGCCCGGCGCGTCGACCACGCCTCCGTCGTGGCGCAGACGACCGGCGCCGTCGAACACCGGCAGCTCGACCCAGGAGAAATCGGGACGGAACCCGGTCGCCCAGACCACCGTCTTGATCTCGCCGCTGCGGAGATCGATCGTCAGGGGCGTGTTCGGCGGGACCCGCGTCGGCTCCGATCGCACCGGCGCGTCGAGTGCGTCGGCGTCATCGTGGGTCTGGACCCACTCGTCGATCTCCTCCAGCAGCCGCGCCAGCTTCTGATCGGCCAGGGCGCAGGTGTTGCGGAGCCCGCCTGAGAACAGGCTGACGCCGTCCCGGATGGCGCCGATGCGCCCGCAGAGCCGAACTCCGGCGTCGGTGAGGGCGTTCAGGTCCAGGGTCCGTCGCTGCGGCGTGCCGATGAGCTGCGGCGACGCCACTCCTCGCGCCTTCAGGAGCTCCGGCACTTCGTCCCAGCGTTCATCGAGGCGGCCTATCGCCTCCATCCAGTGCTGGATGTCGCGGCCCCGGTACGTGCGCGGCATGCGGACGTGCTCGCCTACCGAGACCGTGACGGGTCGGCCCGACGCATGGATCTCGTCCGCCAGCTGGATGCCGGTGGCCGCGGCACCGACGACCAGGACGCCGCCCTCCGGCAGGTCGTCGGGCCGCCGGTAGTCCAGCGGGTTCACCGCGACGACATCGTCGGGCACCGCATCTGCGAAGGCCGGGACGCTCGGGAGGTTGCACGCGCCACTCGCCAGCACGACGGAGCGGCAGTGCCACGTCCCCTGGTCGGTCACGACGTCGTAACCATCGCTCGACGACCTGACCGCGAGCACGGTCGTCTGGGCGTGCAGTGGTGCATCGACGATCGCCGAGTACCGCTGGAGGAACGCCGCGACCGCGCCGCCGGTCATGTAGCCGTCCGGATCATCTCCCTCGTACCCAGCTCCGGGAAGGCGCGTCTGCCAGTTCGGCGTCAGAAGCGTGAAGGACTCCCACCGCTGATCGACCCAGGAGCTCGCAACGTCGCCGCGCTCGAGGACCACGTGGTCGATGCCGCGGTCCGAGAGGCGTCCGCTCATGGCGAGCCCGCTGTGCCCGCCACCGATGATCACGGTCGTGACGGAGCGTCCCGAGGGCATGCGCCTCAGTGTTGCCTGCGCCACCGCTGACCTGCACTTCGACTGAGAGCGGGCGACGAGAATCGAACTCGCGTTCTCAGCTTGGGAAGCTGATGTTCTGCCGCTGAACTACGCCCGCGTGGCCGCTCACAGTATCGTGCCGCCGGTCATGATCCTCTCCGACCGAAGCATCCGCGAAGCCCTGGAATCGGGCCGCATCGAGATCGATCCCCTGGGCGAGGGCTGCATCCAGCCGTCGTCGGTCGACCTCCACTGCGACCGCTACTTCCGGGTGTTCCTCAATCACACCCTCCAGGCCATCGACGTCAAGCAGCGCATGGAGGAGCTCACCCAGCTGGTGGAGATCGGCGAGGAGGACGTGTTCGTCCTCCATCCCGGCGAGTTCGTCCTCGGCGCCACCTCCGAGCGGGTCAAGCTGCCCGACGACCTGGTCGCAAGGCTCGAAGGCAAATCGAGTTTGGGGAGACTCGGCCTCCTCATCCACTCGACTGCCGGCTTCGTCGACGCCGGCTGGGACGGCTACCTCACCCTCGAGCTGTCGAACGTGGCGAACCTGCCGATCACGATCTACCCCGGCATGAAGATCGGCCAGATCAGCTTCCTGCAGATGACCACGCCGGCCGACCGGCCCTACGGCAGCAGCGCGGTCGGCTCCAAGTACCAGGGCCAGCGGGGCCCGACGCCCAGCCGCTACTACGAGAACTTCCAGCCCCGCGGCTGACCCTGCCGGGGCCTACTCGAGCGTCCAGGCGAGGTTCGTGTTGTCCGGGCTCGAGGTGATCGTCATCCACTTGGCGCTGGCCGGGATCTTGAAGCTGCACGAGTCGCCGAAGCCCCACCGGAAGCACGGGGACCGCCAGGTCACCCGTGAGCCCATGATCTCGCGGCAGGGATAGGGCCACCCGCCGCTGTCCACGCCGGTCTCGGTCCAGAACTGGACGATGACCGAGCCCCAGTTGATCCCCGCCACGGCCGTCCGCGCCTTCAACGACCGTAGAGTCCTTCCGTCCGACAGGGCCCCCACGTCGACGATCGAGGCATGGAGCGCGGGGTCGACGCCGGCCAGGGCCGGGGAGCATTCGCTCTGCAGCCAGGCGGAGCAGGTGGGGGCACCGACGCACCCCTCCATGCCCCTGACCCCGAAGGTCACAGGACTCTCGCCGACGCCGCTGACGATCGTCCCGGACCGCAGCGGCTCGCCGGCACGGGCGACCGATGGCATGGCGGCGAGGGCGGCGGCCACTGCCGCCACCGTGAGAATTCGGGTGAATCGCATAGGGCGAGTGTCGACCCGGCGACGGACCGAGACATCCCTGACGCTCAGGGATTCAGGTCGTGGGGCGTGGGCCTCCCCGGCCTTCGATGGCGTCGAGCAGGTGCATGGAGATGTCCTGGACGAGGATGTCGTCCCGGCCGTTCTCCTTGACGCCGTCGTCCAGCATGATCAGGCAGTAGGGGCAGGCCGTTGCGATACGGGTGGCGCCGGTGGCGATGGCCTCCTGGGCCCGCTCGGTGTTGACCTTCTTGCCGACCGACTCCTCCATCCACATGCGGGCGCCGCCGGCCCCGCAGCACATGCCCTTGGTGCCGTTGCGGGGCATCTCCACGATGTCGATGCCCTTGAGCGACCCGATCACCTTGCGCGGCGCCAGGTACACGTCGTTGTGGCGGCCCAGATAACAGGAGTCGTGATACGTCACGCGCTCGGCCAGGGACGCCTCGCCGAGATCGAGCTTGCCGGTGTCGATCAGCCACTCGAGGAACTGGCTGTGGTGGACGACCTCGTAGTGGCCGCCCAGCTGCGGGTACTCGTTACCGATGGTGTTGAAGCAGTGGGGGCACTGGGTGATGATCTTCTTGACCCCCATCCCGTTCATCGTCTCGACGTTCTGGGTGGCGAGCATCTGGAAGATGTACTCGTTGCCCGACCGCCGGGCCGGATCGCCCGTGCACATCTCCGACGGGCCGAGGATGGCGAAGTCGATGCCGGCCCGCTGCAGCAGCTTGGCCGTGGCCACGCTGACCTTGCGGCTCTTGTCGTCGAACGAGCCGGCGCAGCCCACCCAGTAGAGGTACTCGTGGTCGAGGGCTGACGAGGCGTCGACGATGGGCACCTCGACGGGCAGGTCCTTGGCCCAGTCGGCCCGCTCGCCCTGGTTCATCCCCCAGGGGTTGCCCGCGTTCTCCATCTGCCGGTACGCGTTGCCGAGCTCGGCGGGGAAGTTCGACTCCATGAGCGACAGGTAACGCCGCATGTCGAGGATCTTGTCGAGGATCTCGATGTTCACCGGGCAGATCTCGTCGCACGCCTTGCACGAGGTGCAGGCCCAGATCTCCTCGGCGCTGATCCGCTCGAACACCGAGTTGGCGGTCACCGTCAGCTCCGGGTCCTGGCCCACGACGGGCGAGACCGGCCCGCCCGGCGCGGTCGCGGCCATGACGTGGCCGACCTTGAGCACGATCTCGCGCGGGTCGAGCGGCTTGCCGGTGGCATGGGCCGGGCACACGCTCGTGCAGCGCCCGCAGACGGTGCACGCGTCGGTGTCGAGCAGCTGCTTCCAGGTGAAGTCCTCGATGGCGTTGGCGCCGAAGCTCTCGAGCTCGGTCTCCATGAGGTTGGGCATCGGCTTCATGGCGCCCTTGGGGCGCTCGCGGTCGCGGAGGTACATGTTCAGCGGCGAGGTGAACATGTGACGCAGCTTGGTGACCGGCAGGATCACCAGGAAGGCGACGAAGGCGAGGAAGTGGACCACCCAGGCGAACTGGTGCAGTGTGGCCAACCCCTCCCAGCCCTCGAAGACCTTGGAGAGCGGGTAGCCGATGATCGACCACTCCTCGAAGCCGGGGCGCTCGTGCAGGGCGATTCGGACGGCCTCGGTGAGGAAGCCGCTCAGCCCGATCAGCAGGAAGGTGCCGAGGATGACGGCGTCCTCGGGCCGGCTCTTGATGCGGATGCGGTAGGGCCGCTGGATGTAGCGGCGGACGATGGCCCACCCGATGCCGATCAGGAAGAGCAGGCCGGCGACGTCGCCCACCAGCGCGTAGCCGCGGTAGACGTCGCCGTGGAGGAAGCGGGCCGAGGGCGGCAGCTGGTGGTCGATCTCCAACGCAGTGGTGACGCCGAACAGGATGATGAACGGGAAGTAGATGAGTGAGTGCATGACGCCGGCGGCGGGATCGCGCAGCAGGGTCTGCATGTAGACGCCGGCCCGGAAGTCGCGCAGCCGCCGACCGACGTTCTTCGTCGTGGTCGGCCGGGCGTCGGGTTGGCCGCGCTCCCAGTTGCGCGCCCGGCGACTGAAGAGCCAGCCGACGGCGATGAACAGCGCCGGCAGGGTGACGTAGAAGACGACCTCGAGCGCGCCGGGGATGTTGCCGAACACCTCGCGGCTCACCGGCGAGGGGTCCTCCCACTTGGTGAGCGCGGGGATGGTGCCCAGCAGGACGGTGAGGCCGGCGACGACCGACCCGACGATCAGGCTCGCCTGGGAGGGCTTGAGCCGGGGGCGCGTGGCCATGCGCGTCAACCTACCCGGCGGTAACTACGGCGCGGGACGTTGCGTCAGTGCGAGTAGGCCTTGGCGTCGGACTCGCGGAGCCGCGCCGCCATGTGGGCCAGCAGCTTGTGCGCCAGCCCGGGGATCTCGTCGAGGACCCCGCTGAACTCGCGCTGGCCGAGCACGAGGACCTCGAGGTCCTCCTCGGCCTTGACCGACGCCGTGCGGGGGCCGCGGTCGAGCAGTGCCATCTCACCGAAGTACTTGCCACTGCCGAGGGTGGCGACCTTCTTCTTGCCGCGCAGCACGGAGGCCGTCCCGTCGAGGATCAGGTAGAACTCGTGCCCGGCCGTGCCCTCCTCACAGAGGACCTTGCCGGCCGGAACCTTGATCTCGTCCGAGGCCCGACCCAGTGTCTGCAGCTCTTTCTTGTTGAGAGCGGAGAAGAGGGGGACCCGGCTGAGCTGATCGAGCTTGTTGTCCTTGCGCGCCATGGCGGGCAGCGTATCCAGTTCGACGGCCGAATGATCGGGATCGGCACGCAGCGTGTCGGCGGCGGGTCGACCCGGCGCCCGTATTGTCGGGCCATGGCGTTCGACCTGGCCACCCTCGCGCAGCCGGCCCTGACCAAGATCGTGCTCGTCGTGATGGACGGCCTCGGCGGCTACGCCGATGCCGACCACGGCACCGAGCTCGAGGAGGCGGCGACCCCGAACCTCGACGCCCTGGCCGCCGAAGGCGCCGTCGGCCTGGTCGAGCCGGTGGGTCCCGGCATCACGCCCGGCTCCGGCCCGGGCCACCTCGGCCTCTTCGGCTACGACCCGCTGGAGTTCGAGCTGGGCCGTGGCGCGCTGTCGGCGGCCGGCCTCGACGTGAAGCTCGAGGCCGGCGACGTGGCGGCCCGCGGCAACCTGGCGTCGCTGGATGCCGCCGGGATCGTCACCGACCGCCGGGCCGGCCGCATTCCCGATGACGAGGCCGCCGTGGTGGTGGCCCGCCTCAACGACGAGGTGCGCGTCGACGGCGTCGAGGTCCTCTTCACCCTCGAGGCCCAGCACCGCGTGCTCGTCGTGCTCCGGGGCGAGGGTCTCGACGCCCACGTGGCCGACACCGATCCCCAGTCCGTCGGTGTCGAGCCGCGGGTGCCCGTGGCTCTTCAGCCCGCGGCCGAGCGGACCGCCGACGTCGTGGGTCAGGTCGACGCGCAGATCCGTGCGCTCCTCGCCGACCACCCGAAGGCGAACGTGCTGCTGCTGCGGGGCTTCGACTCGTTCCGGACCCTGCCCACGCTGCAGGAGCGCCACGGTCTCACCCCGGCGGCGGTCGCCATCTATCCCATGTACCGGGGGATCGCCCGGCTGGTCGGGATGGAGGTGCTGCCGAAGGCGGCCGACCTCGACGGCCAGCTGGCTCAGCTGCGCGAGCACTGGGACCGCTTCGACTACTTCTTCGTGCACCACAAGTACACCGACTCGGCGGGGGAGGACGGCAACCGTCCTGGCAAGATCGCCGCCATCTCCGACCTCGACGCCGCCATCCCGGCCCTGCGGGAGCTCGGCCCTGACGTCATCGTCGTGACCGGCGACCACTCGACCCCGACCCAGATGGCGGCCCACTCGTGGCACCCGGTGCCGGCCCTGGTCTGGGCCGAACGGGTCGGGCGCGACGACGTGACCCGGTTCGGGGAACGGTGGTGCCGGACCGGGGCCCTCGGCACCCGGCCCACCAAGGACCTCATGGCCATCGCCCTGGCCTGCGCCGGCCGGCTGGCGAAATACGGGGCCTGACCAGGGCAGATACACAAGTTGACAGCGCTGCGCTCAACTTTGCTATAGTCCTTCTAGTCAAAAGATCACTAGGAGGCAGTCCACATGCCCAAGGCCGTCGGTATCGACCTCGGCACCACCAACTCCGTCGTCTCGGTCCTCGAGGCGGGGGAGCCCACCGTCATCCCCAACGCCGAGGGCGGCCGCACGACACCGTCGGTCGTCGGCTTCTCCAAGACCGGCGAGGTGCTGGTGGGCGAGGTGGCCAAGCGTCAGGCCATCACCAACCCCGACCGCACCATCCGCTCGGTCAAGCGCCACGTCGGCACGGGCTGGACCGTCGACATCGACGGCAAGAAGTACACGCCGCAGGAGATCAGCGCCCGCATCCTGCAGAAGCTGAAGCGCGACGCCGAGGCCTACCTCGGTGACACCGTCACCCAGGCCGTCATCACCGTTCCGGCCTACTTCGACGACGCCCAGCGCACCGCCACCAAGGAGGCGGGCCAGATCGCCGGTCTCGAGGTGCTGCGCATCATCAACGAGCCGACCGCGGCCGCCCTGGCCTACGGCCTCGACAAGGAGGCCGACAAGGACGAGACGGTGCTGGTGTTCGACCTCGGTGGCGGCACGTTCGACGTGTCGGTGCTGGAGATCGGCGAGGGCGTGTTCGAGGTCAAGTCGACCAGCGGCAACAGCCACCTCGGCGGCGACGACTGGGACCAGCGCGTCATCGACTGGCTCGTCACCCAGTTCAAGAACGAGAACGGCGTCGACCTGGCCGCCGACAAGATGGCCCTGCAGCGCCTCAAGGAGGCGGCCGAGAAGGCCAAGATCGAGCTGTCGGCCGTGCAGGAGACCACCGTCAACCTGCCGTTCATCACCGCCACGGCCGAAGGCCCCAAGCACCTCGACTACAAGCTCACGCGCGCCAAGTTCCAGGAGCTCACCGCCGACCTCACCGACGCGACCAAGGGCCCGTTCGAGCAGGCCGTCAAGGACGCCGGCCTCAAGACCTCCGACATCGACCACATCATCCTGGTCGGCGGCTCGACGCGGATGCCCGCCATCCAGGAGCTCGTCACCAAGCTGGCCGGCAAGGAGCCGCACAAGGGCGTCAACCCCGACGAGGTCGTCGCCATCGGCGCCGCCGTGCAGGCCGGTGTGCTCAAGGGAGAGGTCAAGGACGTCCTGCTGCTCGACGTCACGCCGCTGTCGCTCGGCATCGAGACCAAGGGCGGCATCATGACCAAGCTCATCGAGCGCAACACGACGATCCCCACGCGGCGCACCGAGGTGTTCACCACCGCTGAGGACATGCAGCCGTCGGTCGAGATCCACGTGCTGCAGGGCGAGCGGGAGATGGCCAGTTACAACAAGACGCTCGGCAAGTTCCAGCTCGTCGACCTGCCACCCGCGCCGCGCGGCGTGCCGCAGATCGAGGTCACCTTCGACATCGACGCCAACGGCATCGTGCACGTGTCGGCCAAGGACCGGGCCACCAACAAGGAACAGTCGATGACCATCACCGGTCAGTCGTCGCTCAACAAGGACACCATCGACCAGATGGTGAAGGACGCCGAGGCCCATGCCGAGGAGGACCGCCGCCGCCGTGACGAGGCCGAGGTGCGCAACACCGCCGACACCCTCGTGTACCAGACCGAGAAGCTGCTCCGCGAGCAGGGCGACAAGATCACCGGCGACGAGAAGGACAAGGTCGAGGCCGGCCTCAAGGAGCTGAAGACCGCCCTCGAAGGCGGCGACATCGAGGCCATCAAGCGGGCCACCGACGACGTCGTGTCCGCCAGCCAGGGCTTCGCCCAGCGCCTCTACGACCAGGCCGCCGCCGACGGCTCCTCCAACGGCAACAGCGCCGTGAATGACGAAGAGGTCGTCGACGCCGAGATCGTCGACGAGCAGTGATGAGTGATCCGTCCACGACCTCGCCCGTCGCGCCGCCTGACGAGCCCGAGGCTCCGCCCGAGGAGGTCGTCGCCGACACCCTCCCCGAGGAGGTCGTCGTCGAGGAGCCGCCCCGCGACTACCTCGACGACCTGCGGAGGGTGCAGGCGGAGTTCGAGAACTACCGGAAGCGGGTGGCCCGCGAGCAGGCGGTGGCATCGGACCGGGGTACCGAGCAGCTGGTGGCGTCCTTGCTGCCGGTGCTCGATGCCGGTGACCTCGCCATCGCCCACGGCGACACCGGGGTGGAGAAGGTGGCGGGGATGCTGATGGAGACCCTCGCCAAGGCCGGGCTGGAAGGGATCGCGCCGGCCGCCGGTGAGGCGTTCGACCCGACCGTCCATGAGGCGGTGGCGCACGAGGAGGGTGACACCGAGCACCCCGAGGTGCTCGAGATGTGGCGCGCCGGGTACCGGTGGAAGGGGCGGTTGCTGCGTCCCGCCACGGTGAAGGTGAAGGGGTAACGCGCGCATGGCCCAGGCCCAGCGTGAGTGGTACGAGAAGGACTACTACAAGGTCCTCGGCGTCGCCGACTCGGCGACCGACACCGAGATCACCAAGGCGTACCGCAAGCTGGCCAAGCAGCATCACCCCGACGCCAACCCGGGGTCGGAGGAGCGCTTCAAGGAGATCTCGGCCGCTTACGACGTGCTGGGCGATGCCGAGAAGCGCAAGGAGTACGACAGCGTCCGCAAGCTCGGCCCCCTCGGCGGGTTCGCGGGCGGGGGCGGAGCGCCCAACTTCGGCAACGTCCGGTTCGACGACATCACCGACCTGTTCGGTGGGCTCTTCAACCGCACCCGCGGCGGCGGTCGTCCCGGCGCCGGCACCGGCCCGGGGCGCGGCGATGATCTGGAGGCCAGCCTCCACCTGTCGTTCGTCGACGCGGTCAACGGGCTGACCACGACCGTCAACCTCACCAGCGACGCGGCGTGCTCGGCCTGCCACGGCACGGGGGCGGCCCCGGGCACGTCGCCGGTCATCTGCAACGGCTGTGGCGGTCGCGGCGTGCTGGACGACAACCAGGGTGTCTTCTCGTTCAGCCAGACGTGCCGTCAGTGCGGTGGCACGGGCATGAAGGTCGAGTCACCCTGCCCGACGTGCAAGGGCAGTGGCGTCGAGCGGCGGCCCCGCCAGGTCAAGGTGCGCATCCCGTCCGGCGTCGACGACGGCAGTCGCATCTCGGTCAAGGGGCGTGGCGGCGCGGGGCGTAACGGCGGCCCGCCCGGCGACCTCTACGTCAACGTTCACGTGGCGGCCCACCCGATCTTCGGCCGGAAGGGCAAGAACCTCACGGTGCGCGTGCCGGTCACCTTCGCCGAAGCGGCTCTCGGCGCCACCATCACGGTGCCGACGCTGACCGAGCCCGTCACCCTGAAGGTCCCCGCCGGCACCAGCGCCGGGAAGACGTTGCGTGTCCGCGGTCGCGGCGTGCCCGCGTCGAGCGGCGCCGGGGACCTCCTCGTCACCGTGGACGTCCACGTGCCGACCGAGCTGTCCGACGACGAGCGCACCGCGATCGAGAAGCTGGCCGCCGCGTCCAACGGCTCGCCGCGCCGACACCTCGGAGTGGAGAGATGAGTGATCAGCGCGACATGAATCGGGCCGTCTACGTCATCTCGGTGGCGGCCGATCTGGCCGGCGTTCACCCCCAGACGCTGCGCATCTACGAGCGCAAGGGCCTGCTCGAGCCGTCGCGGACCGGCGGCGGCAGCCGCCGCTATTCCGAGGAGGACATCGCCCGGCTGCGCCGCATCCAGCAGCTGACCGCCGGGGGCCTCAACCTCGAGGGCGTCCGCCAGGTGATGGAGCTCGAGGCCGAGGTGGTGCGGTTGCGGCAGGAGGTCGAGCGGGCGCGTCAGGAGGCCCAGGAGGCAGTGGCCCGCACCCATCGTCAGTACCGCCGGGACCTCGTCCCTGTGAAGCAGTCGCCGGTCCTGTTCCGCCGGCGCGGGTAGGAGTCGCCATGGCCATCGACCCGAATCGCTGGACCCAGAAGACGGCCGATGCCGTCAACCTCGCCATCGCCAGGGCACGCGACGCCAACAATCCCGAGGTCACGCCCGACCACCTCCTGGGCGCCATGCTCGGCCAGGAGGGCACCGTCGTCCTGCCGGTGCTGCAGAAGCTCGGTGTGGCGCCGTTGTCGGTACGCAACAAGGTCGACGACGCGCTGTCCAAGCTGCCGCGCGCCTACGGCTCCGAGGCCCAGATGGGCAGGACGGTGCGCGACGTCCTGGAGAGGGCAGACGCCGAGCGGGCCGACCTGGGCGACGAGTACCTGTCGGTCGAGCACCTCCTGCTGGCCATGGCCGCCCAGGTCGGGCTGGAGCGCGACGCCATCCTCGACGCGCTGCGGGAGGTCCGGGGCAGCCACCGGGTCACCTCGCAGAACCCCGAGGACTCCTACCAGTCGCTCGAGAAGTACGGCCGTGACCTCACCGAGGCGGCGCGCGCCGGCAAGCTCGATCCGGTCATCGGTCGCGACGAGGAGATCCGTCGCGTCGTCCAGGTGCTGTCGCGCCGCACCAAGAACAACCCGGTGCTGATCGGTGAGCCCGGCGTCGGCAAGACCGCCATCGTCGAGGGCCTGGCCGGGCGCATCGTCGAGGGCGACGTCCCCGAGAGCCTCAAGAACAAGCGCCTCATTTCCCTCGACCTGGCTTCGATGGTCGCCGGCGCCAAGTACCGCGGCGAGTTCGAGGAGCGGCTCAAGGCCGTGCTCAAGGAGATCACCGACGCCGAAGGCGAGGTCATCACCTTCATCGACGAGCTGCACACCATCGTCGGCGCCGGCGCCGCCGAGGGCGCCATGGACACCGGCAACATGATCAAGCCCATGCTGGCTCGCGGCGAGCTGCGCATGGTCGGTGCCACCACCCTCGACGAGTACCGCAAGCACATCGAGAAGGACCCCGCCCTCGAGCGGCGCTTCCAGCCCGTCGTCGTGGGCGAGCCGTCGGTGGAGGACTCAATCGCCATCCTGCGCGGCCTGAAGGAGCGCTACGAGGTGCACCACGGCGTGCGCATCCAGGACGCCGCGCTGGTGAGTGCGGCGGTGCTGAGCCACCGCTACGTCACCGGTCGCTTCCTGCCCGACAAGGCCATCGACCTCATCGACGAGGCTGCCTCCCGGCTGCGCATCGAGATCGACTCGATGCCGACGGAGATCGACGTGGTCGAGCGGCGCATGCGCCAACTCGAGATCGAGCGGGTGGCCCTGGCCAAGGAGACCGACGCCGCGTCGCAGGAGCGGCTGGCCCGCCTCGAGGAGGAGCTGGCCAACCTGCGCGAGCAGTCCGATGCCATGAAGGGCCACTGGCAGTCGGAGAAGGACGCCATCGCCACCATCCGCTCGCTCAAGGAGGAGCTGGAGTCGAGGCGCACCGCCGTCGAGCGTGAGCAGGACCTCGAGCGCGCCGCCGAGATCCGCTACGGCCAGATCCCCGAGCTCGAGCGCCGGGTCGCCGAGGCCACCGACGCGCTGGCCTCGCTGCAGTCGACGCAGAAGATGCTGAAGGAGGAGGTCGACGCCGAGGACGTGGCCGAGGTCGTCAGCAAGTGGACCGGCGTCCCGGTCACCCGGCTGCTCGAGGGTGAGATCGCAAAGCTGATCCGGATGGAGGACGTCCTCCACGAGCGCGTGGTCGGCCAGGAGGAGGCCGTGCAGTCGGTGTCCAACGCCATCCGCCGCAGTCGGGCCGGGCTCTCCGACCCCGACCGTCCTATCGGCTCGTTCCTGTTCCTCGGCCCGACCGGCGTCGGCAAGACCGAGCTGGCGCGCTCACTGGCGTCGTACCTGTTCGACGACGAGCGGGCCATGGTGCGCATCGACATGAGCGAGTACATGGAGAAGCACGCCGTGTCCCGGCTCGTCGGCGCCCCCCCGGGCTACGTCGGCTACGACGAGGGTGGCCAGCTCACCGAGGCGGTGCGGCGCCGGCCGTATGCCGTCGTGCTCCTCGACGAGATCGAGAAGGCCCACCCCGACGTGTTCAACATCCTGTTGCAGGTGCTCGACGACGGGCGCCTCACCGACGGTCAGGGCCGCACCGTCCAGTTCACCAACACCGTGCTGATCATGACGTCGAACCTGCCCGGCGAACCGGCCGACTTCTTCAAGCCCGAGTTCCTGAACCGCATCGACGACATCGTGCGGTTCCGGTCGCTCACCGAGGCCGACCTCGAGCGGGTGGTGACGATCCAGCTGCGCCACCTCGAGACCCGCCTGGCCGGCCGCCGCCTCGAGCTGCACGTCACCGACGACGCCGTCCAGTGGCTGGCGACCAAGGGCTTCGACCCCGTGTACGGCGCCCGCCCCCTCAAGCGCCTCATCCAGCGCGAGATCGGCGACCCGCTGGCCTCGGCCATCCTCGAGGGCCGCTACACCGAGGGCGATACCGTCACCGTCGACGTCGCCGGCGACGACCTCGCCCTCAAGTAGCTCAGCTCGCGGCGGCCCTGCGGGTGGGGCCGGCGATGACGAGGGAGTCGAGGAGGCGGGAGGTCGAGGCGGTGATCTCCTGCACGGCGGCCTCGA
>DATLDH010000033.1:0-8543 GCA_035526015.1 Acidimicrobiales bacterium
CCGCCGACCTCGAGGTGGTGGTGGTCGGCATAGGTCTCGTCGGGGTAGCGGTACTCCGTCGGCCACTGCAGGTTCGGCGCCTGGAACTGCCGCTGGTTGACGACCGCGTTGTAGCCGGCGGTGAGGATGTAGCGGTCGAAGCGCGGCGGCAGGTGCTCGTGAGCGACGACATGCGGCATCCGCCAGCCGTTGGTGCGCGCCTCCTCCTCGAACACCGGCACGCCGAAGACGTGGTCGATGTGGCCGTGGGAGTACACCGCGGTATGCAGCGGGGCCGTCGGCTGCCACTGGCGCAGCATCTCGTGGATACGCGGAGCCAGGAAGGCGCTGCCGGTGTCGACCAGCACGAGGCCGTCGTCGGTGGCGAAAGCGCTCACGTTGGCGAACGACGGAACGAACGCGACGCCGGCGGCCGGCTCGGCCATGCCATCCACCAGGCTCATGGGGTGGAACCCGCTGGCGTCCTCCCCGCGCCACAGTCTGTCGGCCAGGTCGAGGACGTCGACACTCATGTCAGAGGACCGTAGTCACCGACGGCTCACCTGGGTCGAGGAACTGCACCACCTCGGCGGCGCGCAACGAGGCACCGTCCCAGTGCACCCAGCGGCCGCACAGGTTGCGCGGCCGGCTCGGCTCCGCGCCGATGTGGACCTCGACAGACGTGAGGCTGCCGCCGTGGGTGAGGACGAGCACCGTCTCGTGGCCCGCCTCGTCTGACGCGACGGCGATCCGCTGCACGGCGCCGACCACCCGCTCGCGGATGTCGCCCTCCCCTCCGGGGAGCGTCTCGAGCGTCCCCGTGCGCCACTCGGCCAGCAGGCCGGGCCAGCGTTCTTCGATCTCCGGTGTGGTGAGCCCGCTCAGCTGCCCCACGTCGCGCTCGCGGAGCCCGGGCTCGAGGAGCACCGCGCCCAGTCCGAGGCGTGCACTGATGATCTCGGCCGTCTGCCGGGCGCGCGACAGCGGCGACGACCACACCGCCCACAGCTGCTCGGCCTCGAGCTGCTCGGCGGCCAGCGCGGCCTGGGCCGCGCCGTCTGCTGACAGCGGGGGATCGGCGCTGCCCTGCCACCGCCCTTCGGCGTTCCACACCGATTGGCCGTGACGGAGAAGGAGGAGGCGGGCCATGGGCGACCATTCAACCCCCTCCGCTACCCTCCCGAGGATGGCACTGGACACCAGCAAGATCGGCACGACGTATCCGGAGCGGGACGCCACCATCGAGGCCGAGCGGGCCAAGGCCTATGCCGCCGCCACCAACGACGACAACCCGGCCTACACCTCGGGCAAGTTCGCCCCGCCGGTGTTCGGGGTCGTGCCGGCATGGGAGGCCATGGGCCTCGCCGTCGGCGACATCGTGCCGCCCGAGGCGCTGATGATGGTCGTGCACGGTGAGCAGGACATGCACTTCCACCAGCCCCTCGTGCCGGGCATGACGCTCACGACCCGGGCCGAGACGTTCAGCATCCGGGTGGGAAGCTCAGGCACGCGCCTCGCCGTGCGAGTGACGAGCGACGACGCCGACGGCAAGCCGGTGATGGAGCAGTACATCACCACGTTCATCCGGGGGATGGCCGACGGCGAGAGCGCCGGGGCGGAGAAGCCGGACCACACGTTCCCCGAAGAGGCCAGGGCCAACAAGGTCGGTGAGCTCTCGGTGCACGTCGACGACGACCAGACCTACCGCTACCGCGATGCGTCGGGCGACATGATGCCCATCCACGTCGACGACGCGTTCGCCAAGAGCGTCGGCCTTCCCGGCATCATCGCCCACGGTCTGTGCACCATGGCCATGACCAGCCAGGCCGTGGTGCGCACGGTGTGCGACGGCGACCCGTCCAGGCTCAAGCGTCTCGCCGTGCGCTTCGCCAAGAACGTCTTCCCCGGCAACGACGTGCTCACCGAGATCTACGACGCGGGCGAGCGTGACGGCCGCAAGGCCTACGCCTTCGAGGCCACCAGCGGCGGCGACAAGGTGATCGCCAACGGCTGGGCCGAGGTCTCCTAACTGGCCGTCCTCCGCCTGTTCGCCTCGGCCCGCGAGGCCGCGGGAACGGGCCGTGACGATGTCGACGGCGCCACCGTCGGCGATGTCCTGGCCGCCGCGGCTGCGCGCTACGGCGAGGGGTTCGCGGCCGTGCTGACCGAATGCCGGGTGTGGGTCAACGGCGACCCGGGCGAAGCCTCGACCCCGGTAACGGCGACCGATGAGGTCGCCGTCCTCCCGCCCGTGAGCGGCGGGAGTGCCTAGACCTTGTCGAAGAGGAGCTCCATGGCGCCGTAGAGGACGGCCCAGACCACGAAGCCCGAGATGATCGTGTTGCGGTGGTTGTCGATCCAGAGCTTGGCCTTGGCATCACCGACGGGCGGGGCCGACAGGGCGATGCCCTCGGCGACGACGACGATCACCAGCAACACCAGGTAATAGGCCATCCGGTTCTCGACGAGCCCGCCGAAGCGCTGGCCGGCGAGGTGGCTGGCGGCGCCCATGAAGAACAGCAGGGGAATCGAGAGCATGACGTTGGTGCGCGACGCGCACGCACCCCTGCGGGCGGCGGCGGCGGCCGCAGGATCGGCCTCACGCCCGGCAAGCACACCCTGGGCCGAGGCGATGACCTTCTTCTGATTCGGCCAGATGATGCCCCACACGTTCAGGAGCATCACCGTGCCGAGCAGGATGCCGGTGAAGATGCTGATGCCGGGCGCCGTCTTGAAGTACGCCATGTCGTTGTCGAACTTGGGGTCGGCGAACAGGATCACGACGCCGGTCAGGAACGTGAAGAGGGCGGCGAACCGGAACCACCACAGGGCCCGGGGCACGATCTTGTCGATGGCGCCGTTGCGATGACCGCCGTCCATCTCGGCGAAGGCCGGCGTCTGGACGAAGTTGAAGTAGTAGAGCAGCCCGATCCAGGTCACACCCGCCATGTAATGGCCCCAACGGGAGAGCATTTCGACGACGACGCGCACCAGATGTCCCCTTTCGACCGTTCCCGGCCGAACGTAGCAGGACGCCCGATAGCATCGTGGCGATGCCGAACCGCCTGCCCAGGGTGCTCGCCGCCGAATACGTCGAAGGGGTCGAGACGCTCCCGATCGCCGAGCTGCGCTCGCGCCGCGGCGAGCTGCAGGAGGTCGAGGTCACCATCTCCTACCAGCGGCGTCTGTGCCAGGGCCGCCTCGACATCCTCGTCGCCGACCTCCAGCGCCGCGCCGCCGGGGGCTCGAGCGACCTGCAGCACCTGATCGACCACCTCACCCCGATCCTCGCCGAGGGGCCGCGCTTGAGCCGAGGGGCCCTCCCTCCGCTGCTGGCGCCCGACTTCGCCGAGGGCGACCTGTGCGAGGAGCTCGACGCCATCATCCCGGCGGGCACCATCGGCGACCTGCCCGACCTCACCGACGCAGAGGTGCTCCAGATCGGTGAGCAGCTGCGCGACCTGGAGAAGCGGCTGTCCACCGAGCGGCGCGCCCTCCATGACCAACTGTCGAACTTCGAGCGGGAGCTGGTGCGCCGCTACAAGAGCGGCGAGCTCGACGTCGACAGTCTGCTGCAGTGACACCCGAGACCCCGGAGCGCTGGCGCGACCTGGGGCGCTTCATCCGTGAGCAGCGTGACTCGAGCCGCCTGTCGCTGCGCAAGCTGTCGGAGCTGGCCGGCATCTCGAACCCGTACCTGAGCCAGATCGAGCGTGGCCTGCGCAAGCCGTCGGCCGAGATCCTCCAGCAGATCGCCCGCGCCCTGCGCATCTCGGCCGAGACGCTCTATGTCCAGGCCGGCATCCTCGAGGAGCGCGACGACGACTTCGACCTCGTGGGGGAGATCCTGCGCGACCCGGCCCTCAACGAGGACCAGAAGCAGACGCTGATCAAGGTGTACCAGTCGCTCCGCCACGACAACGCCGAGCAGAACGGCAACGGCGACACCGGCGCCGGGGCCCCGAAGGCTGCAGATGCGTAGGTTGGCCGTGCTGTCGATGCACACGTCGCCGCTGGCCCAACCGGGCTCGGGCGACGGCGGCGGCATGAACGTCTATGTCCGCGAGCTCTCCTCGGCGCTGGCGCGCGCCGGCGTGGAGTGCGACGTGTACACGCGGGCCTCCGACGAGTCCCAGCCCCGCATCGTGCGCGTCGAGCCGGGCCTGCGCGTGCACCACGTCCCCGCCGGGCCCATGGCACCCGTGCCCAAGGAGCAGCTCCCGGGCCTGGTGCCCGCCTTCGCCGACGCGGTGATGACGCGCATCGGCGACGCCGACCTCATCCACGCCAACTACTGGCTGTCGGCGGTCGCCGGCCACCGCATCAAGCACGCCCTCGACCTGCCGCTCGTGTCGACGTTCCACACCCTCGCCCGGGTGAAGGCCGAGATCGACGAGGACGAGCCCCGTCAGCGCGCCCACGACGAGGCCGAGACCATCGGCTGCTCCGACGCCGTCCTCGCCTCGTGCACCGAGGAGGCGCTCGACATCGTGCGCCTGTACGACGCCGATCCGTCGCGCATCGAGATCGTGGCGCCCGGTGTCGACCACGCCTTCTTCGCTCCCGGCGACCAGCGTCAGGCCCGGCGCGCCGTCGGCCTCCCGATCGACCGACCCGTCCTGCTGTTCGTCGGCCGCATCCAGCCCCTGAAGGGTCTCGATGTCGCGGTGCAGGCCCTGGCCCGGCTGACCGCATTCCCCGACGCGCTGCTCGCGGTCGTGGGCGGCCCGTCCGGGGCCCACGGCGACGACGAGGTGGCGCGCGTCCACGCCCTGGCCACCCGCCTCGGCGTGGCCGGCCGGGTGCTCTGGGTGAAGCCCCAGGCCCACGAGCTGCTCTCCACCTACTACCGCGCCGCCGATGTGTGCCTGGTGCCGAGCCGGGCCGAGTCGTTCGGCCTGGTCGCCCTCGAGGCATCGGCGTGCGGCACGCCCGTGGTGGCCGCCGCCGTCGGCGGGCTGCGCACCCTCGTCGACCACGGCTCCACCGGTTTCCTCGTGGAGTCGCGCGACCCCGACGACTACGCCCACCACGTCGCCGACATCCTCGGCGACCGCTGGGCGGCGGCGGAGATGAGCACGCGCGCCGCCAACCGGGCGCGGGCCTACACCTGGAGCACGGCCGCGGCGCGACTGCGCCGCCTCTACGGCGACCTCACGGCCCGCTCGCTCGTCGAGTGCCGGTAGACGCCGCCTCGCCCGACGAGCTGGCGGCGCTCGGTCAGGTCATCGACGACTGGGCCGGGCGCGAGAAGCGCGACAACCCGCTCGTCGCGGCCGTCGACCACGATCCCGCCAGGAACATCTGGTTCGTGCGGCTGAAGGGCGAGGAGAAGTCGTACACGACGGTGTGGCTCACGCTCCGTCAGCGCACCCTCCATTACGAGACGCAGTTCATGCCCGCGCCCGAGGAGAACGTCGAGGCGCTGTACGACTACCTCATGCGCCTCAACAACCGCCTCTTCGCCATGCGCTTCGCCATCGGCGAGGAGGACGCCATCTACCTCGTCGGCCAGCTCCCGGTCGGCGCCGTCGACGCCGACGAGCTCGACCGCATCGTCGGGTCGGCCTACGCCTACACCGAGCAGTACTTCCGCCCCGCCATGCGCCTCGGGTACGCATCCAAGTTCAAGGGATGAACGGCCCGAATCACCTATTGCCGCGCCACGGGCGCACCGGTAGGGTCGCCCCCGGGCCCGAGGGGCGGAAGGGCGGCATTCGTTCGGGGAAGTGCGAATGACGTCTGGAGGTTCCTCGGGCCCGATCGCGCCTGCGGATATCGAGCCCACTCCCAAGCCGCCGTTCGCCATGGTGGTGATGATCACCCTCACCGGGATCATGGGTACGACGCTGGTGACGCCGGTCCTGCCCGACATCATCAAAGACTTCGGGGCGCGCCCGTCGGCGGTGGGCCTGCTCGTCTCGGCGGCGGCCGCCCCCGGGATCCTCATGGCGCCGGTCATCGGCGTCCTCTCCGACCGCTACGGGCGCCGCGAGGTGGTGGTGCCGTGCCTCGCCGTGTTCGGCCTGAGCGGCGGGCTGGCCGTGTTCGCTCCCAATTACGGCGTCCTCCTCGCCCTCCGCCTGCTGCAGGGCGTCGGGTCGGCCGGCCTCGTGAACATGGCCGTGGTCATCATCGGTGACCACTGGACCGGCCTCGAGCGCGCCCGCATGATCGGCCGCAACGTCGCCATCCTCACCGCCTCGGTCGTCGTGCTCCCGCCCGTCGGGGGACTGCTCGCCACCATCGGCGGGTGGCGGGCCGCGTTCGTGCCGTTCTGGCTGGGCCTGGTGGTGGCCGGGTTCGTGGCCGTCCGGTTGCCGCGCAGTCACGTGGTCCCCCGCCGGCTCCGCGACCAGCTGCGGGCGGCCGGGCCCTACCTGCGCTCGCCGGCCGTGGTCGGGGCCATGGTCGGCGGCTTCTTCGTCTTCGTCCTCATCTTCGGGCTCTTCCTCACCCTCATGCCGGTGCACCTGGCCGACGACTTCGGCGCGGAGGCCGGCGTCCGGGGCCTGATCTTCGGCCTCCCGGCGGTGACGTCCACGATCAGCGCCCTGTCACTGCCGCGTTGGGTGAGGCGGTTCGGCGCCCGCCGGGTCGTGGCCCTGGCCTTCGTGATGCTGACGATCGCCTTCGGCCTCATCGCCGCCGCCGACACCCTGCCCCTGGTCATGGTGGCCGTCCTCGTCTACGGCTTCGGCGAGGGCGTCCTCATCCCGTCGTTCCAGGACGCCGTGGCCGGCGCCGCCCCCGCCTCCAGCCGGGGCATCGTCGTGGCCATGTTCGTGGGCCTCCTGCGGGGCGGCCAGACCCTCGGGCCGTTCCTCGCCAGCCGGGCCCTGGCCGGTCCCGGCGCCCAGTGGGGATTCGGGGCCGGAGCAGTCGTGGCCGGCGCGCTCGTGCTCGCCTCCCGGTGGCTCGTCCACCCCCATCCGGTCCTCGACGACGAGCCGGTGGTTGCCCCGGTGGTGTGAGCCTCACTACCCTTGTCCGTGGCCCAGGGGGGCCGACCAGCGGTGGGCCAAGGGCCCGGATCTCGCTCATGAGGACTCACAGACTCCCGCTCGTCGCGCTCGTTGCCCTGCTGGTGGTCGCTCTGGCGGCCCCGGTGGGTGCCGAGTCGACCACCAACGCCCGCCGTCGCCGCGAGGCGACCCGCAGCAAGCGGGCCCAGGCGGCGGCCAAGCTCAACGCGCTCAAGGCCACCGACGCCCAGCTCGAGGCCGCCGTCCGCACGCTCGACCGCCAGGCCAAAGCCCAGGCCGCCCAGGCCGTGGCCGCCCGCCGCTCGCTCGACGCCGCGTTGATGTCGGTGCAGCGGGCCGAGGCCAAGCTGGCCGCCACCTCCAAGCAGATGGCCGACCTGAAGGGCGCCGTCGTCAATCGGGCCGTGGCCGCCTTCGTGCGTCCCAAGGACGACATGTTCACCGAGCTGGTGGCGTCGAAGGACCTCAACGAGGCGAGCCGGCGCACGGCTCTGCTGTCCCAGGTCGCCAACCGCGACCACGACGTGATCGACCAGCTGCGGGCGACCAAGCAGGACTACGAGGAGGAGCAGGCCAAGGCGGCCAAGGCCCGCGAGCTGGCTGCCGCCCGCCGCAAGAACGAGGAGGCCAAGCTGGCCTCCGTCGTCCGGGCCCGCAACGAGAAGGCCCGCCTGGCCAAGGCCCTGGACGTCCGCATCAGGGAGTACCAGCAGGAGGTCGACGCGCTGCTGCGCGACGAGTCGAACCTCTCCAACCTCATCCGCTCCAAGGACACCTTCGTGCCGGGCAGCGTCTCGGCCACCGGCCTCATCTGGCCGACCCGGGGGCGCCTGACGAGTGGCTTCGGCCGCCGCTGGGGCCGCCTCCACGCCGGCATCGACCTGGCCTCGCCCACGGGCACGCCCATCCACGCGGCCAAGGACGGCGTCGTCATCTACTCCGGGCGGATGAGCGGCTACGGCAACGTGATCGTCATCAGCCACGGCGGTGGGCTCACCACCCTCTACGGGCACCAGAGCCGGCTCGCTGCCGGTGACGGCGCGCGGGTGAGCCGGGGCCAGACGATCGGCTACGTCGGCTCCACCGGTCGCTCCACCGGGCCCCATCTCCACTTCGAGACCCGCATCAACGGGTCGCCCCAGAACCCCCGTCGCTTCCTCTCCTGAGATGACGCCGCGCCTGCAGGTGCTCGGCGGCGGGAAGATGGGTGAGGCGCTCGTGGCCGGTCTGTTGGCTGCGGGCTGGGCGACCGAGCCCGAGCTCGCCGTGGTGGAGAAGTACGCCCCCCGCCGCGACGAGCTGACGGCGCGCTGGCCCGGGCTCCTGGTGTCCGAAGAGCCGGTCGCCGCCGCCGGCGTCATCGTGGCGGTCAAGCCGAACGACGTGGAGACGGCGTGCCGGGCCGCCGCCGCCGCCGGCGTCGAGCGGGCCCTCAGCATTGCCGCCGGCGTGCGCCTGACCCATCTCGAGGCGTGGCTGGGCGAGGGCGTTCCGGTCGTACGGGCCATGCCGAACACGCCGGCCACGGTGGGGGCCGGCGCGGCGGCCATCGCCGGCGGCGCCTCGGCCACCGACGAC
>DATLDH010000024.1:0-4675 GCA_035526015.1 Acidimicrobiales bacterium
AAGGAGGGATGCTTGCCGCACACCTCGCACACCGCTGCCATGACGCGCCTCGCTCAAGGGGTATTCAGGGAACCGGTCGAGGTTAGCATCGCCCCACATGGGCACGCCTACCCGCCTCACTGCGGCTGACCTCGGGCGGGCTCTGGCCACCTACCGCGACCTGCTGCGGAGCCACCAGGCGTACCTCAACCGGCTCAACGTCTACCCCGTCCCGGACGGCGACACCGGCACCAACATGGCGCTCACCCTCGACGCCGTCGTGGCCGAGCTCGAGACGGCCACCGACACGGCCAGCACGTGCAAGGCCATCAGCCACGGCTCGCTCATGGGGGCCCGCGGCAACTCCGGCGTGATCCTCTCCCAGGTGCTTCGTGGCCTCGTGGACGGATGGAAGGCGGCCGGCGACGACGGTTGCGACGGTGCCGCGATCGCCGCCGCCCTGACCGGCGCGTCGGAGGCGGCCTACTCGGCGGTCCAGCGGCCGGTGGAGGGCACGATCCTCACCGTGGCCCGGGGCGCGGCCGAGGCGGCGACGGCGGCGGCGGGCGACGGCGGCGAGCTGCTCGGCGTGCTCGAAGCCGCCGAAGCGGGAGCCGACGAGGCTCTCGCCCGCACGCCCGAGCTGCTGCCGGTGCTGGCCCGCGCCGGCGTGGTCGACGCGGGTGGGGCCGGGCTGTGCCTGCTGCTTCACGCCCTGCTGCACACCTGCGACGGACGGGCGGTTCCCGACGCCCCGGAAGCGCCGGCCGCGGCCGCCGATGCCGTCGCCGGTGACGTCGACATTGCCGCGGCCCACGACTCGGTCAGCGACCTCCGGTACGAGGTCATGTACTTCCTCGAGGCCCCGGACGAGACCATCCCCGCGTTCCGCGACGTGTGGGCCGGGATCGGGGACTCGATCGTGGTGGTCGGCGGCGACGGCATCTGGAACTGCCACATCCACACCGACGACATCGGCGCCGCCATCGAGGCCGCCGTCGACTGTGGGCGTCCGCGCAGGATCCGGGTCACCGACCTCATGGAGCAGGTGGAGGAGGAGCGCTGGGTCAGGGAGGCCGCCGACGTCGAGCCGGACGAGAGCGCGGCGGCGGCCGCTCCGGTCACGACCGCAGTCGTGGCGGTGGCGACCGGCGACGGCGTGCGGCGGATCTTCCGGTCGCTCGGCGTCCAGCAGATCGTGGCCGGAGGGCAGTCGATGAACCCGTCGACGGCCCAGATCCTCGAGGCGGTCGAGGCGGCGCCGGCGAGCGACGTCGTCGTCCTTCCCAACAACAAGAACATCATCGCCGTTGCCGAGCAGGTGCAGCAGCTCACCGACAAGCACGTCGAGGTGGTGCGCACGACCGGCATGGCCGAGGGCTTCGCCGCCCTGCTCGCCTACGACCCCGAAACCGGCGGCGCCGACAACGGCGCGGCCATGGCCGAGGCGGCCGAGCGGGTGATATCGGCCGAGGTGACCTGCGCCGTGCGCGACACCGACTCCGCCGCCGGCCCCATCACGCAGGGCGACTGGCTCGGCATCACCCGCGCCGGCATCGAGGCGGTCGAGCCGTCGGTGTGGGAGGCGTGCACGTCGCTGCTGACCAAGCTCGTCACCGACGACCACGAGATCGTGACCCTCATCGAGGGCGAGGGCTCGTCGGCGGCCGACACCCGACGCATCACCGAGTGGCTGGCCGACACCCACTCCCACGTCGCGGCCGAGGTCCACCACGGTGGACA
Source organism: Acidimicrobiales bacterium (assembly GCA_035526015.1). Taxonomy (GTDB): domain Bacteria; phylum Actinomycetota; class Acidimicrobiia; order Acidimicrobiales; family DATLDH01; genus DATLDH01. Next base: position 1,723 of record DATLDH010000024.1, read on the forward strand.
ACCGCTGTATCCGTACCTGATCTCGATCGAGTGACGACGACCACCGGGGCGCGCGCGTGGCCCGCCGGCTGAGCCGCCTGGCCGAGCTCGACGTCGGTGAGCTGAAGGGCGTCGGCTCCAAGCGGGCGGCGATGTCGAAGGTCGGCATCGACACCGTCCTCGACCTCATCACCCATTACCCGCGCCGCTACATCGACCGCAGCCGCCAGGTCGAGATCGCCTCGCTGGCGCCGGCCGACGAGGCGCTCGTCGTGGCCAAGGTGCGCAGCTCGTCGTTGCGACGGGCCCGCACCGGCAAGATGCTCGTCGAGGTGGTCGTCGGTGACGACTCCGGCCGCATGAAGGTCACGTTCTTCAACCAGGCGTGGCGCGCCAAGCAGCTGCGCGAGGGCACCGAGGCGGCGTTCTTCGGCAAGGTCGAGCTGTTCCGTGGCAGCCGGCAGATGACCAACCCGGTGGTCGACCTGGTCGGCAACCGCACCGGCCGCATCATCCCGCTCTATCCGCAGTCGGAGAAGGAGGGGCTCACCACCTGGGACAAGGCGGGGTGGGTCGAGGAGGCCCTGGAGCGGGCGGGCGTCCTGCTCGACCCGTTGCCCGACGAGTGGCGCGAGCGACTCGAGCTCATCGGCCGCGACAAGGCCTTCCACGACATCCACACACCGGCGACGATGGAGGACACCCGGCCGGCCCATCGCCGGCTCGCCTTCGACGAGCTCTTTCGGCTGCAGATGACGCTCGTCCTGCGGAAGCGGGCCCTCGAGCGCGAATCGAAGGGCATCCGCCACGTCGTCGAGGGCGACCTCGTGCCACGCTTCCATGCCGCGCTGCCGTTCCAGCTCACCGGCGATCAGCGCAAGGCCATCGACGAGATCGCCGCCGACCTGGCCGGGCCCCACCCGATGCACCGGCTGCTGCAGGGAGAGGTGGGTTCGGGCAAGACGGTGGTGGCCGCGACCGCGCTGCTCGTCGGCGTGCAGGGCGGCCACCAGGGCGCGTTGATGGCCCCCACCGAGGTGCTGGCCGAGCAGCACTACCTCGGACTCCGCGAGCTCTTCCGCGATCTCAGCGTCCCCGACCCGACCACGTTGATGGGCGACCGGCCCCTCGTGGTCGAATTGCTGACGAACCGCACCGGCGCCGCCGACCGCGCTCGCCTGCACGCCGGCCTCGTCGATGGCAAGGTCGATCTTCTGATCGGGACCCACGCCCTGCTCACCGAGGGTGTCGAGTTCGCCAGCCTCGGCGTGATCGTGATCGACGAACAGCACCGCTTCGGCGTCGAGCAACGGGCCGCATTGCGCGGCAAGGGCGACGATCCCGACGTGCTGGTCATGACCGCCACGCCGATCCCGCGCACCGCCGCCATGACCGTCTACGGCGACCTCGATGTCACCGTCATCCGGGAGATGCCGCCCGGCCGTCGCCCGCCGAAGACGGTGTGGCTGCCCGGCCCGCTGGAGGAGGAAACGGCGTGGAAGAAGGTGCGCGACGAGGTGGCGACGGGATCACAGGCCTATGTCGTGTGCCCGCTGGTGGAGGAGTCGGAGAAGATCCAGGCCCGCTCGGCGGAGGAGGAGTTCATCCGTCTGAAGTCCGACGTCTTCCCTGGCCTCCGCCTCGACCTGCTCCACGGCCGCATGCCGGCCAAGGACAAGGAGAAGGTGATGGCCGCGTTCCGCGCCGGCCAGCTCGACGTCCTGGTGGCGACGACGGTGATCGAGGTCGGCGTCGACGTGCCCGACGCCAGCGTGATGGTGATCGAGAGCGCCGACCGGTTCGGGATCGCCCAGCTCCATCAGCTGCGCGGCCGCGTCGGGCGGAAGGGACAGGCCTCGTGGTGCTACCTGCTCTCGGAGGAGACCGAAGGCGAGGCCTCGGAGCGGCTCGACGCGTTGGTGAAGAACAGCGACGGCTTCGAGCTGGCCGAGATCGACCTCGAGCTCCGCGGCGAGGGCACCATCCTCGGCGTCCGGCAGAAGGGCCGCACGGACCTCAAGCTGGCGTCACTCCGTCGCGATCGCGACCTCGTGGCCAGGGCACGCGAGGTCGCCTTCGCCATCGTCGACAGCGACCCGCTGCTCGCCGGTCACCCCGACCTGGCCGAGGAGATCCGCTCCCTCGTCGAGCCAGACGAGGCCGAGTTCCTCTTCAAGAGTTGACTGCGCAGGAGTCCGGGACGGGTACCTCGGCGGTGGCGGGGTCGATGACGGCGCGGACCTCGAGGACCTTGTCGACCGGGAAACCGCCGCACTCGGCGTGTTCGCGGATGATGGCCTCGTCGGTCGCGATGTAGACGCAGGTGATCTTGTCGTCACTCACGTAGCTGTGCTGCCACTGCACCGAGGGGCCGAGGTCGCGCAGGACCCCGTTCGACTTGGCGGCGATGGCGGCGAGTGCGGTTGCGTCCATCTGTCCGGCACCCGGCACGGTGCGCTCGATGAGGTACTTGGGCATGACGCCTCCTCGTGAGAAGGGAGTCCAGGTCGACTCCACTTCAACGACCGTACGGAGACTCCGAGGAGAGAACATGGGGCATTGACCCCAACGCGTCCGGCGTCGGGGAGTGGGTTTATGGTCCGGGGGCGATGTCGGACTCGGGTGTGCGTCTCTCGGAAGTACTGGTCTCGCTGTCCCTGGCCACCGACCTCGGATTCGGGCAGCCCTCGGAGCACATGATGCGAGCGGCGATCATCGCCATGCGCCTGGGCCGGCGCCTCGGCCTGAGCGAGGAGGAGATGGCCTCGCTGTACGACGTCAGCATCCTCACCTACGTCGGCTGCCCCGTGTACGGCAACGAGGCGGCGGCCGTCTTCGGTGACGACATCGAGTTCCGTGCAGCCGCGCTGGAGGTGGACATGACCCGCCTGGGCGGATCGACGTTCATGATGCGCCGGGCGGGAGCGGGCTCGTCGGTGTTCCACCGGGCGGGACAGGTGGCACGCCTCATGGC
>DATLDH010000157.1:0-17256 GCA_035526015.1 Acidimicrobiales bacterium
CGGCGCGAGATGCGGCATGTTCACCTTGGCCTCGGTTCCCGCGCTCCCTCAGAGGAGCCCGGGTGGTCGGGTCGCATACACCCGGCCGCGGGGATCGGTGACCTCGTAGGTGCCGTCGGGCAGCAGCTTGTCGCTCCACCCGGGCTTGTGGCCCATGTGGTGGTGCCTCGAGCACTTGAGCACCAGGTTCGACAGCACCGTCTCGCCGCCCGACTCCCACGGGATCATGTGGTGGGCATGGCAGAACTGCGGCCCGCGATGACACCCACCCTGCCGGCACCCACCGTCCCGCACCACCAGCAGCTTCCACAGGTGGTCGGGCACGGTCCTCGTCGTGCGCCCGAAGTCGAGCACCGCCGACCGGCCGGCCATCACGACGCGGTGCACGCCGCAGTCACACAGCAGGGTCTTGATGAAGGCGGCGTCCACCCGGCCGTAGTCGACGAGCGAGGCCCGGGCCCCGGAGTCGAGGTCCTCGATGTTGATGACGACGTTCAGGTGCGGCCGGTTGCGCCGGGTCGTCGGCACGTTGTGATGGGCCAGGTAGTGCTCACAGATCTCGGCCAGGGCATCAGCCCGCCGCTCGGCCGGGGTGCGGCTCTCCCCGTCGGCATCGCCGGTCGTGGCCAGGCGCAGCGCGGTGGCGACGACCGAGCCGGTGCCCGGGTCGAAGCTTCCCTTGGTCTCGAACCGCCCGCCCAGGGTCTGGCTGTGGTGCAGCGACCTCTCGGGATCATGGGGCTCAGGGCCAGGGTCGAGGGCATCGGCGCGTGCTTTCCAGTCCCGCATCACCGCCGCGGTCTCGGTCACGCCCAGCTTCGCCAGCAGCGGTACCAGCTCGGTCTCGTGCTCGGCATACAGCGGCCGGTGCCGGGCCGGCACGTTGGCCAGGATGGCCTGCACCTGGCCCTCCGACAGCACGCCGGCCCGCCACGCCGTGGCCGTCACCGGAAGGTCGCGCAGTGTCGCCGCCGTGCGGGCCAGGTCGGTCGCGGCCCGCACCGTCATCCGCGCCTCCTCCTGGAGCCAGCCCGACATCGAAGTGGCGGCATCGAGTTCCCACAGCTCGGCGGCGTCGAACTCGCCGATCACCTCCGAGACCCGTGCCTTCATCCCATCGATCAGCGACAGCCAGGTGACGATGGCGGCCCGATCCAGCGGGATCCGGGTCGTCCTCACCGCCTCCGCTAGCGCATCGAACACAGGTTCGATTATAGGAGGGGGGGTGTGACATGAACCCCTTCTACGACGGCTGCTAGTCAGACTGGGTAGGTGGTGCGCGCTCAGACGTTGGCGAGGCGGTTGCTGACTGTCGACGGTCTGTGGCTACCCGACCACCGGATGGACCTACAAGAGAACGAGCGGTGACCAACGGTCGACGCGTCGCCCTCTGGGTCGCATCGGGGTTGGACTCGTAGCGATGTACTTCTACAGCGGGGGGACCAGTCCGCTTCGGGCCGTGGTCCTCTCGGTTGCAGCCAGCTCCAGTTGCGTCGCGTGCGGTGGCGTGTGGCATTTGGCGGGATGCCCTGAGCCGGCGACCATTTGGGCAGAGCGACCACGCCATCGCGGCGACAGTTGTCATCGTGATCGGGTTCGTACCCGCTGCTGCATGGATCAGGTGAGTTTGAGGCGACAGCCGAGGGCGTAGCCGCGGCGGGTCAGCGCGTCGTCGACGTGGTGGTCGGGGGGCGGCTCGTCGACGTGGTCGTCGTCGGCCGGCGCGTCGTGCTGCTGGTCGTCGTCGGCCGGCGCGTCGTGCTGGTGGTCGACGGCTTGCGGGTGGTCGACGTGGTGCCGCTCTTCTGAGTGGTGGTCGTCTTCTTGCGGGTCGTCGTGGTCGTCGACTTCTTCTTGGCCGGCGGGGGGCACGGCTTCCCGGTCGTCGATGTCGTCGACGACGTCGACCCCGTGCTGCTGGAGGACGAGGACGAGGACGAGCTGCTGCTCGAGGTCGACGACGACGAGGAACGGCACGACGGGCGGCCCTTCGGCGTCGCCGACGCGGTACCGAGCGGCGGAAGGCGGAACCCGGCCGGCAGGCCGACCGGCGCCGTCAGTGCCGGAGCGGCGCGCAACGAGCGGTAGCCGTTGACCAGCTTGGCGCCCGGGGCGCGCATCTCGAAGTGGACGTGTGGGGCGGTCGCCTCCGCATTGCCGCTGTCGCCGGCGTAGCCGAGCAGCTGGCCGGCCTGGACGCGCGCGCCCTGGCGGATGCCGGGCCCGAAGACGTGCTCGAGCGGAGCCTTGCCGTCGTCGGTGCCCAGGCTGTCGTTGTTCATGTGGATGTAGCGGTACTCCCACCCGTCGTCGGCCAGCAGGGTCACGGCCCGGCCCCAGTAGGGCTCGGGGATGGTCACCTTCACGAGCGTCCCGGAGGCGACGGCGACGAGAGGGGCCATCTTGTTCGTCATCAGGTCCTGGCCCTGGTGGCGTCGCAGGCCGCCCTGGCGGGAGAAGCCGTAGGTGTCGCTGTAGCGGGTCGTGCCGATGACGGGGAAGAGCATGGCGTGCTCGACCCCGAGCGTCGTGGAGGTGGTGGGCCTCGGCTTGGTCGTGGTCGACGTCGACCGTACGGTGGTCGAGGTGGGCCTCACCGACGTCGACGTCGAGCTGGACGGGGCGTGCCGGGGTTCCTCGGCGAGCGCGGGAGTCGAGAGCAGCACCAGGCCTGCCACGACTGCGATCGAGCGCCGGAAACGCGCCACCTGCCCCCCTCTGTGTGGCCGATGTGGCCTGTGTGACTGTAGTGGAAAATGAGCAGAGGTGACTTCGCCACGGCGGTAACCGCCTCCTGCCGAGGGCGGTCGGACACCGTATGAACCTCTCCGCCCCGGCTCGGACCACGATGCCGACCCGGATCGCCGCCGCCGCCGCCCGTGGCACGGTCACCTTCGTCGGCGCGGGTGCTCCCGAGCCCGTCAGCTGGGCGGGCCTGCATGCCGACGCCAGGGCCATGGCCGCCGGGCTCCAGCGCCGCGGGGTCGACCCCGGCGACCACGTCGCCCTGCTCGGGCCCACCTCCCGACCGCTCGTCACCGCCATACAGGCCACCTGGCTGGCGGGCGCCGCCGTGGTGGTGCTCCCGCTGCCGATGCGGCTCGGGTCCATCGAGGAGTTCGTGGCCCAGACCCGTGCCCGCGTCCTCGGCGCCGACGCCAAGCTGGTGCTGGTCGACTCCGACCTGGCCGCCTTCCTCGCGCCCGAAGAGGGTGACCCGCCCATGGTGATGCTCGACGAGCTGGCCGGTGGTGGCGGCGACGACACAGCCGACGCCGGATTCACGCCTCCCGAGGTCGACCCGACCTCCCTCGCCATCCTGCAGTTCACCAGCGGCTCGACGTCGGACCCGAAGGGCGTGATGCTCCCGCACGCCCAGGTCTGCGCCAACCTCGACGCCATCGCCTCGGCCGCCGAGCTCGTCGACGACGACGTGCTGGTGTCGTGGCTGCCGCTGTACCACGACATGGGTCTCATCGGTCTGCTCACCCTGGCCATGACGACGGGCACCGACCTGGTGCTCGCCGCCCCGCAGGACTTCATGGCGTCACCCGCCCGATGGATGCAGTGGATGAGCGACTTCGGCGGAACGGCGACGGCCGGGCCCAACTTCTCCTACGCCCTCGCCGCCCGCGCCCTGCGCCGCATGGAGGGCCTCGACCTGTCGCGCTGGCGCGTGGGGCTCAACGGGGCCGAGCCCATCGACCCCGCCGCCGTGGAGGCGTTCTGCGACGCAGGCGCGCGGCACGGGCTCGATCCCCGGTCGGTGTTCTGTGCCTTTGGCATGGCCGAGGCGACGCTCGCCGTCACCTTCCCCGAGCCCATGGCGGGCATGAGGACCGACTGCGTCGACCTCGATGCCCTCGAGGCCGACCGCGTCGCAAGGCCCGTGGCGCTCGACGCGCCGTCGGCCCGCCGGCTGGCCCGGCTCGGCACGGCGGTCCCGGGTATCGAGATCCGCATCATCGACCCTTCGACCGGCACGGTCCTTCCGGAGCGCGGCGTGGGCGAGCTGGAGATCCGCGGCACCTCGGTGACCACCGGGTACTACCGCCGGCCCGAGCTCGACGATCAGATCTTCCACGAGGGCTGGCTCCGCACCGGCGACCTCGCTTATCTCGTGGACGACGAGCTCGTGGTGTGCGGCCGCATCAAGGACGTGATCATCGTGGGCGGCCGCAACCTGTTCCCCGAGGACGTCGAGCGGGCCGTCGCCGACGTCGACGGCGTCCGCGCCGGAAACGTGATCGCCTTCGGTGTCGACCGCGGCGGCAAGGAGGGCCTGGTGGTCGTGGCCGAGACCAAGTCCGACGACCACGGCGGCGTCCGCAACCGCGTGGCCGAGCGCATCCGCTCCGTCGTCGGCCTCGGCCCCAAGGAGATCGTGCTGGTGCAGCCCGGCACGCTGCCCAAGACGTCGTCGGGCAAGCTCCAGCGTTCGCTGTGCCGGACCCGCTACCTCACCGAGGCGTTGGCACCGGCGTAATCAGCGCGTGGGCGCCGGCGCGTCCTTCAGTTCGGAGATCATGCGCTGGAACAGCTCGGGGTCCTTGGAGCGGTACGGCGCGTAGAACGCGATGCGGTCGATGCAGTCGCCGTAGCGCCCGATGAGCTTGGCGGGCACGTCCTCGGGCTTCTCGGCCACGACGGCGAAGGTATCGAGGATCTCGTCGGTGATGAGGGTGCCCATCTGCACCCATTCGCCCTGCTTCGACAGGCCGTTGAGCTCGGTCTGCAGGTCGCCCCACCCGTGCAGCTCCAGCACGGGGCGGTAGGCAGGCGTCGAGCCGTAGAACGCGATCTGCTGGCGGATGGCGGAGGCCGCCTGCGCGAACTCCTTCTCGTCGCTGCCGGTGACGATGAACCCGGGCCCGCTGATCTGGAAGTCGGCGCGCGTCTTGCCTGCCGTGGCCAGGCCCTTGTCGATGGCCGGCAGGGTCACCTCGCGCAGGTACCGCTCGGTGGTGAAGGCGTGGCACAGCAGCCCGTCGCCGGCCTCGGCCGCCACTTCGGTCATCAGCGCGCCGACGGCGGCGAGGAACACCTTGGGGGCTCCGTACTCACTGGGTCCCGGCGAGAAGAAGGGTGTCATCAACGTGTGGCTGTAGAAGTCGCCGCGGAAGTCGAGCTTGGTGCCGTTGTGCCAGCTGTCCCAGGTGGCGCGCATGGCCATGATGAACTCGCGCATGCGGGGAGCCGGGTGCGACCACGGCATCGAGAACCGCTTCTCGATGTGGGCCTTGATCTGCGAGCCGAGGCCGAGGATGAAGCGCCCCTTGGAGTACAGCTGCAGGTCGTTGGCCACCGCCGCCAGGTTCATCGGGCTCCGTGCGAACGCGACCGCGATGCCGGTGCCCAGCTCGATGCGCTCGGTGTGCTCGGCGGCCAGCAGGAGGGGAAAGAACGGGTCGTGCCCGGTCTCGGCCGTCCACACCCCGTCGTAGCCCTCGTCCTCGGCCTTCTTGGCTGCGAACGGCGCCAGGTCCAGGCCGCCCACCCCTCCGTCGACTTTCATGCCGCAAAGCTAGGCCGGGTCGATCACCTCTCGCCGCGGAGGAAGCGCTCGAGCTCGGCGGCGATCTCGTCGCCCGACGGCAGGTCGCCGGGGCCGAACGGCGAGCGCTCCTCGGAGTCGAGGGCCTGCTCGAGCTGCCGCACGAGCTGCTCGTGCTCGTCGCTGTTGGAGATCAGCTCGTCGATGCGCTGGCGGGCGAGGCGGGCGGCGCCCTGGAGCTCCTCGGTGTCGACCTCGATGCCGGACACGGTCCTCAGGGCGTCGAGCAGCGCCACGCTGGCGGCCGGATACGGCATGGCCGCCGCATAGTGGGGAACTCTGGCCCACAGCCCCACTGCAGGGACGCCGGCCTGGCCGAACGCGCCTTCCAGCACTGCGTGCATGCCGGCCGGGACGTCCATGGTGCCGGCCACGAATCCGACCTGCACCGCCAGCGCTGCGCTCGTGGCCGTCGAACCGAGCCGCACGTCGCGCGTGTGGGGCACCGGTGCAGGGAAGGCACCGAGCCCGCACACCATCCGCACGCCGTAGCCGACGGCCAGCTCGACGACCTCCGACGCGAAGCGCTGCCACTTGAAGTCGGGCTCGGGACCGGACAGCACCAGCAGGTCGTGGCCGGCGCGGTCCTGACCGGCGCGCAGCTCGATGTCGGGCCAGTTGAAGCCCTCGATGACGCCGTCGACCAGACGCAGCACGGGGCGGCGGGCGCGGCGGTCGAGGAGCGCGTCGGCGTCGAAGCGGCCGACGACGGTGGTCTCGACGTCGGCCAGCAGTGCGGCCAGCGCGGCCTGACCGCCGGCGCCGGCGTCGATCCATCCCTCCATGCCGAGCACCAGCACGGGCCCATCGAGCATGGGGCCGCCGGGAACCGGCTCGTAGAGCGGGCTCACACCCGGTCGGCCGCCGCCCTGGCCTGCTCGGCCAGACGAACGACCTGCTCGCCGAAGCCCTCGAACCCCGACCGGTCACCACCCATGGCCCCGCCGCTGTACCGGGCGAAGACGCCCTCGAGGATGCAGGCCAGCTTCCAGTAGCCGAAGGCGACGTAGAAGTTCAGCTGCGACAGGTCGCGGTCGCTGCGGGCCTCGTAGAGCCTCACGATCTCGCTGCGACGAGGGAACCCGGGCAGTGTGGTGGGCGACAGGCCGAGCGCCTGGTGGGCGTCGTCAGGGTCGGCCCAATAGACCATCAACAGCCCGACGTCGGCGAGGGGGTCACCGAGGGTGCAGATCTCCCAGTCGAGCACGGCCTTCACCTGACCGTCGTCACCGAGCATCGTGTTGTCGAGGCGGTAGTCGCCGTGGACGATGGCCGCGCCCTGCTGCTCGGGCACGTGGCTCGACAGAAAGGCGAAGACGTCGTCCATCACCGGGATGTCGCGGCTCTTCGACTGCTCGAACTGGCCGTTCCAACGTTTGAGCTGCCGTTCGATGTAGCCCTCCTTGCGGCCCAGCTCACCGAGGCCCACGGCATCGGGATCGACGGCGTGGATGGCGGCGAGCACCTCCACCAGCGACTCGCCGGCGGCTCGGCGGCGGCTCTCGTCGAGCACCTTGGCCGCGGTGGTGCCGTCGCGCAGGATGTGGCCGTCGACGTAGCCCATGACGTAGAAGGGCTGGCCGTTGACCTCGGGGTCGTCGCAGAATCCCAGGGCGGGGGCGACCGGCACCGGCGTGTCGGCCAACGCGCTGATGATGCGGTGCTCGCGGCCCATGTCGTGCGCGGTCGGCAGCACGTGGGAGGTCGGCGGGCGGCGCAGGACGTAGGTGTGGCCGCCGGCATCGTCGACCTTGAACGTGAGGTTCGACCGGCCGCCGGCGATGAGCTCGAACGTCAGCGGAGGTACGACGCCGTCGATGTTGGCGCGGAACCAGTCGGTGACGGGGGCCACGTCGACCCCTGTGACCTCGTTGGGCGTGGGCTCGGCCATCGGCGTGAACCGTAGACTCTCGGCCATGGTCGACGTCACCGACGCCACCTTCCAACAGGAGGTCATCGAGCGCTCCAAGGCCGTGCCGGTCGTGGTCGACCTGTGGGCCGAGTGGTGCGGGCCGTGCAAGACCCTGGGCCCCATCCTCGAGCGGGCGGTGGCCGAGACCGGAGGCCGCGTCGCCCTGGTGAAGATCGACGTCGACAGCAACCCGCGGGCGTCGCAGACCTTCAAGGTGCAGTCGATTCCAGCCGTCTACGCCTTGCGCGACGGGGCCATCGTCGACAGCTTCATCGGCGCGCTGCCCGAGCCCTCGGTACGGGCCTTCGTCCAACGCCTCGCCCCCCCTCCGTCGGAGGTCGACCAGCTGGTGGCGGCCGGCGACGAGCCGTCGCTGCGCCAGGCCCTGGAGCTGGCGCCGGCCGAGGAGAAGGTCGTCGTGCCCCTGGCCGAGCTCCTCGTCGAGCGGGGCGCCACCGAGGAGGCGCTGGCCCTGCTGGCTCGGCTTCCGGAGACGGCGGAAGTGCGACGAGTTGCGGCCCGGGCGCGCGTCGGGTCGGCGGCCGACGACGAGCTGATCGCCAACCTCGAGCGGCTGCTCGACCGGGTGAAGGCCGACACCGCGGCCCGCCAGGAGTTCCTCGATCTGCTGGAGGTGCTCGGCCCGGACGACCCGCGCACCGTCGACTACCGCAAGGCGTTGACCGCGCGCCTGTACTGATTTAGCGTCGGTCGCACCGCTTCCCCGGTCGACGTCCTCCGTCCCGGGAGTGCACCGTGCAGATCCCCCCGTGGTTGGCCGCGTGGCGCGACCGCGTCCCTGCTCCGTTGGCGGCGGCCACGAACAGCATCGTCGCCGCATCCCTCGCCGTAGCCGCCGTCGTCGCCGTGGTCGTCGTCGGGGTGCTGGTGTGGCGCGGGCCGCCGCCGCCGGCCGAGGCATCGATGCCGCGAGCCACACCCACCGCGTCGTCAGCCGGCAATGGCGACGTCGGGCCGCCGGCGCCCACCGGGCCGGTCATCGTGCACGCGGCCGGCGCCGTGCAGCGGCCCGGCCTGTACCGGCTGCGGGCCGGCGCGCGCGTCGCCGACCTCATCGACGCGGCCGGCGGTCCCACCGCCGACGCCGACGTCGACCAACTGAACCTGGCGGCGCTGCTCACCGACGGCGAGCGCATCCATGTCCCGCGGCGCGGCGAGGCCGTGAGCGAGCCGACGGGTGGCGCGGCCGCCGCCGGTGCGGTCGTCGATCTCAACACCGCCACACTCGAGCAGCTCGACTCGTTGCCGGGGGTGGGGCCGTCCACGGCGCGGGCCATCCTGGAGTACCGGAAGTCGCACGGCCGGTTCCGCTCGGTACGCGACCTGTTGGATGTGCGCGGCATCGGCGAGGCGAAGTTCGCCGAGCTGAAATCACGCGTGCGCGTCTGATGACCGACGCTGCCGTTGTCGTCATGGCGCTGGCCACGGCGCTCGGCGCATGGATGGCCCGGCCGGTGCCCGTCGCGTTGGCGGTGGCCGTGGTTGCCGTCGCGTTCGTCCGCCGCCGTCCGGCGCTTCTGGTCTTCGGTGCGTTGCTCCTGGCGTCAGGCCTGGCGGCACGATCGTGGCACGGGCTGCACGAGCCGGTGGGCAACGAGGTGACGGGCACCGCGGTGGTGGTCACGGATCCCGTCGAGGCACTGGGCGCGGTGCGCGCCGAGGTGCGCATCGACGGCCGGCGCTACGACGCCTGGGCGCGTGGCGCGGCCGCATCTGCGCTCCGGCCGCTGCTCGCCGGAGAGCGCATCCGTGTCACCGGCCGGCTCAGACCGGTCACGGGACGGGCGCGCTCGTACCTCGCCCGTCGTCACGTGGCGGCGCGCCTCGAGATGGGCGAGGCCGAGCCCGCCGGCCGGGCGCACGGGCCGGCCCATCTCGCCAACCAGCTGCGCCGGTTGCTCGACCACGGCAGCCGCGGGCTCGGCGACCGCGACCGCGGCCTGTTCGCCGGGTTCGTGCTCGGCGACGACCGCGGCCAGGACGCGGTGACGGTCGACGACTTCCGCTCCGCCGGTCTCAGCCATCTGCTGGTGGTGTCGGGGCAGAACGTGGCGTTCGTGCTGGCCCTGGCCGCGCCGCTCGTGCGCCGGGGGCCGCTCGTCCTGCGCGTCGTCGGAGGCCTTGCCGTCCTCGCGCTGTTCGGGCTGCTCACGCGGTGGGAGCCATCGGTCCTCCGGGCCGAGGCCATGGCCGCCCTCGGCCTCGTCGGCGCCGCCGTGGCGAGGCCGGTGTCGAGCATCCGCCTGCTGGCGCTGGCCGTGACCGGTGTCCTGCTGGTCGACCCGCTGCTGGTGGGCTCGGTCGGCTTCCTGCTCTCGGTGTCGGCGTGTGCCGGCATCGCCCTGCTGTCGCGGCCCTTGACCGGCTGGCTGCGCGGCCCGGAGTGGGTTCGGGCCGCGCTCGGGGTGACGCTCGCCGCGCAGGCCGGCGTGGCGCCCGTGCTGGCCACGGTGTTCGGTGGCATCCCTGTCGCGGCCCTGCCCGCCAACCTCCTCGCTCTCCCCGTCGCCGGGCCGATCATGGTGTGGGGGATGAGCGCCGGGCTCCTGGCCGGCCTCCTGGGCGGGGGCGTCGCTGCCGTCCTCCACGTGCCGACGCGCCTCGGCATCGGCTGGACCGCCGGCGTGGCCCGCGCCGCCGCCGGCCTGCCGCTGGGGACGTTGACCGGGCGTCACCTCGTGGTCGGGGCCGGGGTCGTCGTGGTCGCCGCCGCCATCCCCAGGTGGCGGCGCGGCGCGGTGCTCGCACTCGCCCTCCTGGTGTGCCTGCCGGCGCTGACGGCACGTTGGCCCGGCGACGGCGAGATCCCCGTTCCCGGCGGTCGGCTCGATCGCCGCCATGGCGTGGTGACCCTCACCATCGACGCGCCGTCGCCCCGCCTGCTCGGTGCCCTCCGCGCCCGCGCCGTCCGCCGCATCGACGTCCTCGTCCTCTCCGGCCCCGGCGCCCGCCTCACCGCCACCACCATCGCCTCCCGCATCCACGTCCGCCGCCTCGTCATCCAACCCAGGGTGGGCGAGAAATCTCGGCCCTGACCCGCAATTTCTCGCCCACCCGCCGACCGGGGGCGCCGGTAGGGTCGGTGGGGTGCGGTTGACGTTGGGCGCGACGAGCTACGACGTGACGGCGCGGCCGTTGGTGATGGGGATCCTCAACCGCACGACCGACTCGTTCTTCGACAAGGGCCAGTTCTTCGCCATGGACGCCTTCCTCACGCGTGCCCGGCAGCTGGTCGAGGAGGGCGCTGACCTCCTCGACGTGGGTGGGGTCAAGGCCGGCCCGGGGCCCGAGGTGGGCGAGACCGAGGAGCTCGAGCGCGTCATCCCCGCTGTCGAGGCCCTGCGGGCGCGGTTCGACGTGCCCCTCTCGGTCGACACGTGGCGCGCGTCGGTGGCCAAGGCCGCCTACGCGGCCGGCGCCGTGGTCGGCAACGACATCAGTGGTTTCGCCGACCCCGAGTACCTCCCGGTGGCGGCCGCCGCCGGCGCCACGGTCGTCGCCACCCACATCCGCCTGGCGCCGCGCGTTCCCGACCCCGAGCCGCACTACGACGACGTCGTCGCGGCCGTCCGCGACCGGCTGGTCGGGCTGGCCCGGCGGGCCGAGGATGCCGGCGTCACCCCGGACCGCATCGTCGTCGATGCCGGACTCGACCTCGGCAAGACATGGCAGCAGTCGGTGGTGCTGCTCCGGGCGTCGAACGTCCTCGCCGCCCTCGGGTATCCCCTGCTGCTGTCGGCGTCCAACAAGACGTTCCTCGGAAAGCTCGCAGACCTCGAGATCGACCAGCGGCGCGAGGCATCTCTCGCCGCCGCCGCCCTCGGGTCGGCGCTGGGGTGCAGGATCCTCCGGGTGCACGACGTGAAGGGGACGCGCCGGGTCTGCGACGTGCTGGCCGCCGTGCTGATCGCGGGCGCGTCGTGACCACGACCGCCACCGACCTGCCGGTGTACCTGGTGAAGGGCGACGACCCGGGTCTGCTCAGCCAGAGCCTCAGTCACCTGCTGGCCCTGCTCGGTGGCGGCGGCGGCCTGGTCGAGGACTTCGGGCCCGACGTGGAGGTGTCAGCCATCGTCGAGGCCTGTCAGACCCCACCGTTCCTGGCCGACCGCCGCATCGTCGTCGCCCGTGATGTCGGCCGGTTCCGCGTCGACGAAGCGGCGCTCCTCGTGGAGTACCTCGCCGATCCCAACCCGACCACGGCGCTCGTGCTGGTCGGCGGCGGTGGCGCCCTGTCGCGTCCGTTGGCCGACGCCGTCCGCAAGGGCGGGCACGTCCTCGACGCGGCGGCCCCGAAGGGCAAGGCCCGCACCAGCTGGCTCGTCCAACAGGCCAGGGACGGGCCGGTGCGCCTCGACGCCGGCGCCCTCGATCTCATCGGCGAGCACCTCGGTGAGGACATCGCCCGGCTGTCGACGCTCCTCGACGGGCTGGCGTCGGCCTACGGCGAGGGAGCGACGGTGGGCGCCGACGAGGTCATGCCGTTCCTCGGCCAGGCCGGTTCGGTCGCGCCCTGGGAGCTCACCGACGCCATCGATCGCGGTGATGTCCCGGCCGCCATCACCACACTCCACCGCATCCTCGGGGCCGGCGAGCGCCACGCCCTCGTGGTCCTGGCGTCGTTGCACCGCCACTACCAGGCCATGCTGCGCCTGGACGGGGCCGGGGTGACGGGTGAGCAGGAGGCCGCCGCCCTGCTGGGCACCGCGCCGTTCCCGGCCAAGAAGGCGATGAGCCAGGGCCGCACCCTCGGGTCGGCCCGCCTGGCCAAAGCCATCACGCTGCTGGCCGACGCCGACGTCGACCTCAGGGGCGCGCGTGACTGGCCGGACGAGCTGGTGCTGGAGGTGCTGGTGGCCCGGCTGGCGCGCCTGGCGCCAAGGGCGACGAATCGGGCGACGAATCGGGCGACGGGTCGCGCCGGATCGGCGCGGCGGCGCTAGCCCTCGGAGGAGGTGGTGGCGGTCGCCGGGCCGCCCGACGCCTTGGCCGCCTGGCGCATCAGCGCCGACTTGCGGTTCGCCGCCTGATTCTTGTGGATGACGCCCTTGGCGGCCGCCTTGTCGAGCCGCTTCACGGCCGTCTTCAGTGCGTCCCCGGAGGTCTCGGCACCGGTGGCGAGGGCCGTCGTGGCCGTCTTGATGCGCGTCTTCACCTCGGAGCGGACCGCCTTGTTCCGGACGCGCCGAACCTCGTTCTGCTTGTTCCGCTTGATCTGACTCTTGATGTTCGCCATGAAGGGGTTGAGGTTACCAGCCCTGTCGGTACGCTCCCCAGCCGTGGTCGCTCCCCGTATCGCCCTCGGCCCCGGGGCCGCGCCCGACTGGGTGGTCACCGCCGTCACCGCCGCCGGGGGCGAGATCGTCGGGCCGGCCGATGCCGACGCCGTGGTGTGGCTCAGCCCGACCGACACCGACGGGCTCCGGGCCGCGCTCCACGCCGGACCGGGCGTCCGCTGGGTGCAGCTGCCGTGGGCGGGGGTGGAGGAGTACGCGCGGGCCGGCATGTTCGACGACGACCGCCGGTGGACGTGCGGGAAGGGCGTCTACGCCGAGCCGGTCGCCGAGCACGCCCTCGCCCTGGGGCTGGCCGGCATGCGGATGCTGCCCGACCGTGTCGCCGCCGGCCGGTGGGGCCCATCAGGTGGTCGGAGCCTGTACGACGGCCGGGTGACGATCCTCGGTGGCGGTGGGATCACCGAGTCGCTGCTGGCCCTGCTCGCCCCCTTCCGCGTGGAGGCAACAGTCATCCGCCGACAGCCCGAGCCACTGGCAGGTGCGGCACGGACCGTCGGCCCTGATCGCCTCGATGAGGTGCTCGCCGGCGCCGACCTCGTGGTCCTCGCGCTCGCCCTCACGCCGGAGACCGTCGGCATCATCGGGCGCCACCAGCTCGATCGCATGGACGACCATGCGTGGCTGGTCAACGTCGCCCGCGGCGCGCACGTCGTCACCGACGACCTCGTCGACGTGCTCCAACAGGAGCGCATCGGCGGTGCCGCCCTCGACGTCACCGATCCCGAGCCGCTCCCCGACGGCCACCCCCTGTGGGGGCTCGACAACTGCATCATCACCCCGCACACCGCCAACACCCCCGAGATGGCCCGGGCCCCGCTCGCCGCCCGCATCGGCGACAACGTCCGCCGCTTCGGAGCCGGTGAAGATCTCATCGGTCTCGTCGACGGTCGCGCCGGCTACTGACGGCTCGATCGCGAACCGCCGGAACAGGGCGTAGGCGGCGATCGCCGCTACCGCCAGCACCACCGACGAGGTCGACCACGCCGCCGTGCGGCCCGAGGAACGACGCAGCCCGACACCCATCTGGTGGCCGATGCCGAATGCCGCGGTCGAGACCGCCAGCACGATCGACAGCGTCCGGCCCCGCCGGGCCGGGTCCCCGGCGACCTGCACGAGGGTGGTCAGGGCGACGACGGCCAGTCCGAGGCCGGCGCCGGCCACCATCCACAGCGGCGGGGCCGGCCAGCCCCCGACGAGCGTGGCGGCCAATGCGCCGCCGCCCGCCACGGCGAGGCCGGCGGTGACCAACGTGGTGCGGCGGGCGGCGACGAGGGTCGCGCCCATGGCGCCGATGGTCAGCCCGACCAGCAACGACCCGGCCGCCGGCGACGCCGCGGCCACCCGCCGGTGGGCCAACCCCAGGGCCGGGTGGGCGTCGGGCATTCCCATGCCGACGGCGAAGGCGATGGCCAGGCTCACCCCGAGGAGGACCGCCACATCGGCCCGGCCCAGGACCCCGTCGATGCCCTCGAGCAGGTCGGTCCACAGCGTCGAGCGCCGTCGGTGACGCGGTGCCGGGAGCGGCACGGTGCTGAGGAGTGCGGCGGCCACCAGGAAGGCGGCGGCGGCGGGGCCGACGAGGGCGGCGGGATCGATGCCGGCGAGCGAGCGGGACGCGACGCCGACGGCGACCATTCCCGGCACCAGGAAGGCAGTCGTCAGCAGGCCGTTGGCGGCCAGCAGACGGGCCGGATCGATGACGCGGGCCACCGCCGTGCGGGCGGCCGGGCCGGCCAGCGCCTCGGCACCGGCGAGGACGGTGGCCACCGTGGCGACGCGTGTCGGCGTCGGATGGCCCACGAGGAGGCTGGCGGCCGCCGCGGCGCGCACGGCGGCGGCCAGGGTGAGCAGGGCCGGGGCGCCGAGGCGGTCGACCAACGGTCCCCAGAGCCCTGCCGTCCCCGCCACGGCGAGCGTCTCGGCGGCGAGGAGACTGCCGGCCGACGATGACCTCGAGCCGCCGGCCACGAAGGCGGCGGCCACGACGACGGCCCAGGTGCCCGCCGAGGTGAGCACCTGGGCGGCGGCGACGGCCACGAAGCGGCGCTCGCGCCCGAGGGCGGCGAGATGGCCGGGGCCCGGGCGAAGCAGCCGCGACCCCGACAGCCGGTGGAGGGCGACGACGAGCCCGGCCAGGAGGAGCACGTCGCCGATGCTGAAGACGTTGGCCCACGGCACGGCATCGGGGACGACGATGACGTCACCCAGGAACCCGAGATGCGGCGACTGGCTGGCTGCGGAGTTGACGAACTCCCCACCCCCGTCGGTCAGGCCGGCGGCCCGCACCGCGGCCGGGCTGGCGGGCATGACGCCGCCGTTGGCGGCGATGGCGGCCAGGTTCGAGCCGCCGCCGATGCCGACCAGCCACACGCCAGGGACATGGAGGTTGGCCACGAGGTAGGCCCCGCCCAGGGCGTAGCTGGCCAGGTGCAGCACCTGGGGCGCCGGGTCGGGGAGGCCCACGAGGACCGCCACCAGCTGGACGCCCATGGCCCCGGCGAGGAGCGGCCACCGCCGTAGGCGGACGTCGGCGATGGCCGTCAGGCGTCCCCCGGCCGCCGGCACGGAGGCCACGGCCAGGCCGAAGAGGATCAGGATCAGCATCGCGGTCCGTGGTCACCGTACCGGCCACCCCTAGATTTTTGGGGGACGCCGCAACTACACTCCGTGGCAGCAGGAACAGGGACCTGGGGGGGCGAATGTGTCCACCGGTGCGGTTTGCACCGGCCCTCTGGGTCGCTGGCAGTTCCGGTCCCACTGTGGGGTGGGCGCCGTTCACGAAGGGGAGGAGGGAATTTCATGAGGGCACGCCTCTTCAGGCTCGCCTGCGTGGTCGCATCCCTTGCCACCCTGGCAGCGCTGTTCAGCGCTGATCAGAAGTGGATCATTCTCCCGTAGGGAATTGACCCGTTGCAGTACTCGAACGCCCCGGGGATGTCCCCGGGGCGTTCTTTTCCACCGACATGACCACCACCTCCACTTCATCCGGGGTCGCCCGCTACGTCGCCGTCGTCTGCATCGGTGGCGCGGTCATGCTCGGCCTCGTCCTGACGACGGGGTTCGACCGGGCCGGCTCCCACCCGGCCCAGACCGTCCTCTTCGCGCTGATGGCCTTCCTGGCCCAGCTCGCGCCGATCAACATGGAGCGCGGTCGCTCGGAGAAGGAGGTCAACGTCTGCGGGACGTTCACCTTCGCCCTCCTGCTGTCGGTCGGCCCCGCCCCCGCCGCGCTCGTCGCCGCCGCCTCGGCGTCGGCCGCCGACCTGCTCCACCGCAAGGCGCCGGCGCGGGCCGCCTTCAACGGGCTCCAGACGGCGCTGTCGATGGGCGCCGCCGCCATGGTCCTGCAGCTCTACGACGCCAACTGGATGGAGCGGACCTTCACGGTGACGGCCGACGTGATCCCGCTGTTCCTGGCCGGCGGCGTGATGCTCGTCGTCAACCATCTGCTGGTGGCCGGCGTGGTCGCCATCAGTCAGGGCATGCCGGTCACCGCCCAGATCCGTGGCGACTTCGGCTTCCAGGCCGCGACCACCGGCGTGATGATCACCATGGCCCCGGTTCTCGGGGCGGCCGCCGCCGAGGACCTCGTCCTCGTCCCCCTCCTGCTCGTGCCGCTGGCGGCCGTCTACGCCGCGGCGCGCGGTGTCTCCAAGAAGGAGAACACGGCGTTCTACGACGGCCTCACGGGGCTCCCGAACCGGGCCTGGTTCCAGCAGTGGGCCATCCCGGGCTGGGCCGCCAGGCCCGACGGCACGCTCGTGCCCGGTGCCCGGGTGGCGGTCATGCTCATCGACCTCGACCGGTTCAAGGAGGTCAACGACACCCTGGGCCACCGCGTCGGCGACGAGCTGCTCAAGCTCATCGGCCCCCGGCTCGCACCCGCGCTCGGCCCCGACGACAAGGTGGCCCGCATGGGCGGCGACGAGTTCGCCGTGCTCCTGAACGACGTGCCGGACGAGGAGGAGGCGCTCCGGCGGGCCCGCCTGCTCCTCGAGGGCCTCGAGCAGCCGTTCGAGCTGTCGGGCCTCTCGCTGGCCGTCGAGGCCAGTATGGGCATCGCCCTCGGCCCGGACCACGGGGTCGACATCGACTCGCTGCTCCAGCGCGCCGACGTGGCCATGTACGAGGCCAAGGAGGGCCGCGGCGGGTGCGAGTTGTACCGCGCCGACCGCGACCCCTACAGCCCGGAGAAGCTCGCCCTCCTCGGCGAGCTCCGCGCGGCACTGGAGACCGACCAGTGCGTGCTGCACTATCAGCCCAAGGCCAGGCTCGACACGGGAGAGATCGTCGGCGTCGAGGTCCTCATCCGCTGGGCCCATCCCGATCGGGGCCTGCTGCCGCCCGACCTCTTCGTCCCCCTCGCCGAGCGCACCGGCCTGAGCCGCACTCTGACGCTCTACGTGCTGGAGAGCGCGTTGCGGCAGTGCCGCCGGTGGCACGAGCTCGGCCTGGAGATGAAGGTCGCCGTC
>DATLDH010000023.1:0-13877 GCA_035526015.1 Acidimicrobiales bacterium
AGCGATGCCAAGATCGCCGAGGCCCTGCGCTCGCTGCCGGTGACGGCCGTGGCGTGGCGCTCGGGAGAGCTGTCCGGCGCCCAGGTGCAGGCCATCGTGGCCAACGTGCCCCGCCGCCACCGCGAGCTGTTCGCGTCGCACGAAGCCGAGATCATCCCCACCCTGGTGGGGCTGTCCGTCCACGAGACGACAGTGGCCATGAATCTGTGGCGCGAGCGCGCCGACGCCCTCGACGGCGGCCCCGAGCCCAAGGAGCGGCCGGACTCCGCCCATCTCTCTCAGCTGCCCGATGGCACGTGGCGCCTCGATGCCAACCTGTCGACCGAAGCGGGTGCTCTGGCCGACGCCGCCATCAAGGCGGCCACGAGCCCCGATGCCGAGGACGAGCGGCGGACTGCCACCGAGCGGCGGGCCGATTCCCTCGCCGACATCTTCCGTTGGTACCTGCGCCATCGGGCCGCCCCACCGGCAACGCGCAACCGCCCGAATGTGAACGTGGTCGTCGACCTCGAGGCGCTGGCCCTGGGCCTGCCCGGCGACATCGTCGGCGGCGGGTCGCTCGACGCGGCCAGCATCAAGCGGCTGCTGTGTGACACCGGCATCCATCGCGTGGTCACCGACGGCCGCTCGACCATCCTCGACTACGGCCGCCAGACCCGCACGATTTCCGAGCCCCTGTGGAACGCCCTGGTGCTGCGCGACCGGCATTGCCGCTGGCCGGGCGGCTGTGACCGCAAGCCCGACTGGTGCGAGGCCCACCACGTGGTGCCCTGGACCGAGGGAGGCGAGACCAACCTGTGGAACCTCGTGCTCGACTGCACGCGGCACCACCACATCGTCCATCTCCCCGGGTGGCACTCCAAGCTCCTGCCCGACGGCACGTTCGTTGTGACCGACCCGCAGGGAAGGGTCAAACGCAGCCGCCCCCCGGGCGTCCTCCCAACCGACTTCGGCCCGTGATGCCTCAGGTGACGCCGCGCGCGACGAGGCGGTAGCCGACGCCGGCGTCGGAGACGAGGCGGGGGGCCTCGCGGTCGTCGTCGAGCTTGTTGCGGATCTGGTTGGCGTAGACGCGCAGGTAGTGGGTCTCGGTGCCGTAGCCCGGCCCCCACACCTCCTGGAGGATGGCCCGGTGGGTGAGCACCCGACCGGGGTAGCGGGCCAGAAGGGCGAGGAAGCCGAACTCCTTGGGCGTGAGGTCGACGGCCCGACCTCCGACCTCGACCGATCTGGACCCCAGGTCGATACGGACGTCGCCGACCTCGAGGACGGCGTCGTCGGGACCGGTCGGGCGCATGGCGTGATGGCGCAACGCGACCCGGACCCGCGCCAGCAGCTCGGGCATGGAGAACGGCTTGGTGACGTAGTCGTCGGCGCCCTCGTCGAGGGCGAGGACCTTGCGCTCGTCGCCGCCCTCGGCGGTGAGCACGATCACCGGGACGTCGCTCCACTGCCGCAGCCGGCGGCAGACCTCGATGCCGTCGATGTCGGGGAGCCCCAGGTCGAGGATGACGACGGCCGGGCTCGTGCCGGCCGCCTCGGCCAGTGCCTCGGTACCGGTGGCGGCGGTGGCGACGTCGTAGCCGCGGGCCTTCAGGCCGGCGCTCAGGGCCCGGCAGATCGCCGCCTCGTCGTCGACCACGAGGATGCGCTCGCCGGTCACCGCCTCATCTTCGCAGCGCGCGGACGAGGTCGACCCGCATCGGCAGCACCACGGTCGTGGCGCCCTCGATGCCGTCGAGCTCCCACGCCACGGCGCGACCCATGCCGCGGTGCAGCAGCGGCTGCCACCAGCGACCCAGGTCCATCTCCGGGACGATGACCGTGACGGCCGGTCGCTCTGCGAGCTCGCGTCGGACCAGGTCACGCACGATGAGCGGGATGGTGGGCGCTGTCGGCTCCTCGATGTGGAGCGGCAGCCCGTCGAGGGCGAGGCTCATCCAGTCCCGGCCGAGCCGGGTGCTCTCGGCCGGATCGATGGCGATGTGCACCGCCCGCCGCTCGTAGCCGGCCAACTGCGGCGTCAGCGCCAGAGCGGGCAGCAGGCGGCGGTCGGCGGCCGCGACCAGCACCATGGCCAGCGGCGGGCGGACCACGTTCAGCCGCCGCTCGGCTTCGGATCGACGTGGTACGGCACCGAGATGACGATCGTGTTCTTGCGGTACAGCAACGCCAACTTGAGGGCGCCGGCGCTCTGGTTGTGCAGCAGCTGCGTCGGCGACAGCAACCGCCCCGCCACGAACTCGGGGATGATCACGGTGATCACATCGTCGTCCCATCGTGCGTCGACGTCGTCGAGGAATTTCTCGACCGCGCCGGTCAGGTCGCGGTACTTGGAGTCGACGATCTCCAACGGCACGTCGAACCCGAACTCGGCCCACTGCTCCTCGATCCTGGCCCGACCCTCCTCGTCCTCGGCCACGTAGAGGGCCGAGAGGTGGTTGGGCCGCAGGGCCTTGGCGTACTGCAGGGCCTGCACCACACCGCGGTGCACGCGGCCCACGAGGACGACGGCGGTGTTGTCGAGGGTGCGGGGCCGGACGTCGGTCGGCAGGATGCTGAGGTCGGTGTCGAGACGGCGGTAGTGCCGACGGATGGCGACGAACATGCCCATGATCACGCCGACCACGATCACCGAGATGTAGGCGCCGTCGACGAACCGGGTCAGGCCGATGATCCCGAGCACCACGAACGTCGACACCGCGCCCACGGCGTTGATGACGATGCCCCGCTTCCAGGCCCCCTCGCGGTGACGCCGATGGTGGATGACCATGCCGGCCTGGCTGAGGGTGAACGAGGTGAAGACGCCGACGGCGTACAGCGGGATCAGCGCGTTGGTGACGCCGCCGAAGGCGGCCAGGAGCGCAGCCGACGCCACCGCCAGGAACAGGATGCCGTTGGAGAACACGAGCCGGTCCCCGAGGTTGGCGAACTGACGGGGCAGGTAGCCGTCGCGGGCGATGATCGACGACAGGCGCGGGAAGTCGGCGTAGGCGGTGTTGGCGGCCAGGGTGAGGATGGCGGCGGTGGCGAACTGCAGCACCAGGTAGAGCGGCCCTTCGCCGAGGACGGCACGGCCCATCTGGGAGAGCACGGTCTCGTCGTGACTCGGGAACGGCCGCAGGTGGTGGGCCAGCACGTTCAGGCCGAAGAACAGGCTCCCCAGGATCGTGCCCATCCACACCAAGGTGGTGGCGGCGTTCTTCGACTCCGGCCTGCGGAACGCGGGAACACCGTTGGAGATGGCCTCGACGCCGGTCAACGCAACCGCCCCCTGCGAGAAGCCCTTCAGGATGAGGAGGAGGCCGAGCTGGCCGCCGACCAGGTTCCCCTCGAAGTGGCGCGGCTCGATGCGCGGGAGCCCGTCGCCGACGAACTCCCGGAACAGCCCCCAACCCACGAGCAGCGCCATGATCAGGATGTAGACGTAGGTCGGTCCGGCGAACACCCGCCCCGACTCCTTCACCCCCCGCAGGTTGGCGAGGGTGATGAGCACGATCAGGCCGATGCCGATGAGGACGCGTTGGCCGGCCAGGTTCCGGAACGACGGGATGGACACGATGGCGGCCACGCCGGCCGAGATCGAGACCGCCACGGTGAGGATGTAGTCGACGAGGAGTGACGCCCCGGCCAGGAGCGACGGGAGCTCCCCCAGGTTCTCCCGGCTCACGACGTAGGAGCCCCCGCCGCTCGGGTAGGCGAAGATCGTCTGCCGGTACGACGACACCACGATCGTCAGCAGCAGGGCCACCCCGAACCCGAGCGGCACGAGCGTGTTGAGGCCCAGAGCGAGGCTGGACGCGCCCAGCGCCGTGACGAACAGGATCTCCTCGGTCGCGTACGCGGTGGAGGAGATGGCGTCGGAGGAGAAGACGGCCAGCGCGACCACCTTCGGTATGCGCTGGTGATCCTTTTCCGACGAGGCCAGCGGCGGTCCGACGAACAGCCGCTTCAGGAACGTGAGCACACGATCATCACACCGCGATGCCGGATCAGGGCGGGGTAAGGACGGGGCCTCCGGCATCAAGAATCCGTAAAGACGGCCGTACGATGAGGCCATGCCCGGCTTCGACGGCCCCCGTCCGGCTCCGGCCGCTCTGGTCGGTGTGCTGTCGACGGTCGCCGTCACCGCCCTCGTCGTACCGTTCCGTGAGGACGGCTCGAACGCGCTGCCTGCGCTGGCGCTGGTCATCCCCGTGGTCGCCGCCGCCCTCCTCGGTGGACGGTGGCCAGCGCTCGTCACGGCCGTCGCCGGCGCCAGCGCCTTCAACCTGGCGTTCATCGAGCCGTTCTGGACCTTCAAGATCGACGCCGTCGAGGACCTGCTCGCCCTCGTCGTGTTCGCGGCCGTGGCGACGAGCATCGGCACCCTCGTCGGCCGCGAGGGCGACCGGCGGAAGGCGGCCGAGGACCGGGCCAGGGAACTCGAGTCGCTCAACATCGAGCTCGTCGCGTTGCAGGCCGAGCGCGAGCGGCTGGCCGAGGAGGCCACGCGCGCCGCGGTGCTCGAGCGCGTGGACGAGCAACGCGCCGCACTGCTCCGGTCGGTGTCGCACGATCTGCGCACGCCGCTGTCCACCATCCGCGCCGTCGCGACCGACCTGTCCGAAGCCGACTACGACCTCGACACCCGCACCGAGCTCCTCGCCCTCGTCGCCTCCGAAGCGGAGCGCCTCGACCGCCTCGTGGCCAACCTCCTCGACCTGAGCCGCATCGAGGCCGGTGCGTTGCGTCCTGACCGCCAGTCCGTGTCCATCGAGGAGCTGTTCGAGGACACCGTCCGGCGACTGGCCCGGGTCCTCACCGGTCGCCGGGTGCACCTGCAGCTGCCGCGCGACCTCCCTGATGTGGCCGCCGACTACTCCCAGCTCGGCCAAGTTGCGTCGAACCTGCTGGAGAACGCGGCGCGTCACGCGCCCGAGGGATCGGCGATCCGTGTCTGCGGGCGCGCCGCGGCCGGCCGGGTGCTGGTATGGGTCGACGACGACGGGCCCGGCGTCGCGCTGCCCGAGCGCAGCCGCATCTTCGAGCCGTTCCGTCGGGGCGAGGCCAGCACCTCGAGCGGCATCGGCCTCGCCATCTGCAAGGCGATCGTGGAGGCGCACGGCGGCACCATCGAGGCGGGCAACGCGCCAGGCGGTGGCGCGCGGTTCACCGTGTCACTCCCGCTCGACGGCGGCCTCCACCCCACGGAGAGCGAGGCTGCGCGCGTCTAGCCGTACCGCGCACGGAGCCGCCCCCCGGCGTCCTCCCAACGGACTTCGGCCCCTAGCCGCTCGGCCGGTCCTACGGCGCGGCCGCCTCGGCCCGGGAAGTGCAGCCGCCGCCACTGTGCTCGACGAGGTTGAGCCGGAGCTCAGCGTCGCCCGTGAGCTGGACAAGGGCGTCGCGGAGCGAGTTCACGGTCGCGCCGCCCTTGCCGATTACCAGGCCGGGCCGGAAGGTGTGGAGGTGGACGGCCCAGTGGCCGGCCTCGGTGACGTAGCTGACAGTGCTCATCAACTGGTCGAGCGGCGACCGGGCGCTGTCGGCGATCGGCTCGAGATGGGCGCGGAAGACCCCTCGGAAGCGCTGGTCGCAGTCGCGACAGATGGGCGCGCTCCCGGCGACGAGCAGCCTCGTCGTGGCGCTCTCGTCGTTTCCGCACAGCGTGCAGGTACGGGTCGTTTCGATGGTGGGGATGGTGGTCATGGGTTTCTCCTTGGAGGCGAGGAGTTGCCGGAGAGCGGCGGAGTAGGACTCACCTGTCTTCGCGGACCGCTGTCGAACGAGCCGCTTGCGAGCCTTCTTCTTCGTCATCCGACACCTCGGAGCCACGGCTTCGCTCCCCAGCAGCGGTCCATGGCGAGGTCGGATCACGCCGCTCGAGGACTCGGAGGTTCCCCTTTGCCTCCGACTGGCAGCCCGGCTGGGGTGGGCTGAAGGAGGTTCGGCGTGAGCTCGCCGCTGCGGATCGTAACCCGAAGGCCTTCGCTCTAGCCTCGAAATCGTGTGTGACTGCCTCGTCGCCCTGCCTGCGGCCACAGCCCGGGGTGCGACGTTGTTCGCCAAGAACTCGGACCGGCCGCCGCACGAGGCGCAGCGCGTCGAGTGGTTGGCGCCGCGGCGCGACACCGGGGCGGTGCGCACGACGTGGATCGAGGTCGAGCCGCACCCGGCCGACACGATCGGAGTGCTCGTGTCGCGACCGTGGTGGATGTGGGGTGTCGAGCACGGAGTGAACGAGGCCGGCGTGGCCGCCGGCAACGAGACGATCTACACCACGCTCGACCCGCGGGGAGCCCCGCCCGCGCTGCTGGGGATGGACCTGGTGCGGCTCGCCCTGGAGCGGGCCGACACCGCTCATGCTGCGGTCGCAGTGATCACCGACCTGCTCGAGCGGTACGGCCAGGGCGGCTCAGGTCATCACGGCGTGGAGCGGCCGTACTGGTCGTCGTTCCTCGTGGCCGACCCGACCGACGCGTGGGTGGTCGAGAGCTCAGGCACCACCTGGGCGACCGAGAGGGTCACCGACGTGCGCGCCATCTCGAACCGCACGACAATCCCGTCCTTCGACGCCGAGCACCGCCATCCCCGTCAGCCCGTCGAGACGCTGGTCGACCCGCGGCTGAACGCCAGCCGGGCCGTGCTCGGCGCGGGCGCGGTCGATGCGCCCGCGCTCCGCGCCCACCTGCGCAGCCACGTAGGTGGCGCCGACGGGTGGACCGTCTGCATGCACGTACCGGAGGTCGAGGCGACCACTGCGTCGGTCATCGCCGAGCTGCCCGTCGCCGACCGGCCGTGGGCGCATGTGCTCCTCGGCTCGCCGTGCACGTCGGTGTTCGTGCCGCTCCCCGTGGGCCGACCGTTGGGGGAGCCGGTCGCCTGGGAGGCGTTCACCGCACTCGGACCGACCGACCGCACTCGACTCGACGAGTTGGAAGCCGAGCTCGTTGCCGATGCCCGCGACGACGACGAGTGGCCGGCCGAGGCGTGGCGCCGCGTGGCTCAGGTCGTCTCGGCCGCGACCCAGTCGAGGTAGGCGGCCGACCCGCCCACGACGGCCACGGCGATGACCTCCGGGTTGTCGTACGGGTGCTCGGCGGTGAGGAGCTCGATGACGGCCGCGCTCCGGTCGACCGTCGTCTTGGCCAGGAGCAGCCACTCGCTGGCCGTCTCGAGCTCGCCCTGCCAGCGGTAGTGGCTGTGCACCGGACCGACGATCTGCACGCACGCGGCGAGGCGGCGGTCGACCAGCAACCCGGCCAGGCGGGCGGCCTCGTCCTCGCGGTCGACGGCGGACTGCACCTGCACCAGGTCGGCCATGGCGGCGTAGCTTGCCGCAATGGTCCTGTCCCCGCTGCGGCTGACGGAGTGGACCCCGTGCGGTGGCTGCGCCGCCAAGTGGGGCCCGTCGCCGCTTGCCGACCTGGTGGCCGAGCTGACGGCCGGCGCTCCCGGAGCCGAGCTGCTGGTGGGCCTGTCGCCTTCGGATGACGCCGCCGTCTACCGCCTGAGTGACGACGTGGCCCTGGTGTCGACCACCGACTTCTTCCCGCCCGTCGTCGACGACCCCGCCGACTTCGGGGCCATAGCGGCAGCCAACGCGTGCAGCGACGTTTTCGCCATGGGTGGCCGCGTCGTCCTCGCACTCAACCTGGCCGCGTTCCCCGAGCGGCTGCCGGTCGACGCCGCCGCCGCCATCCTGACTGCCGCGGCGCGTGTCGTGGTCGAGGCCGGGGGTGTCGTCGCCGGAGGTCACACCATCCGCAGCGAGGAGCCCATCTTCGGCCTCGCCGTGCAGGGCGTCGTTCATCCCGACCGCGTGTGGACCAAGGGCGGTGCGCGGCCCGGCGACCAGCTCGTACTCTCCAAGCCCCTCGGCACCGGTCTTGTTCTGGCCGGCGGCACCGACGACGAGAAGGCGACCACCACCGTGGGCATGCGCGCCGTGAATCGGGCCGCGGCCGAGGCGCTCGCCACGCAGGCCGAGCCACCACACGCCGTCACCGACGTCACCGGATTCGGCCTCTTCGGCCACGGATGGGAGATGGCCGAGCGCTCCGGCGTCGTCCTCCGGTTCTCGTCCGGAGACCTGCCGCTCTATCCCGGTGCGCTGGCCGCGGCCGAGGCCGGAACGCGCACGGGCGGTGATCCCCGCAACCGCGCCCATCTCGAGGGACGGGTCACGATCGCGCCCGGCGTCTCCGCCGCCCACGAGGCGATCGGCTACGACCCCCAGACCTCGGGCGGCCTGCTGGCGGCCATCGCCCCTGGGCCGGTGCCGCCCGGGTTCACCGTCGTGGGGTCGGTGGAGGTGGGCGGTCCCGGCGTGGTGATGGCGTAACTTCGGGGTCCGTGCCGCCTCGCACCACCCGCACCCTCAAGCAGCGGGTGGTCCCGTCGCTCCGCATCGAGCACGACCTCTGGGAGAAGGGCCACGACGTCGTGGTCGGCGTCGACGAGGTCGGCAGGGGAGCATGGGCCGGACCGCTCAGCGTCGGCGCCGCCGTGTTGCCCCGCGACCGCCGCGTGTACAAGGTGCGCGACTCCAAGATGCTCACCGAGCGCGAGCGCGAGGGCATGTTCGATCGCATCGCCGGGTGGTGCCTGGCCTGGGCGGTGGGGCACGCCAGTCAGGAGGAGTGCGACGAGCTCGGCATGTCGGCCGCCCAACGTCTGGCCGCCAAGCGGGCCATCGACGGGCTCGGCCTCGTGCCCGACCAGGTGCTCATCGACGGCAAGTGGGACTTCGTGGGCGGCGGCAACACCCAGCGACTGGTGAAGGGCGACGCCCGGTGCCTGTCGATCGCGGCGGCGTCGATCCTGGCCAAGGTCACCCGCGACCGCATCATGCGCGCCGAGGAGCCCAACTTCCCCGGCTATGACTTCGCTCTGAACAAGGGCTACCCGTGCCCGAAGCACAAGATGGCGCTCAAGGCCTGGGGCCCGACGTCGATCCACCGCCGGTCATGGGTCTTCATGGACCACCTGCCGTGGGGGCCACCACCTCCGGCCCCACCGCAGCTCGAGCTTTTCTAGCTCTTGGGCGGGGGCTCCTTGGGGAGGCCGAGGACGCGCTCGCCGATGATGTTCTTCATGACCTCGTCGGTGCCGCCGGCCACGCGCATGCCGGGGATGCCGCACACGAACTCGCCCCACGCGTAGGTGCCCCACTCGCCGCTGTCGGCCACCATGCGGGGGCCGAGGGCGGCGGAGACGAGGGCCGCCATGCGCTGCATGTTCCGGGTGAGCGACAGTTTGCCGATCGACATCTCCGGGCCGGGCAGCTGGCCGGCCTTGATCTTGGCCATGGCGCGCATCGTCGTGTACCGCGACACCTGGCTGTTGATGTAGACGTCGGCGAGTTGCTGGCGCAGTAGGGGATCGTTCTGCCGGCCGAGGTACTTGAGCAGCTCGGTGATGCCGCCGTAGCCGCCGGCGCCGCCGGATAGCCCGACCCCGCCGCCGCCGATGGCCGCCCGCTCGTTCATGAGTGTCGTCAGGGCCACGCTCCAGCCCTGGTTGACGTCACCGAGGCGGTGGTCGTCGGGGATGCGGACGTCGGTGAAGAACACCTCGTTGAACGAGGCCCCACCCGTCATCTGCCGAAGGGGCCGAACCTCGACGCCGGGCGCGTGCATGTCCACGATGAACCCGGTGAGCCCCTTGTGCTTCGGCAGGTCGGGATCGGTGCGGCAGATGACCTCGCCGAGGTCGGAGAACTGGGCGCCGGAGGTCCACACCTTCTGGCCGTTGATCACCCACTCGTCGCCGTCGAGCACGGCGCTGGTCTTCAGGCTGGCCAGGTCGGAGCCGGCCTCGGGCTCGCTGAAGAGCTGGCAGCCGACGATGTCGCCGCGCCACATGGCGCGCAGGTACTTGTCCTTGGCCGACTCGGTGCCATGGGCGAGGATCGTCGGCGCGACCATGCCGAGGCCGATGCCGTAGGGCGCCTGCGACGGGGTCTCGTACCCGGCTTCGAGCAGGCCGTAGAGCCGCTCGTAGGACGCCGGAAGCTCGCGGCCGCCGTACTGGGCGGGACCGGTGATCCAGCCGAAGCCGGCGTCGAAGACCTTCTGACGCCAGGCCCTGGCCCGCTCGACACCCGCCATCTCCTCTTCGATGGTGCGCTCGGGGAACAGGCCGACGGCGTCGGAGCCCTCGCCCCACACCTGCTTGCGCTCCTCGCGGGGCTTGGCGTTGGCCTCGAGGAAGCTGCGGGCCTCGGCTTCGAACTCGGCTTCGGTGATCTGCTCTGCCATGGTCGGCACGCTACCGTCCGGGCGTGAACCGGCGTGAGGCGATGCTGCTCAGGGCGTTCTCGGCATGGACGGTGTTCGTCTGGCTGAACTTCATCAAGAACGTCGTCACCGACAGCGACCGCTCGGTCGGGTTCCGGGTCGTGCACGGGGTCCTCGCCGTCGTGTCGATCGCCTTCGCCGTCGCCACGTGGGCCACGGTGGCCCGCAACCGCCGCCTGCTCCGCTCCACTCGCCCGGAGTGAGGGCGGCGCTGGTCGGCGCCCTCGCCGTCGTTCTCGTCGCGGTTGCGCTCTACGCGGTCAGCCGCAGCCGCGACGTGCCGTCACGTGGACGGCCCGACCAGCCGCACCGCACCATTCGTTACGGCGAGGGGCGCGACCGCTTCGGCGAGCTGTGGCGGCCCGACGGCCCCGGCACCGTGCCGGTCGTCGTCCTCATCCACGGCGGGTTCTGGCGGGAGCCGTACCGGCTCGACCTCATGGACGGGCTGGCCCGGGACCTGTCGTCACGGGGTTTCGCGGCCTGGAACATCGAGTACCGCCGCGTTGGCGGGGGCGGCGGCTTCCCGGCGACGTTCGACGACGTTGCGGCGGCCATCGACCATCTCGCCGCTATCGCCTCCTCCGAGCGGCTCGACCTGAGCCGAGTGGTCACCGTCGGCCACTCGGCGGGTGGCCACCTCGCCCTGTGGGCGGCATCACGCGACAACCCCGCGGTGGAGGTGACGAAGGCCATCTCGCTGGCCGGCGTGCCCGATCTGGTGGAGGCCGACCGGGCCCACCTCGGGTCCGATGCGGCGAGGGAGCTGCTCGGCGGGAGCGCGGCCGGGGTGCCCGATCGCTACGCGGCCGCGTCGCCGGCGGCCCGACTGCCGCTCGGCGTGCCGCAGGTCCTGGTGCACGGGGCCGACGACGACATCGTGCCGCCGTCGTTCAGCCGGGCCTATGCCGCGGCGGCGACCGCGGCCGGCGACGACGTGGAACTGGTGGAGCTGCCCGGGGTCGACCACGACGACGTCATCGACCCGTCCAGCCCGGCGTGGACCGCGGTGCTCGACCGCCTGTGACCGCGACGCGAGACGACGCGTCGGAGCGCGACGCCGCCGACGGGCTGGTGGTGTGGCGGGACGAGTTCGTCATCGACCCCGACGGCCCGATCTACCTCGACGGCAACTCCCTCGGCCGCCTTCCGAAGCGAACCAGGGCCCGGCTGGCCCAGGTGATCGACGACGACTGGGGCCGCGACCTGGTCGGGTCGTGGGAGCACTGGGTGGACCTCCCTGCGCAGGTCGGTGACCTGCTGGGCGCCAGCCTCCTCCTGGCCCGCGGCGGCGAGGTGGTGATGGGGGACTCCACCACGGTCTGCCTCTACAAGCTGGCGTCGGCGGCGCTGGCGGCGCGGCCAGGCGCCATCGTCACGGACGCCGCCAACTTCCCGACCGACCGCTACGTCCTCGCCGGGCTGGCCGAGGCGACCGGTCGCCGCCTGGTGCAGATGGACTGTGACGCGGTCGACGGCCCGGAGGCCGACGCCGTCGCCCAGGCCTGCACCGATGCCGGCGAGGTCGCCCTCGTCAGCCTGTCGCACGTGTCGTACCGGTCGGGTGCGTTGTGCGACATGCCGGCGATCACCGACGCCGCCCATGCCGCCGGCGCGCTCACGTTGTGGGACCTGTGCCATTCCGTCGGAGCCGTCGAGGTCGACCTGACCAGCGCCGGGGCCGACCTCGCCGTCGGCTGCACCTACAAGTACGTGAACGGCGGCCCCGGATCGCCCGCGTTCATGTACGTGCGCGCCGAGCTGCAGGACGAGCTGCACCAACCCATCTGGGGATGGTTCGCACAGCGCGATCAGTTCGCCATGGGACCGGCCCACGACCCGGCTCCGGGCATCACCGCATTCCTGTCGGGTACCCCGCCGATCCTGGGCCTCGTGGCGGCGGAGGAGGGCGTGCGACTGCTCGACCTAGCCGGGATGGCGGCCGTGCGGGCCAAGTCGGAGTGTCTGACGGCCTACGCCGTCGAGTTGTTCGACGAATGGCTGGCGCCGATCGGCGCGTCACTGGGCACGCCACGCGACCCTCGCCGCCGCGGGGCCCACGTCTCCATCCGCCACCCCGATGCCGAGCGGTTGTGTGCCCTCCTACAGGAAGGAGGCGTGGTGACCGACTTCCGCACGCCCGACAGCATCCGCTTCGGGATGCCGCCGCTCTACGTGCGCTTCGTGGACGTCTTCGACGCCTTCGACGCCTTGCGGGCCCTCTTGGCCGGCTGAGGCTTCTCGTCGTCGGGCTCGGGGATCGGCGTCTCCTCGATTCCCGTCGTCGGCGGGTCCTTGAGCCGGCCCCGTCGCCCGTCGTAGATGTCGCGGACGATGACCTGGATGACCCCGGCGGCGGGAATGGCGAGGAGCGCGCCAAGCAGGCCCGACAGCTCGACGCCGACGAGCACACTGACCAGGACGGCGAGCGGGTTCAGGTCGACGGTGCGGGACATGATCGTCACCTGCAGCACGTGGTTCTCGAACTGCTGGTACACGATGAAGAAGCCGATGGTGAGCAGGCCTGCACCCGGCGAGTGCAGGAACGCCACGCCGACGGCGGGGATGGCGCCGAGGGTGGCCCCGACCAGCGGGATGAGGTCGGCGAAGGAGACCCACAGCGCCAGCACACCGGAGAACGGCACGCGCACGATCGACAGGAAGATGAACACGGCGACACCGGCGATGACACTGATCAGGAGGTTGCCGGCCATGTAGCCGGTCACCGCCTTGCTGCAGTCGGCGGCGACCCGCCGTATGCGTTCCCGGGGTCTCTCGTCGAACGTGTTGAGACCCGCCTCCAGGATCCGTGGGCCCTCCAGCAGCATCAGGAACGACAGCACCAGGATGGTGAGCCCGGCGAAGACCGTGTTGGCGACCGTGCGGAGCACGCTCAGCGCGGGTGCGCCGGCGTCTCGTACCGAGGCCCGCAGCTTGTCCTGGTTCTTCTCGATGTAGGTGTCGATGTCGTAGCGCTTCACCAGTCGCCCGATGGCGCCCTTTCCGGCCTGGGCATCTTCGACGTAGGCCGGGAACTTGTCGCCGAACTCCTGCGCCTGGGTGACGAGGGGACGCACGAACAGGTAGAGCATCCCGGTCACGGTGACGAGTGCGAGCAGGAAGACGAGCATGGCTGCCACGGCCCGGCGCAGCCGCGCCCGCCGCTCGAGGAAGTCGACGGCGGGGTTGAGGATGACAGCGATGAAGGCGGCGACGACCAGCCAGGCGATGATCCGGGCCAGCGACTGGATGATCAGGATGCCGGCCAGGGCGGCGATGACGATGCCGATGGTGGCGAGGATCGTCCGCACGGGGACGGGCGCTCGCGTGGCCATCGGGTCACTCTAGGTGCGGACACCGCCCACCTAGTGACGAGTAACGTCGTGCCCGCCATGGGCCAAGCCGTCACCGTCACCGTGAAGCCGACCTCGACGCCGAACGTCGTGCGCTACGAGCTGAACCGCAGCCTGACCGGCATGGGCCACGCGCACTACCCGTCGGCGGAGGCGGCCGAACGCCGCGGCCAGCGGCCGCCCGACGTTCTCGCGCAGCGCCTGTTCGCCACCGGCAAGGTCGACCGCGTGCACTGCTACT
>DATLDH010000046.1:0-3040 GCA_035526015.1 Acidimicrobiales bacterium
ATCACCTTCCGCCTCTACGGCCCGGCTGACTCGACGTGTGCAGCAGCACCCGTTTTCACCGACACCAAGCCCGCCGGCGCCGGCCCCGTCACCTCCGCCGCGTTCATCCCGACGGCCCCCGGCACCTACCGGTGGATCGCCTCCTACAGCGGCGACGTGAACAACGCCCCGGTCGCCGGCGCCTGTAACGACGCCAACGAGAACGTGGTCGTGAGCTCGGCCCCGACGACCACGACGACCACGACGGTTCCGCCCACCACGTCCACCTCCACGACAGTCCGGCCCACCACGACGACGTCGTCCACGTCCACGTCCACCTCCACCTCCACCTCGACGTCGACGTCGACATCCACATCGACATCGGTCCCTCCAACCTCGACCACCTCCAGCACGTCGACAACGTCAACCTCAACGTCAACGAGCACCACATCGACATCGACCACATCCACCACCCGGCTGCCGGCGACAACCACGTCATCCACCTCGACCACCGTGCCGCGCACCACAACGAGCACGACGTCCACGACCACGACGTCCACGACCACGCCGTCCACGACCACGACCACGACCACGACCACGACCACGACCACGACGTCCACGACCTCGACGTCCACGACCTCGACGTCCACGACCTCGACGTCCACGACCTCGACCACGCTGCCCCCGACCGGCACCACCACCACCACTGAGCCGCCGGCCGGCACTCCGCCCGTGACCCAACCCGAGGAGACGACGACCACTGCGGCGCCGGTCACAACCACCACACTCGCGGCGCCCACGTCCACGAGCCAGGCCAGCACCACGACCGTCCCGCCGGCGACGACGACCTCGACCGTGCCCCCGACCCCGCCGGTCGGGACGACAGTGGCGCCTGCCGCCGGCCCCCTCATCACGCCGCCAACGACGGCCGCAGCGACGGCCGCCTCGCTGGCGCCGGCGACGTCGGTGGCGCCGGCCACATCGACACCACCCGTGACTCAACCGCCGGCGCCACCCGTCAGCCAACCGTCACCGCAACCGCTCCCGACGCCTCCCCCGTCGACCACCCCTCCGCCGCCCGGTGCCACTCTCGATGCCCTGAGCCCGATCGGTGCCCGCACGGGGCCGCCGGGCGTGGGCCTGGAGATCGCCGGCGCCGGCTACCGCGACTGCCGCTTCGTGTACCTGTTCTTAGATGGGCAACGGATCGGCACGGTGCGGCCGGGCGCCGGCGGCACGATCGACGGCGACGGCTTCTCGGTGCCCGGGGACACGTCGCCCGGATCACACCAGGTCACGACGTCATGCCAGTCGTCGGGGAGATCGGTCCGGGCGACGACCACGTTCATGGTCACGGCATCGTCGATGCATCGGAGCGGCTTCGTCACCGCCATCCCGCAGCCCCACCAAATCTCGTTGGCGCTGGGCGACCTGGCCACCAGCGCCATTGCCGCCTTGCTGATCCTTCTGCTCTTCGCCTTCCCCTACGAGCTCTTCAACTCCACCGTCGAGGAGAACTACGACGAAATTCGCAGGTGGTTCCGGCTTCCCGCCCGCGCCGCCGCAGTCGCCCGGTCCAAGGCCCGGACCGCCGCCTTCTTCGTCCTCAACCTGGCCGCCGCCGCGGTATACGGCTTCCTCAGCCCCGACTTCGGCCTGAACGTGAACAGCCTTGTGCTGTTGCTCGGCATGTTCGTCGCCCTCGTGGTGATGTCGGCGGTCTTCAGCCTGCCCGCGGCCGTCGTGATCCACCGCCGGTTCGGCGAGTGGGGCAGGCTCAACTTCCTTCCAGGCAGCCTGGGGATCTCCGTCGTCATGGTCGTCATGTCGCGGCTCCTTCACTTCCAGCCCGGGTACGTGTACGGGGCCATGGCTGGTCTGGCGTTCCGGAGTGCCCTCAACGAGTCGACCCAGGGTCGCCTGACTGCGGCCAACTGGTTCTTCAGCCTGCTTCTCGCCATCGGGGCCTGGTTCGCCCGCGTACCGGTGAGCGAGGCTGCGGCCCAACCCGACGCCAGCGTGTGGTGGATGGGTGTCGAAGTCTGCCTTGCACTGATCTTCCTGTGGGGCATCGAGAGCCTGGCTGTCGCCATGCTCCCGATGCGTTTCCTCGACGGCCGGAAGGTCATCGATTGGAACCGGACCATGTGGGCGGTGCTGATGTTCCTCGGTGCCTTCGTCACCGTCCACATCCTTCTGTCCGCCGGCAGCGGCTATGTGGGCCAGACCGGCGAGCAGGTCCGCTTCGCCGTGCTCCTGCTCTTCCTCGGCTTCGGCGCCTTCTCCGTCAGCGTGTGGGCCTACTTCCGCTACCGCCCGCAGCGCAGGGAACCGGCACCGACTTAACCGGCGGCGAAGACCTCGAGCTGGATGTTGTCGGGGTCGCGGAAGGTGATCATCCCGCCCGCACCGCCGGCGGTGGGCTTGACGTCGGAGTGCTCGACCCCGAGATCCTGGAAGCACTGCTTGAAGTCGTGGATGTCGTCGACGGAGGGCACGACGAAGGACACGTGGTCCATGCCCGTGCGTCGCTCGTCGAACGTGTCGCCGCCACCGGCCGTGTGGGCGGTGAGGGTCAACGTGATGCCGGCGTCGGGCTGGTGCAGCCGGTTGCGTTGGAACCCGTCACCCTCGACGTTGGCGACGACCTCGAATCCGAGGACCTGGCAATACCACTCGGTGCTGCGCTCCAGATCGGTTACCGAGAGGCTGAGGTGGGAATAGCCGGCGAGCGTGGGCACCCAAGACAATCTAACGGCGGGTGTGGCGTACCCTCGCAGGACCATGGCGCTTGACCGACCCCCTCCGAGCCGGGCTCGGATGCTGGGTCGTGCCCTACTGAAGCGCTGCCCGCTCTGCGGCGCCGGCGAGCTCTTCACCGGGTGGTTCCGGATGAAGGACCGCTGCCCGGGCTGCGGCTACCGCTTCGAGCGCGAGGAGGGTTTCTTCCTCGGCGCCTACGTGATCAATCTCGCCATCGCCCAGGGAATGGTCATCCTGCTGGCGGTTGTCCCGCTGATCGTGCGCCTGGCCGGTGACCCCGACGCCAGCATCGCGCCCT
>DATLDH010000047.1:0-6196 GCA_035526015.1 Acidimicrobiales bacterium
CGCTTTCCCGTTGGTGCGCGGCCGGTACGGGCGTGTGCGGAGGTGTTTGATCTCGAGTTCGGCGACGGCGGCGGCATGCACCTTGGAGCGGTAGCCGACGCCGTTGTCGGTCATCACCCGTTGCACGGTGACACCCTGGGCGGCGAACCATGCGATCGCTCGACGGAGGAATGCGACGCAGGTTGGGCCCTTCTCGTCGTCGAGGATCTCAACGTAGGCGAGACGGCTGGTGTCATCGATGGCGACGTGGCAGAACTCCCAGCCCGCACCTCCTGACGCCTGGTAGCCGGCCTGGCGGCGGTGGGCCGGTAGCCCTGGACGGCGGAACTTCCCGAACCGTTTCACATCGATGTGGATCAGTTCGCCGGGATGTCGTCGGCAGTAGCGGTTCGGAGGTTCCGGCGGCTCCAGACGTGACAGGCGGTTCAGCTCGAGCCGTTTGAGCACCGCGCACACCGTCGAGGTGGCCAACCCGAGCTCCGCCGCGATCTGGGTCGAGGTCTTACGGCATCGGCGCAGCTGCTCGATCAACGCCTCCACCTCCGGCGCGGTACGTCCAGGAACGCGACGGGGAGCCGACGACCGGTCCGTCATCGGCTCCCCAGCGTCGTAGCGGGTCAACCAGCGGTAGCAGGTGCGTTCCGACACACCCGCCGCGTCGGCGGCCTCGGCCACCGTCCAGCCTTCCTCGCGCACACGTCGACACATCAGCGTCCGGCCGTACGCGTTTAGGCGAGCGTTACCGTGCAGATCCATCGGGCTCCTTGTTGTGAGGGTGGGTCGCACCCCCGAGCTTCAAGGAGCCCGTACTGACGAACGTGGATGGGATCTACAGCTAGCGGCGGCTGAGGCGGCGCAGCGGCGGCAGCGTCGGCGGGGGCTGCTGCCGCGGCGGGAGCTCACCGAGCAGGCGGTGCGTCACGGCGGTGATCTCGGCCACCGCCCGTTCGAACGCGTCCGCCGTCTTGGCCGAGGTCGACTGCACGCCGCTCACCTTGCGCACGAACTGCCGCGCCGCGGCTTCGATCTCCTCGTCGGTCGCCGCCGGCTCGAGCCCGCGGAGCGTCGTGATGTTCCGGCACATGCCGGCAACGCTACGACTTGACGAGCCGGGCGATGGCGGCGGTCGCCTCGGCGACCTTGCCCTCGGTGTCGCCGTCGGCGATGGCGCCGGCGACGCAGTGGCCCAGGTGGTCCTCGAGGAGCTGCAGCGCCACGGCGCGCAGTGCGCTGTTCACGGCCGAGATCTGGGTGAGCACGTCGATGCAGTACTGGTCCTCGTCGACCATGCGTTGGAGCCCGCGCACCTGCCCTTCGATCCGGCGGAGGCGCTTCTGGACCAGGTCCTTGTCGTCGGCGTAGCCGTGCATACCCCCACAGGGTACCTGCCGACTAGCCCAGCAGGAGGGCGGAGCCGACGACGACGCTGAACGCGCCGGCCAGAGCGGTGAGCGCGCCGGTCGCGACCCTGTGACGCGTGGCCGCCCGCATCCCCGCCGTGGCCACGGCGGCGACCGCGGTGTTGGCGACGAGCAGACCGCCGACGAAGCACGCCAGCACGGGCAGCCCCGCGGCAGCCCCCCCGGCCCCGGCGGCGGCGACGAACAGCAGAACCTGGGTGGGGGTCTCGGCACCGATGGCGTGGAGCACCCCGATCCCGGCGACCGCCGGCCACCGGTAGCCCTCGGTCGGAAGGACGCCGCGGTGCCGGTGCAGGTGGCGGTGGGCGACGGCGACGGTGGCCGGTTCGAGGTCGCCGGCTCGGTCCGGGTGGTCGTGCCCGTGCGCTCGACGGTGGTCGTGCGGGTGGTCGTGCTCGAACTCGACGACGGTGGGTCGGCCCTGCAACCGGCGGCGGGCGGCGGCGAGCCCGTCGAGCACCAGGGCCCATCGGCTCCGCGCCCGGAACCCGCCTCCGTGCCGGGCCAGGCCGAGCAGCACGTACACACCCATGGCCAGGAGCGTGACGCCGGCGATCCGGCCCATGACCTCGTCGAGGGACGGCGGCACGAACCCGCCGGCGAGCACCGCAGCCGCTCCGAGGGCCAGGACCACGACGCCGTGCGCCAGCGCGTACACGGTGGCGAGGCCGAATGCCCGGCGAGGAGCCCGTTCCGTGCCGGCGATGTCGGTGATGGCCGCCAGGTGGTCGACGTCGAACCCGTGCCGGAGGCCGAGGGCGAAGGCCGAGCCGAGCAGCCCGGCACCGACCGCCTCGATCCCGAACACGGCCGGACTCTAGATCGCGTCCTCACCGGCCTCGCCCGTGCGGATGCGCATCAGGCCGTCGAGCGGCAGCGCCCAGACCTTGCCGTCGCCGATCTTCCCCGTGCGGGCGGCGTCACCGATGAGCTCGATCGTCTTCTCGACGTCGTCGGACGGCACGATCACCTCGACGCGGACCTTCGGCACGAAGTCGACGCGGTACTCGTTGCCTCGGAACGTCTCGGTCTTGCCGCCCTGGCGGCCGTAGCCCTGGACCTCGCTCACGGTCAGTCCGAGGGCGCCGGCGGCCCGCAGTGCGTCCTTCACCTCTTCGAGCTTGTGCGGCTTGATGATGGCGGTCACGAGATGGGCCACGTCGTTCTCCTCTGGGGGGACGCAAGCAGGAAGCCGCGCCCGCGGATCGTGTGGATGGTCAGGCCGAGGGGCTGGATGCGGGTGCGCAGGCGGAGGATGTGCGAATCGATCGTGCGCGAGCGGCTGCCGCTCGTGATCCCGATCTCCTGCGCGAGCTCGGCGCGGGCCACCGGCGCCCCCGCCTCGGCGAGGAACCGGCGCATCAGCCGCTCCTGGATCGGGCTGAGCGCGACCCATGCGTCGTCGACCCGCAGCAGGCCGAAGTCGTCGAGCTCCGGTGGCATCGGCCCGACCCAGGTGCTCATTCCTGGAGCTCCTTGGTGACGCGGCGCCCGGCCGAGCCCAGTCCGGAAGGCGTGCTGTAGGAGAACCCCTGCCCGAACTCCATGTGGTACGCCGGCGTCCCGTGCTCGTGGATGTCGAGTCCCTCGAGCTCGGCGTCGCGGTCGACGCGCAGGTTCCACGAGCCCCGGACCGACCGGATGCCGAACATCAGGACGAGCCCGGCAGCACCGACGACGAGCACGCAGGTGAGGCTCCCGACGAGCTGCGCGACGAGCTGGTCGAGGCCCCCGCCGTAGAGCACGCCGGTGACGACGACGGACGTGTCGGCGCCGTCGGCCGTCGGCACGCCGTAGTTGCCGGTCGCGAGCAGTCCCACGGCGAGCGTGCCCCAGATGCCGCAGAAGAGGTGGACGGGCACGGCGCCGATCGGGTCGTCCCACCTCCGGCGTTCCATGAGGTCGACGGCCAGCGGCACCACGACGCCGGCCACCGCGCCCACGACGACGGCGCCGAACGGTGAGAGCCAGTAGCACGGCGCGGTGACGGCCACGAGCCCACCGAGGAGGCCGTTGACCGACATGCCGAGATCCCACGTCTGCGAGCGCGGATAGACCCAGAGCACCGCGACGACGCCGCCCGCGCAGGCCGCGAGCGTGGTGTTGGCGGCGACCCTGCCGATCCCCTGCCAGTCCATGGCCGACAGGGTCGATCCGGGGTTGAAGCCGTACCAGCCGAACCAGAGGATGATCCCGCCGATGGCACCGATGGTCAGGTCGTGGGCCGGCATCGGGCCCCCGCCGTCGCGCTTGAAGGCGCGGCCGAGACGGGGACCGAGCGCGATGCAGCCGCTGAGGGCGAGCATGCCGCCCACGGTGTGCACCACGGTCGAGCCGGCGAAGTCGCGGAACACGGCGTCGCCGCTGAGGCCGTCGAACCAGCCCATCGTCGTGGCCAGCCAGCCGCCGGGACCCCAGACCCAGTGGCCGAAGATCGGGTAGATGAACCCGGACACGGCGACGCTGTAGAGGATGTCGCCCTTGAACGAGGTGCGACCGACCATGGCGCCCGACGTGATCGTCGATGCGGTGTCGGCGAACGCGAACTGGAAGAGGAAGAAGGCCAGGAACGCCACGCCGGTCGACCCGTAGGCGCCCGTCGCTCCGTGCAGGAAGAAGTGGCCGTGCCCGATGACGCCGTTGCCCTCGCCGAACATGAAGGCGAAGCCGACAGCCCAGAACAGCAGGCCGCAGATGCAGGTGTCGAACACGCACTCCATGAGCACGTTCACGGCTTCTCGCGACCGGGCGAAGCCGGCTTCGAGGGCCATGAACCCGGCCTGCATGAAGAACACGAGGAACGCCGCGATCAGCACCCACACCGTGTTGATGGGGCTGACGAGGTCGTTGGCCTGGTGGGTGATCTCCTCCGTGATCCCGAACGCCGGCGCCTCGAAGTACCACAGCAGGCCCTTGGTGATCCCGACGACGGCGACGACGCCGAGCAGCTTGCCGGCGAGGACGGCGGCGAAGAGGCGGCGGGTCGCCGGGGCGCGGAACGACGACAGCCGGTGCATGCGAAGGGACCGTAAAGATTGCGGGTTTCCCGTCCGTTCCGCCGTCATGGCGGCAGCGTCGCGGGAGCCTGACGCGCATCTGACGTTCCGGGCTGCGTTGCGGTTCTGTGTCAAATCCGCACGGCGGGTACGCAGAACGGGCACGATTGCCACGTTCCGTCGCCAGCGAGGGGAGGTGCGGCGAGCGTGTCCCGACGAGCGGACCTCGACGAGGAGCAGCGGATGGCGGCCGAACCGGCCGACGCGGGGCCGGAGGCGGTCGTGATCGGGCTCGACGAGCGGGCCGCCGGCCTGCCTGCCGTCGCCGGCGCCAAGGCCGCCGCGCTGGCCCGCGCCCGCCGGCTCGGGCTTCCCGTCCTGCCGGGGTTCGTGCTCACCGTCGCCGGCGGGCGCGCACCCGGCGATCTGGCCACCCTGCGACCCTCGTGGGAGGAGCTCTCCCACGGCGGAACCCGGCCCCTCGTCGTGCGCTCCTCCTCGACCGTCGAGGACTCGGCCACGTCGTCGATGGCCGGCTACTTCACGTCGGTGCTCGACGTCGTCGGCTGGGACGCGTTCCGCGCCGCCGTCGCGTCGGTGCTCGCCTCGGCGGGGCCGGCGCCCATGGCCCTGCTGGTCCAGCCGATGCTCGACGCTCGCCTCGGCGGCGTGCTGTTCGGCGTCGACCCGATCACCGGGCGCGAGGACCGCCTGCTCGTCGAGGCCGTCCACGGCGGGCCCTCGGCCCTCGTGTCCGGCACGGTTCCTGCCCGCACCCACCTCCTCACGAGGCGCGGCCGCCTGGCCGAAGACGCGGTGGGCGACGGCCCCACGCTCGGTCGCGCCGACCGGCGCGCCCTCGCCGACCTCGCGGCCAAGACGGCCACCGCCTTCGGTGGCCCTCAGGACGTCGAGTGGGCCATCGACGGCGACGGCACCTTGTGGCTGCTGCAGAGCCGTCCCGTCACCGCGGCCGCCACGGCGCCGCCCGACTCCGGACCGATCTTCGGCCCCGGACCGGTGGCCGAGACGTTGCCCGACCCGGTGTCCCTGCTCGAGGAGGATCTCTGGGCCATCCCGATCCGTACGGGGATCCGGGCCGCGCTGGAGACGGTCGGCGCTGTGGGCGCCGGCGCGCTGCAACGCTCGCCGGTGGTGGTCACGGTCGGCGGGCGCCTCGCCGCCGATCTGCGACTGCTCGGCATCGACGCCGGGCCGAAGCGGCGCTTCGCGTGGCTCGACCCCCGAGGTCCGGCCCGTCGGTTGGGCGCGGCGTGGCGCGTCGGCCGGATGCGCCGGGCGCTGCCGGACCTGGCTCGCGACGTGGTCGACGCGGTCGACGACGAGCTCCGCCGTGTCCCACCGGTCGGCGACCTCGACGACCAGCTCGTGCTTCGGCTGCTGGAGCGCACGCGCGACTCGTTGCATGCCGTGCACGGCCACGAGGTGCTCGCCGGGATCCTGGGCCTGGAGGACGGGTTGTCCGGCGCCGCCGCCGCCCTCGCGGCCGTGGCCGAGGGACGCGCCGCCGGCCGGACCGACGCCGAGATCGTGGCCTCGAGCCCCGCCGCCCTCGCCCTCTACCCGCCGCAGGTCGGTCGAGCGCCCCAGCTGCCCGAGGTGCCCCCGTCGGTGGCGACCCTCGCCCATGGCACCGTCGGCGCGCGCGAGGCGTTGCGCCTACGGGCCCGCTGGCTGCAGGAGCTGGGCGCCCGGGCGGCGTCCGATCTCGGAGCCCGGCTCGTCGCCCGCGGGGTCCTCGACGACGCCACGCTCGTC
>DATLDH010000090.1:0-9794 GCA_035526015.1 Acidimicrobiales bacterium
CCCGAGGTCAACGAGCGCGTGACCTCGGGGCGGTCTTGAGGAATCGGGGGCCGCCCGGCGCCCACCAGCCGGCGATCTTGCGAACGGTCGGATCGGCATCGTCGTCCTTGGCCGCGACCAGAGCGCGCACGACGTCGTCGCGGCGGTGCACGGCGGGACCGAGCATTCCCGCCGCCTGGCGGCGGACGAGCACGCTCGGGTCCTCCCGCAGCATGCGGATGGCGATGGGCACGACGTCGTCCTCAGCCGGCCGGCACTCGCCCTCCTTGCAGCGGTCGCAGGCGAGCGCGTGCATGGCCCAGGTGCGGACGTGCTCGTCGGGGTGGTCGAGGTTCGCCTTCAGCTCGGGCAGTGCCGCCTCATCGAGGAAGTGATCGAGGATCAGACAACACC
The DNA here is from genome assembly GCA_035526015.1 of Acidimicrobiales bacterium. Taxonomy (GTDB): domain Bacteria; phylum Actinomycetota; class Acidimicrobiia; order Acidimicrobiales; family DATLDH01; genus DATLDH01. Next base: position 394 of record DATLDH010000090.1, read on the forward strand.
GCACCCGCACCCTCGGGTCGGCGTGCTGCAGCCCTCGGCGCACCGCTGGAGTCGCGTGCGACTCAGCCAGGCACAACCTGCGGTACGCGTCGCGCCAGCGGTGCTCTACCGCCAGCTCCTCGACGAGTATGTCGAACTCCTCCATCCCGTCAGTGAACCAGCTACATGCGGTCGAGGAGCTGGGATTTCTTGACGTCGAACTCGGCCTGGGAGAGCACGCCGCGCTGGCGGAGCTCGTCGAGCTTCTCGATCTGCTCGGGCACGCTGAGCTGGCGGGCGCCTGCAGCCCGGCCGGCGTCGCGACCCTGGGCGTCCTCAATGGCGCGGTAGATCTCGTTCTGCACCCGGAACGGGCGGGGGATGTCGGACACCAGCTGCTGACCCCGTTCGCCGCCTGACTCGATCACGAGGTCGCCGGCCCCGATGACCCGCTCGAACAACGACTGGTGGCAGGTGATGTCGTTGACGCGCTCGAGCGGGATCTCGCGACCCTGCTTCGACAGCACACCCTGGCGGTGGATGATCCGGTCGGTGGTGAGCACGAAGTTGGTGTTGGCCCAGCGGATGTAACGGGCCACGAACCACACGAGGGCCCCGGCGCCGAGGGCCAGCATCCCCAGCATCGGGTACCGGTCCGGAAGGCCGACGTCACGGACCGCCACCGCCGCGCCGAGCAGGAGGGCCAGCAGGGCGATCGGCCCGGCCAGGTTCCACCAGTGCGGATGCAGGTCGAGGAGGACGTCTTCGTTCTCGTGCAGGTACTTGCGGGGGAACGGCATGCCGGCTCCTAGGCGATGTCGAAGCTGATCAGGCTGTGGGAGACGTTGTAGACGAACGTGGCCGTGCGGACGCCGCCGGTGAAGCGGATGGGGATCGTGTAGGTGACGATCCCGTTCGCCCTCGTGCTCGTGCCGGGGCTCGTCCCGACGTAGGCGCCGAGCGGGGCGGTGGCGGCGCTCCATTTCGCCTGGATGACCGACGGCGACAACTGGGCGGCGGCCGAGGGGTCGGCCTGCGCGGCCAGCGTGTTGAAGTCGCCGATGGCCATGCCGCGGATGGCGGCGTCGGCCTGGACGCCGACGGTCGCGTCGATGCCGGCGATGCCCTGTTGGGCGGCCTTCTGCTGCAGACATCCGCCCGACACGAGCCCGATCGCGGTGCACAGCAGGACGGTCGTGGCGCGACGGCGCAGGGAGTGCATGGCCTAGTTCACCACTACCGGTAGACCTTGCGGCGGAACACGGCCTCGGCCGACCGCACGCGGTCGAGGAAGAGCAGGCCGTCGAGGTGGTCGATCTCGTGCTGGAAGGCGCGCGCCTCGAAGCCGTCGGTCGTGATCTCGATCCGCCCGCCGTCGACGTCGAGACCCCGCACGACGAGCCGCGTGCTGCGCGCCACGTCGCCGGTGAGGTCGGGGACACTCATGCACCCCTCCCGACCGACCACGGGCGCGTCGGCCGAGACGACCACCGGGTCGAAGAGCACGACCTGGCCGTGACAGGCCTCGGCCTTCGGATGGCCCGTCACGTCAACGACGAATGCCCGGAGACTCACGCCGATCTGCGGAGCGGCGATGCCGACGCACGCGGGCGACGCCCGCATGGTGTCGACCAGATCAGCACCGAGGGACCGGGCCCGCTCGTCCACCACGCCCACCTCGGCCGCCCGCACCTTCAGCACGTGCTCGGGCAGTCGAACGACGGTCCGGATCACAAAATGTCGGGCTCGTTGGGGTGCATGGTGCAGTCGACGCCGAGCTCGGTGCCGAGGCGCTCGAGCTCGGCGGCCACCGCGTTGCCGGCCACACCCGTCGGCAGGGTGACGTCGAGCAGCATCACGTACACCGGCCGGTCGGGGCCGCCGATCACGCGGGTGGCCAGGTCGACGACGTTCACTCCCTGCTCGGCCAGTAGACGGGTGACGCGATGGACGATGCCGGGCCGATCGGCGCCGTAGACCGACACACCCCATGGCTGCCCGGTCGGCGAGTCGGGCACGGCGTCGTCGATGCCGCGGACCGCCACCACGAGCTCGAGATCCGACGCCGGGCCCTCCACGGCCCGGTCGACATCGTCGGCCGTCGTCCCGTCCGGCGCGTTGACCACCAGCATCATGGCGAAGTGCCCGCGCAGGATCGACATCGACGTGTCCTCGAGGTTGCACCCGAGGTCGACCAACGCGCCGGTGACGGCGGCCACGATGCCGGGTCGGTCCGCCCCGACCGCGCTCACCGCGAAATGGGGCATCAGGCCCAACCCAGTTCGTGCAGGCGAGCGTCGTCGATGCCGAAGTGGTGACCGACCTCGTGTATCACGGTCACCCTTACCTGCTTCGCCACGTCGGCCTCGTCGCGGCGGCCGGCGCAGATCGTCTGGCGGTAGATCGTGATGCGGTCGGGCATCTCGCCGTGGCCGTAGTCACCGCGCTGAGTCAGTGGCACCCCCTCGTAGAGCCCGAACAGCTCGCCCGGGGGCGTGTCGTGGTCGACGATGACGACGACGTTGTCCATCATCGTGGCGAGATCGGGCGGCACCGAGTCGAGGGCGTCGGCCACCATCTCCTCGAAGCGCTCCGGGGTGACGTCGGTCATCAGCCGAGCTTGCTGGCGATGGAGCCGGCCGAGCGCAGGGCCGAGCCGTCGGCGCCGGCACTGCTGTAGTGGGCACTGGGACGCGACGTCGCCTCGTCGAGCAGGTCGGTGAGCAGTCGGCCGAAGGGCAGCGGCGGGTCGACCCAGAGGTACCGCGCCAAGGACCCGGGGATGGTGTTGAGCTCGTTCACCAGCAGCTCGGTGCCGTCGTAGAGGAAGTCGAGGCGGGCCACACCACGCAATGACGCCAGGTCGGCGACGGCGCTGGCGATGCGCCGCACCTCGGCGGCCACGTCGTCGGGGATGTCGGCCGGCAGCTGGCGCGGCGCGCTGGCCATTCCCTCGCCGCCCACGTACTTGTCGGCGTAGCCCAGGATCGGCGCGCCGCCGGTGGTGCGCAGCGGCCGCTCGATGGCCGAGAGCTCGAGCGAGGGATGGCTCCGGATGGCCACGTTGAGGTCGTCGGCGTCGGCCCGGTAGGGCTCGGCCATGGCGCCGCGGCGGAGGTGCACCGACGTGCGGGCCAGGGCCTGGGCCGTGGGCCAGTCCTGCACGACCTCGATGCCGATCGACGACCCGCCGAAGCGTGGCTTCACGATGTAGGGGCCGGCGAATCCCGGCGGGGACGCGTCGGCGCTCAGCGCGGCGCGCGGCAACGTCGGGAGGCCGGCGGCGGCGACCGCTCCGGCGAATGCCAGCTTGTCGAGCCCGATGGCGGCGCCGGCGACGTTGGGCCCGGTGTAGGCGACGCCGGCGAGGTCGAGGGCCGCTTGCAGCGTGCCGTCCTCGCCGGGCCCGCCGTGGCAGCAGTTGACGACGGCCTCGATCTCGACCGGCCGCTCACGGCCCAGGCGGCCCGAGCCGACGAACCCGCCGCCCGGCCCGGTCACGAGCCGCACCGACGATGCCCCCTTGGGCGGGCCCTCCACGAAGTCGCCGGCCTCGAGGTCGGGGTCGACTTCGAACCAGTCCGCCGACCGCGACCAGTACAGAGCCGTGGCCGGACGACCGATGGCGGCCAGCGCCCGCACGGCCTGGAGGCCGGTGAGCACGCTGACGTCGTGCTCCGGCGACGGTCCTCCGAAGGCGACTGCGGGTTGGGGCACGCGGGATCCTCGGCTCGGGCTACGGGTAGGTGTCGGGCAGGTCGTTCTCGAAGAGCACGGCGTCGCCCGGCCCCACATGCTGGCCCACCCACCGCACCCCCGCGTCACGATCGTCGACGAGCACGGCCCGGCCACCGGCGCGGGTCACGCCGTCCACCAGGGCCCGGCGGTTGGTCCGGCCGACGACCACGACCTCCGCACCCATGCGCACCGCCGCCATGGCGAAGGCGGCGTTCTCCTCGTGCTGGCGGTGGCCGAGCTCGACCATCCCCGGTGTGACCACGACCTTGCGGCCCTCCGGAGCGGCCTGGGCCAGGGCCGAGAGAGCGCGCGCGGCTCCGGCCGGGTTGGAGTTGAACGTGTCGTCGAGCAGCGTCGCACCGGTGGCCTGGTGGGGACGGGCGGCCAGCCGGTGGTCCGGCGTGGGCAGCGTCGGGAGGGCGCGGGCGATGACGTCGAGGTCGATACCGACGCCAAGGGCGGCGGCGACCGCGCAGGCGATGTTGGTGGGCGCCATGGCGTCGTCGCGGTCGATGACGGCGACGCGCTCGCCGGCCACGACGACGACGCGCTGCGCGCCCTCGTCGAGCACGACGACATCGGCGACGACATCGGCGACGACACCGCCGGCGGAGCACCGGTACACCTTCTTCCCCTGGGCCGCCGCAGTGTCGGCGAGAGCGGCGAGGCGCGGGTCGTCCACGTTCAGCACCACGGTGCCCGCCGTCTCCAGGATCTCGGCCTTGGCCGTGACGATGCGGTCCTCGGACCCCATGCGCTCGAGGTGCACCGGACCGATGGCGGTGATGACGGCGACGGCCGGCGCAACCCACGCGCACATCTCGGCGATCTCCCCGGGGCCGTACGTGCCCATCTCGGCGACGAACACCTCGGTGCCGGGCGCAAAGTGCTCGTTGACGGAACGGGCCAGGCCGGCCCGGTTGTTGAAGCTGCGCGGCGTGGCGACGACGGACCGGCTCGGCGCCACCAGGTGGGCGACGTAGGCCTTGGTCGTCGTCTTGCCGTACGAGCCGGTGATGGCGACGACGGTCGGGTGGGCGCGCGCCAGCTTGTCGGCGGCCTGGGTCACCCACTTCCCGGCCAACCGGCGCTCGAGCGGGGCGGTCATCCAGCACGCCACGTCGACGAGCACGGGCGCGAGTAGCGCGGCCAGGGCGGCGGCGCCGAGCGTCCAGCCGGCGACGGCGCCGACCCCGACGACGGCCGCCTCGAGGGCGACCCACACGGCGGCCAGTGTCCGCATCCGCCGCGTCCACGCCAGACGCGACGTGCGCCCCTTCAGTCCCAGCCCGATGGGACCGGCGGCCAGAGCAGCGGCGCCGGTGAGCGCACCGACGGGGTAGTCGAGGTAGGCCGGAACGGCGCCGATCTTGGCGGCGATCACGAACAGCCGGTTCTCCGGGCCGCTCCCCCACCACCATCGGTAGGAGAAGCGGGTCGCCGCGCCCGGCAGGTAGTGCTCGGCCTGGGCCACGCGCAGCCACCGCAGCCCGGCCAGCCCGCCGGCCACCAGCCAGGCGGCCGTCGCCGCCGCGTTCACGATGGAGGCCTCACGAGGCCGGGCGGTGACGCAGGACCGCCTCACGCAACGCGTCGGGCGCGGCCTGCGGCGTGAAGTGACCCACCCCCGGGAGCACGGTCAGGCGGGCATCGGCGATGCGCCCGGCCGCCTCCTCGGCCTGGGCCAGCGGGGCGGCGGCATCGTCGGCTCCCCACACCAGCTCGACCGGGCAGGCCAGCGCCGCGAGGTCATCGTCGTAGCTCTCGTTCACGACGCGGACGAACACGTCGCGCATCGTCCCGCGCGCCGCCCGGTAGTCGGCCGAGCCGTGCTTCTGGCGCAGCTTCTCCATGTAGTCGTCGGACAGCACCCCCCACCCGTACAGGCGGCGGGCGAGGCGGAACCCGGTGCTCGCTTTCCCCTTCGGGCGGCGGACGAGGGGGGTCCCGGTGAGGACGAGAGCGCCGACGCGATCGGGGTGGCGGGCGGCCAGATGGACGGCGACCTGGCCGCCGAAGGAGTGGCCGAGGATCACCACCGGCGAGGCCAGGTCGTCGAGCAGTGGGGCGACGGCGGCCGCGTACTCCGCCCCGCCCCAGGGCTCGGGCGGCTCGGGGCTGGCGCCGAAGCCGGGGAGGTCGACGGCGAGGGCGTCGAGGCCCTCCAGCACGGTGTCGAAGTCCGACCGGCTGCGGCCCCACCCGTGGAGGGCGAGCACCCACGGCGTGGCCGTCCCCGTGGTCTCCCCGAAGAGTCGCCCGTCGGCGAAGGCCCGCAACACGGCTCACGACGCTAGTGGGGCACCCTCCGCGTGGGTGTCACACCGGGTCGGTACCGTGCGAGGGATGTCAGCCGCCGACGCGCTGCTCGAGGGGCTCGACGCGCACCAGCGCGCCGCCGTCACGAGCACGGCCGCGCCGCTGTGCATCCTGGCCGGCGCGGGATCGGGCAAGACCAGGGTCCTCACCCGCCGCATCGGCTACCGCATCCTGAGCGGGACGGCCGAGGCCGAGCGCACCCTCGCCCTCACCTTCACCCGCAAGGCGGCCGGCGAGCTGGCATCGCGCCTCGGGAGGATGGGCGTGCGGTCCCGCATCCCGGCCGGCACGTTCCACGCCGTCGCCCTGGCCCAGATGCGGCGCCGGTGGGCCGACCGGGGCGAGCACGTGCCGGCGCTGCTCGACCGCAAGGCCCGCATCGTTGCTCCGCTGCTCGGGAAGGCGAGCGGCAACCGGGCCACGTTGCTCGACGCCGTGGGCGAGATCGAGTGGGCCAAGGCCCGCATGGTCACCCCCGACACCTACACGGCCGCAGCCGATCGTCACCGGCGTACGCCCCCGCTGGCGGCGGTGGAGATGGCCGAGCTGTTCCGCCGCTACGAGCTCGACAAGCGCAAGCGCGGCCTCGTCGACTTCGACGACCTGCTGGCCGGCTGTGCCCAGGCGATGGAGGAGGACGCCGAGTTCGCCGCCGCCCAGCGGTGGCAGTTCCGGCATCTGTTCGTCGACGAGTTCCAGGACGTCAACCCGGCCCAGCACCGTCTCCTGCGCGCCTGGCTCGGCGACCGCGTCGACCTGTGCGTGGTGGGCGACCCCGACCAGGCCATCTACTCCTGGAACGGCGCCGACCCCACCATCCTCACCGGTTTCGCCGACGCCTTCCCCACCGCCGAGGTCGTGCGCCTCGATTCCAACTACCGCTGCTCGCCCCAGATCGTCACCGTCGGCCGGGCCGTGCTCGGGCGGCGCGGCCCGCTCCCCGATGTCGTGGGCCCGCCCGGGCCCGTGCCGCTGGTGCGCGCCTATCCCACCGAGGAGTCCGAGGCGGCCGGCATCGCCAGCATGTTGCGGCGCGCCCACGGCAGCCGGCGGTGGTCCCAGATGGCCGTCCTCACCCGCACCAACGGCCAGATCGTGGCGCTGCAGCGCGCCTTCCACGCCGCCGGGGTGCCGGCCCGCGTCCGCGGCGCCGGGTTCCTCGAGCTGCCCGAGGTGGCGGCGGCGCTGGCCGACCTGGCCAAGGTCGGCGGCCACCCCGATGCCGTCTCGTCATGGGCCACCGCCCTGGAGGCCTCGGTCCCCGAGGCCCCCGCCGATCGCCGCCCCAACCTGGAGGCCCTGGTCGGCCTCGCCCATGAGCACCGCCGGCTCGACCCCGGCGGTGGCCCGCAGGCGTTCCGCGACTGGCTCACCGCGTCCACGCGGGAAGACCCCGCCGGCACCCGCGACGCCGTCGAGCTGTGCACGTTCCACCGGGCCAAGGGGCTGGAGTGGCCGCTCGTGGTGCTGGCCGGGATCGAGGAGGGCCTGGTGCCCATCTCCCACGCCACCGACGACGACGACGCCCTCGCCGAGGAGCAGCGCCTGCTCTATGTCGCCGTCACCCGGGCCGCCGAGGAGCTCCACCTGACCTGGGCCGAGCAGCGCCTGTTCGGTAGCCGCCGCACCCGACGGTCGCCGTCGCCGATGCTCGACGACGTGGAGACCGCGTGCCAGGCCCTGTCGGGGCGCACCGAGCCCGACTGGCGCTCGGGCCTCGACGCGTCACGCCGCCAGCTCAGAGCCGCCGATGCCGCCGCCGCCCGGCGTCCCAAGGCGGGCAAGGCCGTCCCGGCCGTGGTGACCGAGGCCGACGAGCCGCTCATGGACGCCCTCAAGGCCTGGCGGCGGGAGGCGGCCAAGGTGGCCAACGTCCCGGCCTATGTCGTGTTCCACGACGCCACGCTGGCTGCCATCGCCACCCGCCGGCCCCGTACGTCGCGTGAGCTCCAGGCCCTTCCCGGGCTCGGCCCGGTGAAGGCCGAGCGGTACGGCGATGGCGTGCTCGAGGTCGTCGCCGCCCACGCCGGGCCCTGACGCCGCGTGTCCTAGCGTCCGGCCATGCGGTTCCGGATCGAGCAGCGCTTTCCCGGTTCCGTCGACGACGTCGAGGCCATCCTCATCGACCCTCGCTTCCTCGAGCGGCTGGCCTCGCTCCCCAAGCTCGGGAAGCCCGAGCTGCTCGAGCAGGTCAACGACGGCGACATCGTGCGCCAGCGGGTGCGCTACGCCTTCGCCGGCGACCTCAACTCCGCCGCCCGGGCCGTGCTCGACCCGGCCCGGCTCACCTGGGTCGAGGAGTCCGCGCTCGACCGCTCCACGCATCGCACCACGTTCCGGATCGTCCCCGACCACTACGCCGACCGCCTGAGCTGTGCCGGCACGTTCGCCCTGCAGCCCGACACTGACGGCGCCACGGTGCGGGTGGCCGAAGGCGAGCTGAAGGTGAAGATGCCTCTGGTGGGCGGCAAGGTCGAGCGAGCCATCCTGTCCGGCCTCGAGGAGCACGCCGAGCTCGAGGCCGAGGTCGTGCGGGAGTGGTTGCAAGAGTCTCGTTGACCGCGAGCGCGGGCGGCGCGACAACTGGGACATGAGCTTCTTCGTGCCGGTCGAGGACGGATGGCCCTATCCCGACACCGGCCCGGAGCAGGCCGACCTGTCCGCCGAGACCGACGACGATCTCTTGTCGATGATCTGCAGCCACGGCCACCTGCTCGACCGCCTCGACCCGATGGAACGCGAGGTGGTGGCCGGGAGCTTCGGCCTCGACGGCCGCAATGTCCGCTCCGTCGACCAGCTCGAGCACGACCTCGGCTGCCGCCGCGCCGACGTGCAGGAGGCCCTCGGCTCTGGCCTGGCCAAGCTGCGTCACGACCTGATGGCCTGAAAGAGACGGTTGTCACAGGCCCCGGTTCGTCGTACCCTCGACATGCCCATGTGGATGTCGATCGAAGTCATCGACGGTGCGTACAGCGCCAACTCCTGGGCCGATGCCCACGGTGACGCCCTGGTGCAGACGGCCCTCATCTACGGCGCGTCCGACTGGAACTGGCACCGCCACTCGTGGGGTGTCGTGTTCGAGGTCGAGTTCGCCGACGACGACGCCTGGGAGCGCTACCGCGCCTCGCTGTCGGTGCAGGCCGCGCTCGACGCCGTCCCCGACCCCGTCACCGGGCTGATCGTCTACAAGGGCAGGGGCGGCTCGGCCGGCTTCCTCTCGCCCCGCAAGCCGCGGCCCATGGCCGGCTCCGGCGCCGCCGCCCTGCCCTTGCCCGAGGTCGACGACTGGTCCGACGCGTGGGGCGATCTCCAGGGCGACATCGACCGCCGCCGGCTCGTCCTCGCCGCCGGCTGACTCAGCCTCC
>DATLDH010000099.1:0-8683 GCA_035526015.1 Acidimicrobiales bacterium
GATCCGCAACATCAGCGTCATCGCCCACATCGACCACGGCAAGTCGACCCTCGCCGACCGCCTGCTCGAGCTGTGCGGCGCCGTCGACGCCCGCGACATGCGCGAGCAGTACCTCGACTCGATGGACATCGAGCGCGAGCGCGGCATCACCATCAAGGCCCAGAACGTGCGGCTGTCCTACAAGGGTCACCACGTCCACCTCATCGACACACCGGGGCATGTCGACTTCGGGTACGAGGTCTCGCGCAGCCTGGCCGCCTGTGAGGGCGTGATCCTGCTCGTCGACGCCGCCCAGGGGATCGAAGCCCAGACGCTGGCCAACTGCTACCTGGCTGTCGAGCACGAGCTCGAGATCGTCGCCGCCCTGAACAAGATCGATCTCCCCGCCGCCGACCCGGACCGCTACGGCGCCGAGATCGAGAAGGTCCTCGGCATCCCCGCCGAGGAGATCCTCCGTATCTCGGCCAAGACGGGCGAGGGCGTGGCCGACCTGCTCGACGCCGTCATCGAGCGCATTCCCGCGCCGGTGGGCGATCCCGACGCGCCGCTGCAGGCTCTCATCTTCGACTCCCTCTACGACCAGTACCGCGGCGTGATCAGCGCCGTGCGCGTCGTGAACGGGACGCTGCGCTCCGGCTCCCGCCTGCGGTTCGTGCAGGCCGCGGCCGTGCACGACATCGAGGAGATCGGCGTGCGTCTGCCCACACCCACGCCGGTCACGGCGCTCGGCCCTGGGGAGGTCGGCTATCTCATCGCCGGCATCAAGGACGTGGGGGAGGCCCGCTCCGGCGAGACCGTGACCGAGGCGTCCAAGCCGGCGGAGGCGCTGCCGGGCTACCGCGACCCCAAGCCCATGGTGTTCTGCGGCCTCTACCCGATCGACGGCGACCAGTACGCCGAGCTGCGCGACTCGCTCGAGAAGCTGCGCCTCAACGACGCGTCGTTCACCTACGAGCCCGAGACGTCGGGCGCGCTGGGGTTCGGCTTCCGTTGCGGCTTCCTCGGCCTGCTCCACATGGAGATCGTGCGCGAGCGGCTCGAGCGCGAGTTCGACCTCAGCCTCATCGCCACCGCACCGTCGGTGGAATACCTCGCCAACCTCACCAACGGCACGACGGTGGAGGTCGACAACCCCAGCGACATGCCGCCGCCGAACGACCTCGAGTCGATCGAGGAACCGTTCCTGTCGGCGACGATCCTCCTGCCGTCGGAATACACGGGCACGGTCATGGAGCTGTGCCAGACGCGTCGCGGCGAGATGGAGAAGATGGAGTACCTCTCACCTGAGCGCATCGAGCTCGTGTACCGGATCCCGCTGGCCGAGGTCGTCGTGGACTTCTTCGACCAGCTCAAGAGCCGCACCAAGGGCTACGCCAGCCTCGACTACGAGCCGTCCGGCTACGCCGTGTCCGACCTCGTGAAGGTCGACGTGCTGCTCAACGGTCTGCCCGTCGACGCCTTCAGCACCGTGATGCACAAGTCGAAGGCCACCGAGTACGGCCGGCGCATGGCCGACAAGCTGCGCCAGCTCATTCCGCGCCAGATGTTCGACATCCCCATCCAGGCCGCCATCGGCGGGCGGATCGTGGCCCGCGAGACGGTGAAGGCCAAGCGCAAGGACGTGCTGGCCAAGTGCTACGGCGGCGACATCACGCGAAAGCGCAAGTTGTTGGAGAAGCAGAAGGAAGGCAAGAAGCGCATGAAGTCCATCGGCCGCGTCGAGGTCCCCCAGGAGGCCTTCATCAGCGCCCTGAAACTGGACGATTAGGCGGGCTCCAAGGCGGCTTCGGGGCCGGGGGCGAGGACGACGAGATTCCGCCCGCCCTCCTTGGCGCGGTAGAGCGCCTGGTCGGCGCGGGCGACGGTGGCCGCCGCCGACTCACCCGAGCGGTTCACGGCCACGCCGGCGCTGAACGTGGTGCCGAGGCGGATGGCCTGCCACTCCTCCGAGATGCGCTCGAGGGCGGGCTTGCACTTGTCGCCGACGCCCTTCAGCAACACCATGAACTCCTCGCCGCCGTAGCGGGACACGACGTCTCCTCCGCGGACGCTGTCCTGCAGCAGCGAGGCCAGTCGGGTCAGTACCTGGTCGCCGACGGGATGGCCCCAACGGTCGTTCACGTCCTTGAAGTGGTCGAGGTCGACGATGGCGACGGCGTCGCCAGGGGAGAGGGACTGGAGCGCGGTATCGGCCCGGCGGCGGTTCCCCACGCCGGTGAGCGGATCGCGGAACGAGGCGTCGACCAGCGACTGGGTGGCGCGGACGCGCTCGAAGGCGACGGTCGCCTGGGTGGCGAACGTGCGGGCCAGGCCGGAGGTGAAGGAGTCGAGCAGCTGCGTGACACCACCCGTGCTGGTGACGACGACGAGGCCCTGCGGGCCCGCCGCGCTGATGAGCGGGATGAAGCCCAGCGAGCCGTCCGCCTTGCGAGTGATCTCGCCCGTGCTGAGTGCGCGCGCCGCACCCTCCTCGAGCTCCGGAGCGGTGTCGGCGCCGAGCCCCCAGTTGAACGCGCCCGCCGGCTGCAGCGTGCCTTCCCGCGAGGCCAGGAGCACCAGTGACGACGTGGCGCCGAGGAGATGCACAGCCAGCTCGGCGACCAGGTTGGAGGTGTGGCGCGGGTCGGCGGAACGGGAGAGGCGGATGGTGGCGTCGACGAGCGACTCGAGGTCGTGGAGGCGTTTGGCATTGAGGGTCTCCACCTGGCGGAGGCGGTCGACGACCCGGGACAGGACCTCGGCCACCAGGAGGCACACGGGCGTGACGACCGCGACCGAGCGGATGGCGTCGTCGCGGAGCTCGTCGTTGAACACGATGGGGGCCATGTAGGTGACGACCACGAGGAAGAACAGGCGTAGCGAGGTGCCGGGTGGGTGGGCGATGCCGATCCACGCGAAGACCACGAGCAGGTAGACGCTGTAGAGCGACGGGTCGGGGTTGACCACGTTGCCCACGGTGATGAGGCCGCACGCCAGTGGCGCGAGAAGGAGCGTGGCCCAGCGCGGCCAGCGGTTCCACGGCAGGAACCACGCCGCCATGCCCGTGACCAGACTCACCGCACCCACCGCGACGAGGGAGTCGACGCGCCCGTCGCCCGCCGGGTCGAGCACGACCAGCGGCACCATGACCGCAGCGGTGATCACGAACAGTCCACCGCCGAGCCGACCGACGGTGCGCGGCGCCAGGAACTCGTGACGCGGGCCGTGGGCGGCCGTGGTGCTCACCCGGGCTCCTCGCCAGGGGGAGGCTCGGTCGTGGGCGGCGCGACGCTGGTGGTCGTCGTCGGCCTGGCCGTCGTGGTCGGCGCCGGGGGACGGACGGTCGTGCGCGGCGCTGATCGTGTGGTCGCCGTCGTGCGCCTGACCGGGGCCCGCGTCGTGACCGTCGTCGCCGGAGTGGTCGAGGTGGTCACGCCCGACGCGCCGGTGGTCGTCGGGGAGGTCCTCGGGGTGACGGCGGGATCGGGGTCCTCGTCGGGGGAGTCCGACGGCTCGATCGTGACCCGGCCGTCATCGACCGCCGCCTGCGGGTAGCCGGAGATCAGGATGCCGAGCACCAGGCCCACCACCACCAGGGCGGCGATCACCCAGCGCTGCAGAGACATGGCGCAAGGGTACGCGCACCATGCCCGGGTGCCGGGGAGCGCTCCCGTACCATGACCGCCGTGCCGGTCGCCCGCCGGAAGTACGACATCACGCCGAGCGAGATGCTCGACCTGGCCCGCACGTCGGTGGACACCGTCGTGGCGGAGCTCAAGCGACGAGCCGAGGAGCTGGCGCCCGCCCACCGGGCCGAGCTCGAGGAGATGGCGCGCCACCTCCAGACCGCCGTCGTGACCGCCGCCGCGCAGTCCCACGACCTCCAGGTCAGCGAGCTGCGCCGGTCCCTCGAGGCGGTCAGGCGGGAGATGGCCGACGCCACGGCCGGCGAGACCGCCCAGATCGTGCAGGCCGTGGAGTCCCGACTGGCCACGTTGGCCCCCGCCCGCAGCGACGAGGAGCTCACCGCCGCCGTCGTCGCCGGCATCGGCGAGGTCCTCGACCGTCGCGCCGCCCGGAAGGGGCCCGACCCCGACATCGACGGGCTGCGGGCCGACGTGGCCGAGCTGCTCGAGCGCCAGGTCAAGTCCGACACGTCCAGGCTCGGCGCCCTCGACCGGCTCGACGAGCTCCTGGTGGACCTGCGGTCGGGGATCACCGAGAACCTGACCCGTCAGCACGCCGTGCTCCTGGAGGTCATCGACGACCGTCTGGCCGAGCTGAAGCTCAACGAGCTGTCCGAGACGCTGCCCCAGCGGATCGGTGCGGTCATCTCCGAGTCCGTCGAGCGGTCGCACCGCAAGATCGCCGAGGAGTCGGCCGCCGCCCTGGCCGCCATCCGCGATCAGATCACCGAGGCTGCGGCCGAGTCACGACAGGGCGTCGACGACTCGATGCGGGTGGTGGCGGCCGCCGCCACCGAGTCGCGGCAGGAGCTGGCCGCCGCCGGCGCCGAGTGGCGACGCGAGGTGGCGAACGTGGCCGCCAGGTCGAGGGAGGAGCTGGCGACGGCGGCCGGGGAGTGGCAGGAGGAGCTGATCGCCGCCGCCGGCGAATGGCGTGAGGTGCTGGCCGCCTCCGTCACCGAGTCGCAGTCGGAGGTGACCGCCGCCGCCGCCGGGTGGCGTCAGGAGCTGACCGACGCCGGCGCCGGGTGGCGCGAGGAGATGGCGGAGGCCGCCTCGGGGTGGCGCGAGGAGATGGCGGCCGCCGCGACCGAGGCTCGGGGCGAGGTGGCCGAGATGCTGGCCGAGGTCCGCCGGGACATGGCGGAGCTGCGGACGGACATGGACGAGCGCCACCGCAAGATGGCGGCGGGGACCGAAGCCCAGAACCGGACGGTGGAGACGGCCATGGCCGCCTTCACCGAGATGGCGGCCGAGCTCCCCGGGCGACTCACCGAGGCGTTGGGTGCCACGCTCTCCGACGCCATCGGCCGCCATGCCCGTGTGGAGAAGGTGACGAGCGAGCTGGCGTGGGCCCTCGGCGAGGTGCAGGGGAGCACGGCCGCCCTCCACGCCGAGCTGGCCCGCCTCGCCGCCGACCTGCCCGACGCCGCCGCCCGCATGCGCGACGCCGCCAACCGGTCCGAGGCGCGCCTGGCCGATCTCGTTCTCCGCCTGGCCGACGCCGAACGCCCCGGCGCTCGCCTGGCGGCCGGCTCACCGCCGGACTGAGTCGAGCCTTAGCACTCGCTGTATTCGAGTGCTAACGACCGGTATCATCGGTAGACCCATGCTCGACGAACGCAAGGCCGCCATCCTCCGAGCCGTCGTGGAGGAGTACATCGAGACCGCCGACCCGGTGGGCTCGGCGCGCGTGGCCCAGGCCGCCGGCGTGCAGGTGTCGTCGGCGACGGTGCGCAACGAGATGGCCGTGCTCGAGCGCGAGGGCTACCTCGTGCAGCCCCACACCAGTGCCGGCCGGGTGCCCACCGACAAGGGCTACCGCTTCTTCGTCGACACCATGGCCGGGCCGGGGCACCTGCAGCCGGCCCAGCGCCAGCAGGTCACGCAGTTCTTCGCCAAGGCCCACGGCCAGCTCGAGCAGACGCTGCACGACACCTCCAAGCTCCTCTCCAACCTCACCGACTACGCGGCCGTCATCGTCGGGCCGTCGCATGAGGTCGCCACGGTGCGCTCGGTGCAGCTCGTGGGTCTCTCGGCGCGCACGGCCCTGCTCGTCGCCGTGCTGTCCAACGCGGTGGTCGAGAAGCGCACGGTCGACTTCACCGACGATCTCGACGACGGTGCGCTGGCGACCGCGAGTGCCGACCTGGCCCGCCTGCTGGTGGGCCGCACGCTGGCCGAGCTCCCCACGCTGGCCACCGACAACCTGTCGCCGCTGGCGGCCACCGCTCTTGCCGGCCTCGCCGGCGCGCGACACGAGGACGAGCCCGACCACGTCTTCGTGGGTGGCGTGGCGCGCATGGCCCAGGCGTTCGACGCGGTGGAGACGGTGCGCGACGTGCTCCGTACCCTCGAGCAGCAGTACCTCGTCGTCGGCCTGCTGCGCGACCTGATCGACCGCGGCCTGTCGGTGGCCATCGGCGTGGAGCACGGCGTGCAGCCCCTGGCCGAGTGCTCGGTGGTGGTGGCGCCGTTCGGCGTCGACGGCGAGCAGCTGGGCTCCATCGGCGTGCTCGGGCCGACGCGCATGCACTACCCCGAGGCGCTGGCCGCCGTGGCCGTCGTCAGCCAGCAGCTCGGCCGCCGTCTGAGCGAGAGCTGACGATGGCCGCCGGCGACGACTACTACGCGCTGCTCGGCGTCGAGAGCTCGGCCACCGACGACGAGATCAAGCGTGCCTACCGGCGGCTCGCCCGTGAGTTGCACCCCGACGCCCGTCCCGACGACCCCGAGGCCGAAGAGCGGTTCAAGGCCGTCACCGTCGCCTACGAGACACTGCGCGATCCCGAGCGTCGCCGCCGCTACGACATGTTCGGGCCCGACGAGCGCGGCCGGGGCGGTGGGGCCGACGCCGGCTTCGGCGGCGGCCTGGGCGACATCTTCGACGCCTTCTTCGGCGGCGCCGGCGGCGGCTTCGGGGGCGGAGGCGGGTTCGGCGCGCGCCGTCCGTCCGGGCCGCCGCGCGGTCCCGACATCGAGGTCGTCGTCGACCTCGAGTTCACCGAGGCCGTCTTCGGCGCGCCCAAGGACGTCGAGCTGCGGGTGCCGGTGGCGTGCTCGACGTGCGAGGGATCCGGCGCGCGAAAGGGCACCACGCCGACGACGTGCAGCCAGTGCGGCGGGTCGGGCCAGGTGCAGCGGGTGCGCCAGAGCATCCTCGGCCAGATGGTCACGGCCAGCCCCTGCAACCGGTGCGGCGGGATGGGCGAGGAGATCTCGAGCCCGTGCCCTGACTGCCGGGGCGAGGGACGCCGCACCGAGGAGCGCACCTACACCGTCGACGTGCCCGCCGGGGTCGACCACGGTGCCACCCTGCGGCTGCAGGGCCGCGGCGCGGCCGGGCCGCGAGGCGGACCCCCGGGCGACCTGTACGTGCACCTGCGGGTGGCGCCGAGCGACCGCTTCGAGCGCCAGGGCGCCGACCTGCACCACCACCTGACGATCACCCTGACCCAGGCCGTGCTCGGCACTCACATCGCCTTCGAGACCCTCGACGGCACCGAGGACCTCGTCGTGCCGGCCGGCACCCAACCGGGGCGGGTGTTCCGCCTGCGCGGACGCGGTGTGCCCCACCTCGACGGCCGGGGGCGGGGCGACCTCCTGGTCGAGGCCGTGGTCGAGATCCCCACGAGCCTGACCCGCGCCCAGGAGGATCTCGTGCGTCGTCTGGCCGAGGAGCGGGCCGAGGACGTGGCGCCGCCCGACGGCAGCCTGCTCGGCAAGATCCGCTCGGCGTTCCGCTAGCGCCGCTGGTGAGCGCTCGCGACCCGGGGCCGTCCGTCGCCGCCCACGTCTTCGTCGACGACCTCGACAGCCTCGACCTCCACCCCGACGACGACCACCACCTGCGAGCCGTGCTGCGGCTGCGGGCCGGTGAGGCGGTGACGGCCTCCGACGGCCGCGGGCGATGGCGGCCGTGCACGGTCAGCGCCGGTGGCGCCCTGCTCGAGCCCGCCGGTGAGGTGGTGGGTGATCCGGCCCCGTCGCCGGCGCTGACCGTCGGCATCGCCCTCACCAAGGGCGACCGCCCGGAGTGGGCGGTCCAGAAGCTCACCGAGTGCGGCGTCGACCGCATCGTGCCCGTCGCCTCGGCCCGCGCCGTGGTGCGGTGGGATGCGGCCAAGGCGGCCCGCAACCGCGACCGCCTCGCCCGCATCGCCAGGGAGGCGGCCATGCAGAGCCGCCGCACGTGGCTGCCCGAGATCCTGCCGCTCACGGCGTTCGCCGACGCCGCCGCTGCCCTCGGCCCGGGGCTCGCGCTCGCGGAGCGTGGTGGCCGGCCGCTGTCCCTGGCCACCCCGGCCGTGCTGGTCGGCCCCGAGGGTGGGTGGGCCGACGACGAGCTCGCCGCCGGGCTACCGACCGTGGATCTGGGGCCCCACGTGCTGCGTTCGGAGACGGCGTCGGTGGCGGCGGGTGTCCTCCTGGGCAGCCTGCGGGCAGGATTGGTAGTGGCCAACGACCACTCTTAGTGGTAGAACTGGCTCACGGCACTAAGGGGATTGGGGCACAGAGTGAGCGACGAGGCAGTGGATCTGAGTTACGCGCGGCAGGTGGGCGACCAGCTCCGGAACGTGCGGAAGGCGAAGCGGCTCTCCCTCCAGGCCGTCGAGGTCAAGTCGGTCCAGGAGTTCAAGGCATCGGTGCTCGGCGCCTACGAGCGGGGCGAGCGGGCCATCTCCGTGCCCCGGCTCCAGCGCCTGGCGCACTTCTACGGGGTGTCGGTCGACCAGCTGCTGCCGCCCCCGGCCGGGCCGCAGGCCTCCGAGGACGCCATCGACCTGCGGGGCCTGGCCAACGGCGACGGCGTGCGCACCGGCCCCACCGGCGACGGCCGGGTCACCATCGACCTGCGCCGCCTGGGCGAGCTCGGGCCGTCGGACCGTGAGCTGCTCGGCCGCTACCTCGGCATGATCCAGCTGCAGCGCCACGGCGACAGCGGCTACATGATCACCATCCGCCAGGAGGACCTGCGGGCCATCGCCTGCCTGCTCGAGACCACGGCCGAGGGCGCC
>DATLDH010000106.1:0-24929 GCA_035526015.1 Acidimicrobiales bacterium
CATCCCGGTGTGGAAGAGCGACGACCCCGCCTATCCGCGCGTCGACGTGTACGGCAGCGTGGCCCAGTTGCGACGCGACTTCGGCGTCGAGGTCGAGGACCTGCACCGCCCCGCCATCGACGAGCTGACCCGTCCCAACCCCGATGACCCGACCGGTGCCTCCACGATGCGGCGCGTCCCCGAGGTGCTCGACTGCTGGTTCGAGTCCGGCTCGATGCCCTTCGGCCAGGTGCACTACCCGTTCGAGGGCGCGGCCCGCCCGGACATGGCCATGCGCACGAGCGACGAGTGGTTCGAGCACCACTTCCCCGCCGACTTCATCGTCGAGTACGTGGCCCAGTACCGGGCCTGGTTCTTCTACCTGCTCGTCATGTCGACGGCACTGTTCGACCGCATCCCGTTCCGCCGCTGCCTCGTGCACGGCGTCATCCTCGGTGACGACGGCCGCAAGGCGTCCAAGAGCCTGGGCAACTACGTCGACCCCGAAGCCGTGTTCGACAAGCAGGGATCCGACGCCCTCCGCTGGTACCTCCTGTCGTCGGCCGTGCTGCGCGGCCAGGACATCGTCGTCGACGACCGCGGCATCACCGAGACGGTGCGCAACGTGCTGAACCCGGTGTGGAGCGCCTGGTACTTCTTCAGCCTCTACGCCAACACCGACGGGGTGAAGGCCGCGACGCGGGCCGACGCCACCGGCGTGCTCGACCGCTACATCCTGGCCAAGGGCCATGACCTGGTGGCCGAAGTCACGGCGCGCATGGACGAGAGCGACCTGGCCGGCGCCTGTGCCGCCATCGCCGCCTTCATCGACGCCCTCAACAACTGGTACATCCGCCGCAGCCGCGACCGGTTCTGGACCGCCGAGCGCACCCAGGACAAGACCGACGCCTACGACACCCTCTACACCGTGCTCGAGGTCCTCTGCCGGGTCGCCGCGCCGCTGCTGCCGATGCTCGCCGAGTCGGTATGGACGGGCCTCACCGGCCAGCGGTCGGTGCACCTCGCCGACTGGCCCGAATCCGACATGCTGCCGGCCGACCGCGCCCTCGTCGCCGACATGGACCTCGTGCGCGAGGTGTGCTCGGCGGCGCTGTCGGTGCGCAAGGCCAACCAGCGCCGCGTCCGGCTGCCGCTGGCGACCCTCACCGTGGCCGCCCCCGACGCCGAGCGCCTGCGCCCGTTCGTGGGCCTCATCGCCGATGAGGTCAACGTGAAGGACGTGCTGCTCACCGACGAGGTCGAGTCACTCGGCACCCGGGTGCTGTCCGTGGTGCCCGCCGTCGTCGGCCCCCGCCTCGGTCCCGCCGTGCAGCAGGTGCTCGGCGCCGCCCGTAAGGGCGAGTGGGAGGCGGGCCCGGGTGACACGGTCGTCGTGGCCGGGCACGAGCTGCAGCCGGGCGAGTTCACTCTTCGCCTCACGCCGCGCGACGAGGCGACGGCCCGCGCCCTCCCAGGCGACGCCGGCCTCGTCGTGCTCGACATCGACGTGACCCCCGAGCTCGAGGACGAGGGCCTGGCCCGCGACGTGGTGCGCTGCGTGAACGTGGCCAGGCGTGAGGCGGGACTGCACGTCGCGGACCGCATCCGGCTGTGGGTTCACGGGCCGGACGACGTCACCGCCGCCGTGCGGCGCCACCAGCAGACGGTGAGCGACGACGTGCTGGCCACCGACCTGTCATTCGATGGCGCGCCGAGCGAGGCGCACACGACCGAGACGGAGATGGAAGGACGCACGATCCGCGTCGGGATCGTGCGGGCGGGGACGCCCTAGCGCTTCTTGGCTGCTCCAGCCTTCTTGGCCGGGGCCTTCTTGGCCGTCGACTTCCGGGTGGCGGCGGCCTTCTTGGCCGGAGCCTTCTTGGCCGGGGCCTTCTTCACCGCGGTGGCCGCCTTCTTGGCCGGGACCTTCTTGGCCGCGGTCGTCGTCCTCTTCGCCGGCGCCTTCCTGGCCGGGGCGGGCGCGGGAGCGCCGCCGCCGAGCAGGGCGTCGATGCGGGTGAGGATGGTGGCCCGGGCCGAGCCGCTGCGCTCCCGGCGTCGGACGTCCTCCAGCTCGTCGTCCTCCAGCTCGCCGAGCAGCGGCAGGATCTCCGACACCTTCAGGTCGTCGTAGTCCTCGATCGGGAACAGGTCGTCGTCGTCGCTGAACCCGGCATCGTCGTCATCGTCGCCCAGTCCGTCGTCGCCGGCATCGTCGTCGTCGCCGGAGGGCTGGAACGCGGCGGTCTCGGCCAGGGTCGAGCTGCGGGACGAGCCCAGGTCGGCGGACAGCTCGTCGATACGGCGGAGGACAGTGGCGCGGTTGCGGCCGTCCTCCTCTCGCTCACGCACCTCCTGCAGCTCGTCGTAGTCGAGCTCGGGGAGCAGCGGCATGATCTCGGCGACCTTCAGGTCGTCGTAGTCCTCGATCGGGAACAGCGCCCCGTCGTCGCCCGCCACGACCGTCCGGTCACGGTCCTCGGTGACGGTGGTGCGGCGGACGGCGGTATCGACGCGGGACCGCGAGAGCCTGGAGAACACGAGCAGCACGATGGCCGCCACCAGGCTGCACCCGATCGACAGATAGATCGGGAACAGCTGGTCCTGGACGAAGCCGATGAGGAGCGAGACGGCGCCCACGAGCACGAGGGCGATGGTCAGCAGGAGCAACACGAAGGCACCATCCGGTCAGGGGACAAAGGGCGTCGGCATCCTACGCGCGGTTCCAGCGCGCGCGGAACTGATGAAGCCCGATCGGTCGGGGTCACCCCGCCTGGGAGGGCGAGGAGTAGGAGGGGGCGGGCTGCACGACGGGGATGAGCTCGTCGACATGGGCCACGGCCTGTTCGAGGGCGACCCGGAGCCGGCTGCGCTCCTCCTCCAGCCACCGGCCGAGAGCGTCGAGCTGCCCGCCGAGCTGGTCGCGGCTGGCCTCGAGGCCGGAGATCTCCTCACGGATCTGGGTGAGGCTGTCCTCCTCCAGGGCCCTGACCTGTTCCTGGGCCGCCGCCAACGCGGCCTCGGCGTCGGCCCGGGCGGCGAAGACGATGGCCGCCGCCTCCTCCTTGGCCTCGGAGATGGCGAGATCGGCGGTGCGCTGCGCCAGCACCAGGGTCTTGCGGAGCGTGTCGTCGGTCTCGTCGTTGCTGCCAACACGGGACTCGGCCCGGGCCAGCCGCTCGTTGGCGTCCTTGAGGCGCTCCTGCAGCTGCTCCACGCCGGCCGCGACCCGGTCGAGGAACTCGTCGACGTCGTCGGGGTGGTACCCGCGCAGCTTCTCCCTGAACTCGACCTCGCGCAGCGTCCTCGGTGAAAGCTCCTCCATGGGCGGCATCGTAACTAGCAGCCGACCGTGCGCATGAGGATCTGCATGCCGAAGATGACGACGATGGGCGAGATGTCGAGCCCGCCGCCGATGGGTGGGATCACCCGACGCAGCGGGCCGAGCACCGGCTCGGTGATCGAGTAGAGCACGCTGAAGACCGACGCCAGCGGCGAGTCGGGGGAGATCGGGAACCAGCTGAGCAGGATGCGGCCGAAGATCGCGATCAGGTAGGCGTTGAGGATGAAGCACACGGGGTTGCCGGACACGGGCTAGGACCGGTAGAGACCGCGCTCCTGCAGACGGCGCTTCTCCTCGTCGGAGACCTCGACGTTCGAGGGCGTCAGCAGGTAGACGGCGTCGGCGACCTGCTTCATCTTGCCGCCGAGGCCGAAGGTGAGGCCGCTGCAGAAGTCGACCAGACGCCGGCGCAGGTCGCGGTCGACGCTCTGGACGTTGACGATCACGGGCTGGCCGCCCTTGAGCCGCTCGCCGACCTCCTGGGCGTCGTTGTTGAACTGCTGCACGACGACGACGTGGACCTTGGCCGACTGCGACGGCGTGATGGGGCGGACGCTGCCACCCCGGTTGGGCTGCAGCGTCACTCCCATGGTCGGGTCCTCGAGCGGCCGCAGGCCGCCGGCGGGATCGCGCGGAAGGGTGCGGATGACGCCGCCCTGGTGACTCTCCAGCGCCTCGGCGCCGGCCGGGCGGGCGGCACGGGTCGGCGCCATCATCGGCGCGGGGTCGTCGTAGGGCTCGTAGTCGTCGTAGTCGTCGTCGACCAGACCCAGATAGACCATCGCTCGCCGGAGCAACGAAGCCATGTAGTGGTTGCCTCCCTCGGGGGTGAGCCTATCGTCGCAGCTACGGGCGCCCAGGACGCGGACCGAACAGGGCCCGGCCCACGCGGACCATGGTGGAGCCCTCGGCCACGGCCGTCTCCAGGTCGTCGGTCATGCCCATGGAGCGCACCGGCAGCCCGAGGTCGTCGGCCACCCTGCGCACGGTCCTGAACCCTTCACGGGCCCGGTCGGGTTCGACGGCGGCGACCGCCATCAGGCCCTGCACGTCGAGGCCGAGGTCCCGCAGGAAGCGGACGAGCACCGGGGCATCGGTGGGGTCGACCCCCGGCCGCTCGGGGTCGCCCACCACGTTCAGCTGCACCAGCACTGCCGCCCCGGGCGAGCGGCGGGCGATCTCGGTCCCGGCCGCGGGCCGGTCGACCGCCTGCCAGAGGGCGACGTGGGGGGCGAGGGTGCCCACCTTGTTGCGCTGGATGGGCCCGAGGAAGTGCCAGGTGACGCCGTCGACCAGCTTGGTCAGCAGCTCCTGGGCGTAGTTCTCCCCCAGGTCGGTGTGGCCGGCGCCGAGGGCGGCGGCCACGGCCTCGGGCCCGAACCCCTTGGTCATGGCAATGATCCGGACCTGATCCGGGTCCACGCCCGCCGCTTCGATGCGCTGCCGGACCGCGGCCAAGCCGGACTCGACGTTCACGGCAACCAGACCACCATGGCCTGGCGCTCGACGTCGCCCCTGGCCCGGTGCGACCAGTGGTCGGACGAGCACGCCGTGCAGACCCCGGCGTCATGGGCGAGGTCGACCCCTACCGAGGCCAGGACGCCCCGCACGGCGGCCGGGACGTCGAGCGCGGTGGCGCCGGAGCGGGTGACGCCGCGTGCCGCCGACCCGGCCCGCTCCACGACCTGGGCCAGCTCGGCCTCGCCGAACTCGTAGCAGCCGGCGTGGATGCAGGGTCCGAGGGCGGCCTGGATCTCCCCGGCGCCGGCCGCCCGCATGGTCGCCACCGTCGCCTCGATGATCCCTGCGGCCAGCCCTTTCCAACCGGCGTGAACCGCGGCGATCACGGCGCCGTCGCCGCAGTCGGCGGCGAGGGCCAGGGGGGCACAGTCGGCCGTCCCCACGGCCAGGGCCGCGCCGCGATCGGTGGTCACGGCGGCGTCGGCCGCTGCCCCGGCGTGCTCCCCCGGCCGGGTGACGGTGACGACGTCGGCCCCGTGCACCTGGCGGAGCCAGGTCCAGGGCCGGTCGAGCAGGGCCCGGCGGCGGCCGTCGACCCCCACACTGTCGACGGCGAGATCGCCCTCGCCCCGCCCTGTCCAGCGGACGAGGGCGGGCCCGAGGGGGAAGACGGCTACTTCAGGAAGGACGGGACGTCGAAGTCGTCGTCGCCCAGATCGGCGTCGTCGTCGTCTCGGTCACGCCCGGGGAACCCGAGGCCACGGCTGGCGGTCTCGGGACGGGGCCGCCCCTCGTCCCAGCGGTCGAACCCGGCGGCGATGACGGTGACCCGCACCTCGTCGCCCATGGCGTCGTCGACCACCGACCCGAAGATGATGTTGGCGTCGGGATGGGCCACGCCGTGGATGATCTCGGCCGCCTCGTTGACCTCGAACAGGCCGAGGTCGCTGCCGCCGGCGATCATCAGCAGGATGCCGCGGGCGCCCTCGATGGACGCCTCGAGCAGCGGGCTGGTGATGGCGTTGCGGCAGGCGTTCACGGCCCGGCCGTCGCCGGCGGCGGTGCCGATGCCCATGATGGCGGTGCCGGCGTTGCTCATGATCATCTTCACGTCGGCGAAGTCGGTGTTGATCAGGCCCGGCGTGGTGATGAGGTCGGTGATGCCCTGGACGCCCTGGAGCAGCACCTCGTCGGCCATCTTGAACGCGTTGACCATCGACGTCTTGTCGTTGGACACCGTGAGCAGGCGGTCGTTGGGGATGATGATGAGGGTGTCGACGGCGTCGCGGAGGCGCTGGATGCCGGCCTCGGCCTGGACGGCCCGGCGCTTGCCCTCGAAGGCGAACGGCCGGGTGACGACGCCGATGGTGAGGGCGCCGATCGACTTGGCGATCTCGGCCACGACGGGCGCACCACCGGTGCCGGTGCCGCCGCCCTTGCCGGCGGTGATGAAGACCATGTCGGCGCCCTTGAGCACCTCCTCGATCTCGTCACGGTGCTCCTCGGCCGCCTCGCGGCCGACCTCGGGGTCGCTGCCGGCGCCGAGGCCCCTGGTCAGCTGGCGCCCGATGTCGAGCTTCACGTCGGCGTCGCTCATGAGCAGCGCCTGGGCGTCGGTGTTCACGGCGATGAACTCGACACCCTTCAGGCCGGCGTCGATCATGCGGTTGACGGCGTTGACGCCACCGCCACCGATTCCCACCACCTTGATCACGGCGATGTAGTTCTGCGCTGCACCAGGCATGGTTTCGGAACGCCTCCCGTGGAGCCTCAACCTCTACTTGAGGTGGAGAGTTATGTCAACCTCTCGTGGCGGGTCAGACGATACCCTGGCCCTCACCTGCGGGTCAACACTGGCGCCCTGGGCACCCGGACGTCGAGGATGGCCAGGTCGCGGGCGGGCACCCGGGTGAGCACGGTGAGCACGGCGCGCAGCTTGGCCCCGAGCTGATCGGTCCCCCCCAGCCGTACGACTCCCCCACCGCGGATGCCGAGGTGGAAACCGTCGGTCGCCACGCCGACCCCCTCGATGCGGTCGCGGAGCCCGGTCGGGACGGCGGCCGCCACGGCGACGGCGGCCCTGACCTTGCCGGTGACGGTGGTGCCGGGCGGCCCCGGGTTGCGGACGTTGCGGACGGCGAGGAGCCCGGCCGGCACCGTCGGCACCGATCGGAGGACCCTGCCATCGGCGTCGACCAGGGCGTAGCCGCCCGGCGGGCGGGCGATGACGGCGGCCGGGGCCCGCTCGGTGATGACCACCCGCACCGTGCCGGGCCAGTCGCGCACCACCCTGGCCCTCTCCACCCACGGCAGGGCCTCGATGGCACGGGCCGTCGGGCCGGGGTGCACGTCGAGCATGAGACGCCCCGGCTCGACCCGGCCCACCCGGCGGATGGCCTCGCCCCCGGTGTGCGACGAGCCCTCGATGTCGACCCGGTCGACATCGAGGAGCGGGCTCTGGGTGACGGCGCCGACGGTGACGCCGAGCACCATCAGCCCCACGAACACCAGCACCACCTTCAGCCTCCTGCGCCCCGCCTCGCGAGCCACCTCGACCCGCCGTTCCGCGATCCGTGGATCGATCCGGCGCGGCCTGGGCTTCGGCTTCGGCCTGGTCGCGGTCGTCACGACATCACCTCGTCGACCAGCCCAGGGTCGAAGCCCACCAACCTGACCTCGGGGCAGAGACGCACCCCACCACGCTGCTCCACCACGGCCTGCACGTGGCGGATGAGGGCCAGGACGTCGTCGGCCGAGCCCCCCGGATCGGCCTGGATGAAGTTGGCGTGCTTCGCCGACACCTGGGCCGAGCCCAGGCGGTGGCCCTTCAGCCCGGCGGACTCGATGAGGGCACCGGCCGACGCGCCGGCGGGGTTGGTGAACACCGATCCGGCGTTCTGGCCGCCCGGCTGGTTGGCCCGGCGCCACCGGACGATCTCGTCGATCTCGGCCTCCGACGCGGCCGGGTCTCCGGGAGCGAGCACGAACCGGCCCGACACCACGACCTGGTGGTCGGAGAGATCGGAATGGCGGTAGGAGAGGGCGAGCTGGCCGGCTTCGACGTCGATGGCCCCCAGCGTCGACCGGAGATCGACGACCCGGACCGACGCCAGCGTCTCGCGGATCTCCGAGCCGTGGCCGCCGGCGTTCATCCGTACCGCCCCGCCCACCGACCCGGGCACCCCCACCGCCCACTCCAGCCCCGTCAGCCCCGCGGCGGCCGTGCGCCTGGCCAGCACCGGGAGACTGGCCGCGCCGCCGGCGACCACCTCGGTGCCGTCGACGGCGACGGCGTCGAGCGGAGGGGCGAGGACGACGGCCAGGCCGTCGAAGCCGGCGTCGGCGACGAGCAGGTTCGACCCCTTGCCCACGGCCACGACCGCGATGCCGGTCTCGGCGACGGTGGCGGCGATGGCCTCGAGACCGGCCTCGCTCCCGACCTCGGCCAACAGGGCGGCGGTGCCACCCACCCGGTAGGTCGTCCTGGCCCCGAGCGGCTCACCCGCCCTGGCCCGGTCCGCCAAGAGGGCGGCGGCCCGCTGCATGCTCATTACCCGCCGCCTGCCAGCAGCTCGTCGGGCAGGGTCGTGAGGTCGCCGGCGCCGAGGGTGAGGCACAGGTCGCCGGGCCGCAGCTCGCGCCGGAGGAACGTCACGAGGTCGGCGCGGGTGGGCAGCCAGGCCACCCGACGGCCGGGATGGGCGTCGATGGCCGCGTAGAGGACGAGCTTGCCGCTGACGCCGGGCCGGGGCAGCTCGCCGTGGGAGTAGATCTCGGTGACGGCCACCACGTCGGCGTCGTCGAAGGCGTGGGCGAACTCGGGGGCGAGAGAGGCCGTGCGGGAGAAGCGGTGGGGCTGGAACACGCAGACGATGCGACCCCAGTCGCCGTCCCGGGCCGCGGCCAGCGCGCTGGCCACCTCGGTGGGAAGGTGGGCGTAGTCGTCCACGAACGTGACGCCGTCCCGCTCCCCGCGGAACTCGAACCGGCGCGCCACTCCGCCGTAGCGGGCGAGGGCGCGGACGGCGGCGTCGAACGGTGCGCCGAGCAGGACGCCGGTGGCGAGGGCGGCCGCCGCGTTGCGCACGTTGTGGAGACCGGCCACGGGCAGCTCGACCCGGCCGAGGTCGGTGCCGGCACGGACGACGCGGAACGCACTCGACGTGCGGCCCAGCTCGAGATCGGTGATGCGGAAATCGGCTCCGTCGGCGGTGCCATAGGTAATGGCACCGGTGGCGGCGGCCAGGGCGGCCGCGTCGGTGTCGTCGGCGCACACCACCCGCACCGGCCCGGCCTGCTCCACGAACCGGGCGAAGGTCGCCCGCAGCGCGTCGAAGCCGCCGTAGTGCTCGAGGTGGTCGGGCTCGACCGATGTGACCACGGCCGCGGCGGCGCTCAGCTCCACGAACGTGCCATCGCTCTCGTCGGCCTCGACGACCAGCAGGTCACCGGTGTCCCACACCGCCCCGGTGCCGATGTCCTTGACGTCGCCGCCGATGATGCACGACGGCGCCAGTCCGGCCTCGCGCAGGACGAGGTAGAGCATCGACGACGTCGTGGTCTTGCCGTGGGTGCCGGCGACGGCGACGGTGCGGCGCAACCGGGTGATGGCGGTGAGGATCCGGGAGCGCGACCACACCGGGATGCCGCGCCGCTCGGCCTCGACCACCTCCGGGTTGTCATGCGGCACGGCGCTGGAGACGGTGACGAGGTCGACGTCGCCCACGTGGTGGGCGTCGTGGCCGACGTGGGCGTCCATGCCCATGGCGGCCAGGCGGTCGAGCACCGGCGACGGCCGCAGATCGCTGCCGGTCACCCGGTGCCCGAGACCGTGGAGGACGGTGGCGATGGCGCTCATCCCGGCCCCCCCGATGGCCACGATGTGCACGGCCATGGGACGACCGAGGTCGAGCTCACGGTCTGGCATGGAGCTCCATGAGCTCGGCGACCCGGTCGGCGGCGTCGGGGTGGCCGAAGCCGGCCATGGCGGTGCCCATGGCGCCGCGGCGCGCCGCGTCGGCGACCAGCGGCTCGAGCTCGCGCGCCAGGCGGTCGGCATCGAGCTCGGCGTCGGGGACGACGGCGGCGGCAGCGAGCCGCTCGACGGCCCTGGCGTTGGCCATCTGGTGGTCGGCGGTCGCGATGGGCAACGGCACGAGGATGGCCGGGAGGCCGGCGATGCCGAGCTCGGCCAGCGTCGACCCGCCGGCCCGGCACACCATCACATCGGCGGCGGCCAGCAGCTCGGGCATGCGGTGCTCGTACTCGACGGCCTGGTAGACGACGCCGCCAGGGGCGGGCGCCGGTCGCGCCGGCTCGTCGGCGGCCCAGTCGCGGTGGCCGACGGCGTGGCGGACGGCGACCCCGGCCCGACCCGCCCACTGCTCCACCAGGCCGTACACGGCGTGATTGATGCGGCGCGAGCCGAGCGAGCCGCCGAAGGCGGCGACGACGGTCGCGTCGGCGGGCAGGCCGAGTGAGCGACGGGCCTGCTCCCGGCCCTCCGGCGTGCGGTCGACGGCGAGGATGGCGTCGCGCACGGGGTTCCCGGTGACGACGGCGTGAGGTAACGGCGTCCCCTCGAACTGCACGGCGCTGGCGCTGGCGAAGCGCGCCGCCAGTCGGTTGGCGTCCCCGGGGACGATGTTCGACTCGGCCAGCACCAGCGGCAGCCGCAGCGTCCCGGCCGCCATGGCGCCGGGAAGGGCGGCGAAGCCTCCCACCGAGAGGACGACCCGGGGACGGCGGCGCGCCAGGATGGTGACGGCCATGGCCATCGCCGTGGAGAGGCCCCCGGCGGCGCGCAGGTTGGCGGCGGTCATGCGGCGCTCGTTCAGCCCGCGCCCGGGCAGCAGCGTCGCCGAGAACCCTGCGTCACGGGCCATGGCTCCCTCGGGCCCGCGGGTGGAGCCGAGGAAGTGGATGGTCCCGGGCGCGTGACCCCGGCGGACCAGGGCCTGGCCCACGGCCACGGCCGGCACGGCGTGTCCGGCCGTGCCCCCGCCGGCGATGACCGCCCAGGTGCGCCCGCGTTCAGGCACGCCGGTGGTGAGCGCCGGCCCTGGCCACGTTGAGCAGGATGCCGGTGGCGGCCAGGAGCACGATGAGCGACGACCCGCCGTAGGAGACGAACGGCAGCGGAACGCCGGTGACCGGGAGCACGCCGACGACGGCGCCGATGTTGATGAGGGCCTGGCACGTGATCCACGCCGTCACCCCGGCCGCCAGCAGGCCGCCGAAGCGGTCGGGCGCGTCGAATGCGGCCCGTACCCCGAAGAAGGCGATGACGATGAAGAGCAGCAGGACGAACAGCGCGCCGATCAGGCCGAGCTCCTCGCCGACGATGGCGAAGATGAAGTCGGTGTGGGCGTTGGGCAGGAAGCCCCACTTGGCCCGGCTGGCGCCGAGGCCGACGCCCTTCAGCTGCCCCGACCCGATGCCGACGAGCGACTGGACGACCTGGTAGCCGGTGTTGCCGGCATCGGCCCAGGGGTCGACGAACGACAGCATCCTCGCCCGCCGGTAGGGCTCGGCCAGCGCCACGACCATGCCGAGCATCCCGCCGCCGAGCCCGAGCGACACCATCCATGCCATGGGCGTCCCGCCCAGGAACAGCAGGGCGCCGACGATGCTGGCCACGACCATCGTCGTGCCCATGTCGGGCTCCAGCATCACCAGCACGCCGACGACGCCGAACACCAGCAGCATCGGCTTGAGGATGGCGCCGGCGTCCTCCATGCGGTCGTGGCGCCGGGCCAGCAGGTCGGCACCGAAGACGAGCACCGCCAGCTTGGCGAACTCCGCCGGCTGGACCTGGGTGATCCCGAGGTCGATCCACCGCGTCGAGCCGCTCACCGTCACGCCGACGCCGGGCACGAGCACCGCGACCAGGCCGGCGATGGTGCACCCGAGCAGCGGGAGGGCGAGCCGGGCCCACACGCGATAGTCCACCCGCGTGGTCACGATCATGGCGGCCCCGCCGATGCCCAGATAGAGGAGCTGGCGTCGGAAGAAGAGCCACGACGACCCGTACTCGCGCAGGGCCTGCACCGACGATGCCGAGAGCACCATCACCAGCCCGAGGCCGGACAGCAGCAGCACGGCGGCGGCCAGCGGCACGACCGTGCCGGCGCGCGCCGAGGCCGTGGCGCGCGGGGCCGGCCTGGTGGCCGTCGCCGTCACCGGGTCACGCTCACTGCGCGCCCGCCATCTCGCCGACGGCGCGGGCGAAGTCGTCGCCGCGCTCGCCGTAGTTGCGGTACGCGTCCCACGACGTGCAGCCCGGTGAGAGCAGCACGACGTCGCCGGGCTCGGCGAGCCGCGTGGCCCGGGCCACGGCGTCGTCCATCGAGGCCGCCATCTCCACTGGTTTCACGCCGTCGAAGGCCCGCCGCACCTCGGGCCCGGCCTCGCCGATGGTGACGACGGCGCGCAGGCGGCGGTGCTCGGCCGTGAGCACGCCGAGGTCGAGGCCCTTGTTGCGCCCGCCGGCGATGAGCACCACCGAGTCGAAGCCGGAGAGCGCAGCCAGCACGGAGGCCGGCGTCGTCGCCTTCGAGTCGTCGTAGTACCGCACCCCTCCAGCCTCGCCCACCAGCTGCACGCGATGGGGGAGGCCATGGAACTCGCGCAACACCTGGGCGGCGGCGTCCTCGTCACCGCCGGCTGCGATCGTCGTGGCCAACGCGGCCAGCGCGTTGCCCAGCTCGTGCGGAAGCGACCGCGGCATGTCGGCAACCGCGACGACGGCGCGGCCATCGGGGGCGCACAGGGCGTCGCCGACGACGCGCCACTCTCCCCCTGCGCCGAAGGTGACGACGCGGGGTCCCGGCGAAGGGAGCGCCGCCATCACGGCGGCGTCGTCGGCGTTCGCCACCGCCACGTCGTCGCCGCCCTGGTTGGCCCAGATGCGCGCCTTGGCCCAGGCGTAGTGCTCCATGTCGGGATGGAAGTCGAGGTGGTCCTCGGCGAAGTTCAGCCACGTCGCCACGCGCGGACGGAAGTCCACGGTCGTCATGAGCTGACCCGATGACACCTCGACGACCAGTACCTCGACGCCGGGTCGGGCGACGGCTTCCACCAGTGGCAGCCCGATGTTCCCGGCCGCCAGGGCGCGGAGGCCCGAGGCCTGCAGCATCCGCTCGACGAGTGTCGTCACCGTCGTCTTGCCGTTGCTTCCGGTAATGGCCACGATCGGCGCCTGAGCGGCACGCCAGCCGAGCTCGATCTCCCCCATCACAGGCACGCCCTGGTCACGGGCGAAGGCGAAGGCGGGGTGGGCCGGGGGCACGCCGGGGTTGGGGGCCAGGAGATCCGAGCCCGCGATCAGCGAGCGCAGCGTGTCGTCGGACGGGCCCGGCACCAGGTCGACCCCGAGCTCCAGCGCGTGCGTGGCCGACGCGCTGCTGGGACGGTCCTCGACCACGACCACGTCGAACCCGAGACCCTGCAGGTGGCGGCACACCGGCGGGCCGGTGACGCCGAGGCCGATGACAACGGCTCGGGGCACGTGGCCCTCCTCAGTCGACGCCGCCGACGGCGAGGAAGTCGGCGTAGAAGACGGCGAGGGCGAAGGCGGTGCACAGCCCCGACAGGATCCAGAAGCGGATGACCACCGTTGTCTCCGGCCAGCCGCTCAGCTCGAAGTGGTGGTGCAGCGGGGCCATGCGGAACACCCGGCGGTGGAAGAGCTGGAAGCTGGCCACCTGGATGATGACCGAGAGGGTGATCAGCACGAACAGCCCGCCGATGACCGGCAGGAGCAGGTCGACGTTCATGACCAGGGCCAGGGCCGCCAGTCCGGCGCCGATGCCGAGGGCCCCCGTGTCGCCCATGATGATGCGGGCGGGCGCGGCGTTCCACCACAGGAACCCGGTGCACGCGCCCATCAGCGCAGCCGCGGCGAGCGACAGGTCGAGGGCCTGCGGCACCTGGTAGGTCACCGGGTGCCGGAACTGCCAGAAGGCGATGATGGCAAAGGCCGAGAAGCTGAAGATGGCCGACCCGCCGGCCAGGCCGTCGACGCCGTCGGTGAGGTTGACGGCGTTGGAGAACCCGATGATCAGCACGACGGCCAGCGCCACCCAACCGATGCGCCCGAGATCGAAGCCGATCGAGTCGTACCGGGTGAAGGAGAGCGTCGTGTGCACGTTGGCGTACTCGATGGCGAGGCCGGCGAACACCACGGCCACGACCAGCAGGCCGCCCGCCTTGCCCCGCTTGTTCAGGCCGAGGCTGCGCTGGTGGCGAACCTTGATCCAGTCGTCGGCGAACCCGACAGCCGCAGCGCCGATGACGGTGCCCATGACCAACAGGCCACCGCGGCTGAAGAAGGCACCGGCCCGGACGTGGGCCACCAGATAACCGATCGCCGCGCCCAGCACGATCATCACCCCACCCATCGTCGGGGTGCCGGAGCGGTCGGTGTGGTGTTCCAGCTCGTCGCGGATCGGCTGACCGAGGCCGCGGGCCTGGAGCCAACGGATCAGGAGCGGTGTCCCGATCAGAGCGACCATCATCGCCACCCCGCCCGAGAGCAGCATCGCGATCACAGTCGGCCTCCGGTCAGCGCGCGCGACGCCACGTCGCGGTCGTCGAACGGCTCGGTGCGGTCGGCGAATATCTGACCCGTCTCGTGACCCTTTCCGGCGATCACCACGACGTCGCCGGGTCGGGCACGGTCGAGTGCCAGGGCGATGGCGGCGGCGCGGTCGGGCTCGACCACGACGCCCTCGGTCCGGTCGGGAATGCCGCTGAGGATCTCGCCGATGATGACGCCGGGATCCTCGCTGCGGGGGTTGTCCGACGTCACGACCACCTCGTCGGCTCCGTCGACCGCGACCTGGGCCATGAGCGGTCGTTTGCCACGGTCGCGGTCGCCACCACAGCCGAACACGGCGATGACACGTCCGGTGCCGACACGCCGGGCCGCGGTCAGGACCTGGGCCAGCGCGTCGGGCGTGTGGGCGTAGTCGACCACGACGGTGAACCCCTGGCCGACGTCCACCTGCTCGAAACGGCCTGGCACCGGGGTGGCCGCGGCCAGGCCTTCGACGATGACCGCGGCGGGGATGTCGAGCTGGCGCGCCGCAGTCGCCGCGGCCAGCGCGTTGGCCACGTGGTACGTGCCGCCGAGTGGCAGCCGGACGCGCAGTCCGGCCCAGCGGAACTCGCTCGCCGTCATGCCCACCTCGAGGTCCTCGGCATCGACCATGGCGAATGTCGTCATGGGGATCGACGCGTCCGCCAGGAGGCGGAGGCCCCACGGGTCGTCGCCGTTCACCACTGCCGCGTGGGCCAGCTCAGGGGTGAAGAGGCGCGCCTTGGCCGCGAAGTAGGCCTCCATCGTCCCGTGGTCCTCGAGATGGTCGCGGGTCAGGTTGGTGAACACCGCGACCTGGAAGACGATCCCGTCCACCCGGTGGTCGGCGAGCCCGTTGGACGAGACCTCCATGGCGATGGCCTGGCACCCGTCGTCGCGAGCGGCGGCCAGGCGCGCCTGCAGGTCGGGTGCCTCCGGGGTGTTCCCCGGACCGCCCGAGGAGTGGTCGCTGGCCAGGTTGCCGAACGCAAGCGCCTTCCATCCGTGCGCCTCGAAGATCGACCGGAGCAGGTGCGTCGTCGTCGACTTGCCGTTCGTGCCGGTCACACCGGTCATGTGCATGGCCCTGGCGGGGTGGTCGAAGAGGGCGGCGGAGACCGGGCCGATCACCTTGCGGGTACCGGGCACGACGACCTGCGGCACGTCGACGGCGACGGGCCGCTCGCCCATCACCGCGACAGCGCCCCGACCGACGGCGTCGGCCACGAAGTCGTGCCCGTCGGCGTGCCGGCCCGGGATGCAGCAGTACAGGCTGCCGGCGGCCGCCCGGCGTGAGTCGTGGGTGATGGAGGTCACGTCGACGCTCTGGTCACCGACCGTCTCGACCGCGTCGATCCCCTCGAGCACGTGGTCGAGGCGCACGTCAGGGACCCGAGGTCTTCGCCGCCGGCGGCGAGATGGTCGTCGCCGTGCGGCCACCGACCTCGCCCACGTCGCGCACCGCCGACGGCGAGGCCTCGTGCACCTCGATCTTCTCGGTGCGGGGCGGCGGTGGGATGCGGAACTGCCGCAGTCCGTAGCGGGACACCTCGGCGAACACCGGCGCAGCCACGAGCCCACCGTAGATGGGCGTCGGCTCGTCCATCATCACGATGGCGGTGAGGGCGGGGCGCTCGGCCGGGACGAACCCGGCGAAGCTCGAGACGTACGCGCCCTCCTTGTACCCGCGCACGCCGACCAGTGGCTTGCGGGCGGTGCCGGTCTTGCCCGCCACGGAGTAGCCCTCGATGGCCGCCGCCTTGCCCGTGCCCACCTCGACCACCTGGGTGAGCATCCCGGTGACCTGGGCCGCGGTCCGCTGTGACAGCACGCGCCGCGTGGGCGAGGGCGGCGTCGGGTGCTGCGCGCCGTCGACGCCGACCGTCGACCGCACGAGCTTGGGCGCCACGTACACACCGCCGTTGGCCACGGTGTTGTACGCCGCCAGCATCTGCAGTGCGGTGACGGCCACGCCCTGGCCTATCGACATGGTGGGCAGCGACGTCCCCGACCACTTCTTCGGATCGAGGAGCAGCCCCGACGACTCTCCCGGGAAGCCGAGGCCGCTCTTCGATCCGAAGCCGAACTGACGGAGATACCGGTCGAGCCGGAGCTTGCCGAGCCGCTGGCCGAGCATGATCGAGCCGACGTTCGAGCTGTTGGCCATGATCTCGGTGACCGACCACTTCTCGGTGGGATGCGGGTCGTGCTCGGAGAAGAGGTGATCGGCGACCTGAATGGTGCTCGGGACGACGAGCTCGTCGCTGGGCCGCACCAGGCCCTCCTCGATGGTGCCGGCGATGGTGATCATCTTGTTCACCGAGCCCGGCTCGTAGACGTTGGTCACCGCCATGTTGCTGCTGGCGGGGCCGGGATCGACACCGCGCGCCGGCGGCGCGCCCGGCTCGCGGTTGGCCCCCGCCGTCATGTTGGCGAGGGCGAGGATCTCGCCCGTCCCTGTGGCCATCACGATGGCGATGCCGCCGAGAGCGTTGGCCGTCACGATCTCGCGCCCGAGGGCACGCTCGGTCTCGTACTGCAGGGAGCGGTCGATGGTGAGCACGAGATCGTCGCCCCGGGCCGACGGCCGGAACGTGCGGACCCCGCCGGCGATGTCGCGGCCATGGGGGTCGCGCTCGGCCACGAGCAGGCCCGGCCGGCCCTTCAGGGCGGTGTCGTACTGCCGCTCGAGCCCCGACAGGCCCTCGTTGTCGATGCCGACCTTGCCCAGCACCGGCGCGGCGAGACGCTCGGCCGGGAGGAACCGCTTCGGCTCGTCGAGGAAGAACACGCCGTCGAGCGACAGGGCCCGCGCCTTGGCCGCCACGTCGTCGGACACCTTGCGGGCCAGGTAGACGAACGCGGCGTCACGGGAGAGCCTGGCCCGCAGCAGGGCGACGTCGACGTCGAGGATCGGCGCCAGTGCAGCCGCCGCCTGCAACGGGTCGTTGACGAGGCGGGGGTTGGCCCACACCGTCTGCTGCTGCACCGAGAGCGCCAGGTCGCGACCCTCGCGGTCGAAGATCGAGCCCCGGTCGGCAGCCTGCACGACGGTGCGGACGCGCTGCTGCTCCCCGACCTCCACATAGCGGTCGGCCGCCAGCACCTGCACCTGGCCGAGGCGCGCGCCGATCACGGCGAACCCGAGCAGCAGCACGACGAAGAACGTCCAGAGCCGGCGACGGGCGCGGGCGTCGGCGGTCCGCCGCATCACCTCTCCGCGAGATGCGGCTTGAGGCGCGACCAGTCCGTCGGACCGCTGGCCTGGTCCTGGGTGCCTCGCGTGGTCACGGTGCCGGGGCTGACGGCGTTGGCGGCCCCGGCACCGGGTCGTGCGGCCGGCGGCGCCAGGTAGACGACCCTGGGCGGCGGCACCATCCCGAGCCGCCGTTGGGCGGTGGCGACGACGACGGCCGGCGACTCGAGCTCGGCCACCTCGAGGCGGAGCCGGTCGTACCGCGCCTGGTTGTCGGCGGCCTGCCGGTGCAGGCGCGCCAACTCGAACTGACCCTGGGTGATGACGACCTGCATGGCGGCCACACCGATCAGGCACAGGAACGACACCGTCGTCATGACCGTGAGGAACAGCCGCCGCCGGCGCGGCGCCCGCCGGGTGTGGGCCCGGGGGACGACGCGCAGGGTGGGGTGGGCGGCAGAACGTTCACGGCGGGTGTCGGGCTGGTGGCGTGGGGCACGGCGGGCGGGGGCGTAGGTGGCAGCGGTCATCGCGGGACCTCGGCGTCGAGAGGAGGGTCGGGGAGCCGCTCGGCGGCACGCAGGCGCGCGCTCTCGGCCCGGGGGTTGCCGCGCACCTCGGCGGCCGTGGGCTTGCGGGCGCCGCGGTTGAGCAGCCGCACCGTGGGCACGGCGCCGCACACACACGGAAGCGCGGGCGGGCAGGTGCAGCCGCCGGTGGCGGCATCGGCGAAGCGGGCCTTGACGATCCGGTCCTCGCCCGAGTGGTACGAGAGCACGACGATGCGACCGCCCGGAGCCAACGCATCGACCGCTGCGTCGACGGCGGCCGGGAGGATGCGCAGCTCGTCGTTGACCTCGATGCGCAGGGCCTGGAACACGCGCTTGGCCGGGTGGCCGCCGGCGCGGCGGGCCGGCGCGGGGATGGCGGCGCGAACGACGTCGACCAGCTGTTCGGTGGTCAGCAGCGGACGGGCCCGCACGATGGCGCGCGCGATCCGGCCGGCCAGCCGGCCCTCGCCGTTGTCGCGCAGGATGTCGACGAGCTCACGCTCGTCGATGGTGTTGACGACGTCGGCCGCCGTGCGCGTCTGGTCGGGGTCCATGCGCATGTCGAGGGGCGCGTCGCTGCGGTAACTGAAGCCCCGCTCGCCGCGGTCCAGCTGCGGCGAGCTCACCCCGAGGTCGAACAGGACCCCGGAGACGGTGCCGGGCTCCACCAGACGCGCGAGCGCGTCGAAGCGGGCCCGGTGCAGCGAGACCCGCTCCTCGAAGCCGGCCAGGGCCTCGGCGGCGGCGGCCAGGGCGGCCGGGTCGCGGTCGATGCCCAGGATGCTGAGATGGGGATGAGCCGAAAGCAGGGCACGGGCATGGCCACCGCCGCCGAGGGTGGCATCCACCACCACACCGCGAGGGGTGGGGGCGAAGAGCGCGAGCACTTCGTCCACCATCACTGGCTCATGCGAGAAGACCTGGCTCATCCGCTGCCCTCCGACAGGACGGGCGCCGTCGGGAAACTTTCCCGAGCGACTTCGATGGAAGCGGGCGGAGTGGGGACCTTCCACCTCGCCTGTCGGAGGGCAGCGCATGCTCTAGGTCCTAGAAACCCATGGTGGCCAGGGCGTCCTGGCCGCTCAGGAGGCTGTCGGACCCGGCGGCGTCGACGGCCGCCCATCGGCTCGGGTCCCACAGCTCGATGTGGTTGAACACGCCCACGACCACGACGTCCTTGGTCAGGCCGGCGTAGTCCCGTAGCGTCTGGCTGATGGCGATGCGACCCTGGCTGTCGGGCTGCACCGGGCTCGATGCGGCCGCCAGGGCCCGGGCCACGTTGCGGTGGTTCTGCCCACCCTTGGCCATGGCCCGGATCTCGGCCGCCTGCCGCAGGAACTCCTCGGGAGCGAACACCGCCAGGCACCCGTCCTGCAGCTTCGTCACGTACCCGCCCCCGCCGAGGCGGGCGCGGAAGTCGGCGGGGAGGATGACGCGGCCCTTGGCGTCGAGGGTGTGCCGGTACTCGCCGACGAAGTCGGCACCGTCCACCTCCGCGCTGTCGCCAAGATCCGCCACCGGTCTCCCCTGGGCGGAAAAGGGCCCCTCCCCTTTCCACCACTGCGCCCCACTCTATGGGTATACCCCCCCACCACGCAACCCTTTGTTCACTCTGCGCCCATGACGGAGCCACGCGCCGTGGTCGAACGACTGGTGGAGACCCTCAACGACCACGACCTGGCGGCAGGCCGCGCGCTGTACGCGCCGGGGGCCCGGCTGGTGGCCGCCACGGGCCGGGTCATGGACCTCGACGGGCTCGACACCCTCCTCGGCGCCTCGTTGCAGGCCTTCCCCGACCTGCGCATCCGCATCGAGCGATGGGCCGTCGACGGTGACACCGTCATGACCGAGGAGGTCATGGAGGGCACCCACAACGGCCCGTTCGCCGGTCTCCCGCCCACCGGCCGGCGGGTCCACCTGCCGATGGTGCACGTGACGCGGGTGACCTCCGGCCACATCGTGGAGCGCATCGCCTACCACGACACCGCCGGCATCCTCCGCCAACTCGGCGATCCCTAGGCCGAGGCCGGGATCTCCACCGCCGGTGCCCGGCGCATGGCGTCGCGCCACCTGATCCGTTGCCCGGTCCTCAACACGGAGCGGGAGTAGATCGCGGCCGCGCCGCGGCCGAGGAGGATGGCGGCGCCGAGGGTGATGGCGACGGACACCGCGACCTGCCAGGGGTGGACGGCGCCGATGGCGACGAGCACGGGCATGGCGAACGGGGCGGTGAGCGGTACGTAGGCCAGGACCTTCACGATCATCGACGCGTCGCCGCCGGTGAGGGCGGTGATCGAGGTGAAGTAGGCGGCCAGCATCGGCAGCATCAGCGGGGCGCTGACGTTCTGCGCGTCCTCCTGGCGCGAGACGAGCGAGCCGGCGGCGGCGTAGAGCGTGCAGTAGAGGGCGTAGCCGAGGAGGAACCACCCGGCCGTCGTCACGATCGGCACGAACGCCGTGTGCTGCAGCAGGTCCGAGCCGGTGACCGAGGCCGTCACGAGGGCGGCGACGACGAGCAGGAGGGAGTGGCCGAGGGCGAGCAGGCCGATGCCGACGACCTTGCCGGCCAACAGCTGGCCCGGCCGCACGGCCGACAGGAGCACCTCGATGACACGGGACGACTTCTCCTCGATGACGCCGAAGAGCACCCATCCGCCATACTGCAGCAGCTGGACGTAGAGGAGCACGAGGCCGGCGAGAGCGGTGAAGCGACGGGAGTCGTCGGTGGACGACGGGCGCTGCGCCACCAGACGCGGTGGCGGGCTGGCCAGGGCGGCGGCCGCCTTGTCAGCCTGCAGGCCGGCCCGCTCGAGCCCGACCTGCAGGCGGACGGCCTCGGCGACCGAGACCACCATCCGGGCCCGGCGCGAGCCGTCGCCCCGCTCGATGGCCTTGCCGATGATGAGCTGCTCGGCCCCGACGACGGCCACGTCGACCTTGCCCGTGCGCACGGCGGCCTCCGCGGTGGCGGCGTCGGGGAGATCGACGACATCGACGTCGGCACCGATCTGCGGGCCAATCCCCTCGACCGCCAGGTGGATGGCCTCCGAAGCCGGGGCCACCAGGCCGACGTCGTACACGGGCGGGTCCGACCCCTGGAGGCTCGGGATGGCGATCGACCCGATGACGATCAGCAGGGTGAGCACCGTCATGACGCGGAACGCGCGTGTACGGAGACGCTCACGGATCTCGCGCGCTGCGATCAGCCTGAGGATCGACGCGCCGGTGCTCACGACGCGATCGCGTTCCTGAAAACCTGCGACAACGGCACGCGCTCGAACTCGAAATGGCGGAGCACCCCACCGCGACGCGCCGCCCGCAGGACGGTCTCGGGATCACGTCCCTCCGGCAGCTGCACGCGCACCCGCCCGCCGCGCAGCGGTGTGACCGTCACGCCCTTCAGACGCGCCGCCCACGTCCCCGCCTCGTCTCCGTCGACCTCGACCACGAGCGAGCGGCCGTCACCGGCGGTCAGGTCGGCCACCGCGCCGGCCGCCACCAGGCGGCCGCGGTGGATGACGACGACCTGCTCGCACAAATCCTCCACGAGATCGAGCTGGTGGCTGGAGAACAACACGGTGACGCCGCGCTTCGCCTCCTCCTCGAGCACCGAGGAGAGGGCGTCGATGCCGACGGGGTCGAGGCCCGAGAACGGCTCGTCGAGCACCAGCAGGTCGGGACTGTGCACGAGGGCGGCGGCCAGCTGCACGCGCTGCTGGTTGCCGAGCGACAGGGCCTCGAGGTTGTCCCCGGCACGGTCGGCCAGCCCGAGGCGATCGAGCCACGACGTCGCCGACGTGCGGGCGGCCGTCTCCGACATGCCGTGCAGCCGCCCGAGGTAGACGAGCTGGTCGAGGACGATCATGCGCGGATACAGGCCGCGCTCCTCGGGCAGGTAGCCGAAGCGAAGGTGGTCGTCAGCGGTGATGCGTCGACCCTGCCAGCGCACCTCGCCCGAGTCGGGGGCGAGGATGCCCATGACGATCCGCATGGCGGTGGTCTTGCCCGCGCCGTTGGGTCCGAGGAACCCGAGCACGGCACCGGCCGGGATGCTGCAGGTGAACCCGTCGAGCGCGGCGTTCCCGCCGAAGCGGCGCGTCAGTCGGTCGAGCTCGAGCACGGCGCGGCAGCGTAACGAAGGAACGCCTGGACGAGGTCATCCGCGATCGCCGGATCGACGGCCATTGCCGTCATCGCCACGTCGGTCGCCGCCTCGTCCGGCAGCCCGAGGGCGGCGACCACCGCCACCGGATCCCACGTCAGCAACGCCGCGCAGTGGAAGCGTGCGCCTTCGCGCCAGCGCCGCTGGGAGATCCCGACGACCTTGCGGCGGCCGACCGTCACCTCGCCGGGACCGAGACCGGCGAAGCAGACCTGCGACGACCACGGGCGCCGCTCCAGGCCGCCGCGGTGCACGACGGCCTCGCCGACTCCGACATCGGCCAGCGCGCGCGCCCACGCATCGCCCAGCCACCAGAACGAGCGGCCCACGTCGTGGTCCCACAGGTCGTCGCCGGCTGGCACGTCGACGTCGAGCCACAGCTGGCCGCCGGGTGTCACCAGCACCGCCCCTCCCCCGCTGCGGCGGCGGGCCAGCTCGACTCCCGTCGGTAGCGGGGGCGGCTCCTGCTGGGTGCTGCCGAGGACGAGCGCGGGCCGCGTCACCTCGCACCGGGCGACGGTGCGCGCCCACGTGAACGGCCGGTCGTGCAGCTCCTGGGCCGTCCCGGTTGCCGTCTCCACTCGCCAGGTGCTGCTCATGCCGCATGCGGCATCAGGCCGAGAGGGACGCCGCCTCCCCGAGGTAGGGCTCCCAGTCCGGTCGGTGTCCGCCGGTGGCGACGAGGATCCATGTTCGTTCCCTCGGAACCCTCGGCGGGTGGCGGAGCTGGAGGGACGTCTCCGACAGCAGCCGGTCCTCCTTGCGCGTGTTGCACGGCCGGCATGCGGCCACCACGTTGTCCCACGTGTGGGTGCCGCCGCGACTGCGGGGCACCACGTGGTCGATGTTCTCCGCCGCGCTGCCGCAGTACTGACAGCGGTGGTCGTCACGGGCGAAGACGGCTCGGCGGTTCAGCGCGATGCGCGTCTGGTACGGCACGCGCACGTAGTGGGCGAGGCGGACGACGGACGGCTCGGGCAGGGCCAGCTTCTCGGACCGGAACTGCTTGTCGGTGGCTTTCACCATCTCGGCCTTGTCGTCGAGGACGAGCACCAGAGCCCTACGGGTGGAGACGACGCACAGCGGCTCGTAACTGGCATTGAGCACGAGCGCGCGGGACATGACTGTTCAGTCCCCAGACCGTCCGGTTGGTGGGAGCGGCATTCCGGTCACGCTAGCGCGCGAGGCCCCGCGCCCCCCGGCACCAGTGGAGGTAGGTGACGACGTCGGCGGGCTCCGGATCCCGGTCGGCATCGCCGTAGGCCGTCTGCAGCCGGAACCGGAGATAGTCCTTGTCGGGCAGCGGGAGGAACGGCGGTCGCCGCCACCAACCGCGGGGCGCCAGCACCCGGATCTGGGTCACCGCCGTCGGCCACAGTCCCGGCCGGCGCAGGACGGCGGCGGCCGCTTCCAGTCCCCAGTGCAACTACCGGGCCAGTTCGTTCCAGGGTCCAGAGTCAGCCCGCGGCTCCTTGGGGAGACCGAGGACCATCTCGCCGACGATGTTGCGCTGGATCTGGCTGGTGCCGGCGTAGATGGTGCCGGCGCGGGCGTTGAGGAACGTGCCGACCCACGACGCGCTCGAGTTCGCGGCGCCGGGCTCGTCGGTCTGGAACGCGCTGGCCGGCGGCCGACCACTCGGGATGAGGGCGTCGGCGCCGAGGATGTCGAGCGACAGCTCGGTGACGACCTGGTGGTACTCGCTCCAGAAGATCTTGGCGATGGACGCCACCTCCGGCCGCGGCGACCCGCCCTTCAGGAACTCGGTCACGGCGCGGAGGCCGAGATACCGCATCATCTCCACCTTGCTGTAGCACCACGCGATCCGCTGGCGGATGAGCGGGTCACTCGTCGTCCCCCGCTCCTTGGCCATGGCGATGAGCCGGTCGAGCTCGGTGCGGAACCGGATGGGAACCACGGCGGCCGCTTCGCCGCGCTCGTAGCCGAGCAGGGTCATGGCCACGCCCCAACCGTTGTTCACCCCGCCGACCACGTTGGCGGCCGGGACGCGCGCGTCGGTGAAGAAGACCTCGTTGAACTCACTCTCACCCGACAGCATCCTGATGGGCCGCACCTCGACGCCGGGCTGGTCCATGGGACAGAGCAGGAAGCTGATGCCCTTGTGCTTGGAGGCGGTGGCGTCGGTGCGGGCCAGCACGAAGATCCAGTTGGCGACGTGGCCGCCCGAGGTCCAGATCTTCTGGCCGTTCACCACCCATTCGTCGCCGTCGAGCTCGGCCCGGCACCCGAGGTTGGCCAGGTCGGACCCGGCGTTGGGCTCGGAGTAGCCCTGGCACCACACGTCGTCACCCGAGAGGATGCGTGGCAGGAAGTGCTTCTTCTGCTCGTCCGTGCCCCAGTCGATGATCGTGTTGCCGACCATCTGGATGCCGAACACGTCGTTGCCCGATCCGGTCGGCACGCCGGCCTTGGCGAACTCCTCGGCCAACACGACCTGCTCGAGCGGGCTCAGCCCGGCCCCGCCGTACTCGACGGGCCAGGACAGGCCGAGGTAGCCGTTGTCGTAGAGGGTCCGGCGCCACTCGGTGACGAACGCCTCGGCCGCCTCACCGTCGAGGGCGCCCACGCCCTTCCACCCGGCGGGCAGGTGCTCGGCGAGGAACGCCTGCACCTTCTCCCGGTACGCCTCGGCCTCA
>DATLDH010000053.1:0-19712 GCA_035526015.1 Acidimicrobiales bacterium
TCCGGCCCTACTTCTCAGAGGCCGAGCGGCTCGTCGCGCTGGACGAATGGCTGCACCTCTACAACCATCACCGGCACCACACCGCCCTCGGAGGCCCACCCATCAGCCGCGTCAACGACCCTGCGGGTCATTACATCTAGACGCGACGACGCCGCCGGGCCCGGAGGCGCCGGCGGCGGCATCGAACGTCTGGTGGAGCTAGCGCTTCTTGGCGGGGGCCTTGCGGGCGGTCGCCTTGCGCTTGGCCGGAGCCTTGCGAGCGGTGGCCTTCTTCTTGGCAGGCGCCTTGCGGGCGGTCGCCTTCTTCTTGGCCGGGCTCTTGCGCGCCGTGGTCTTCTTGGCCGTCGACTTGCGGGCGGTCGACTTCTTCGCCGTCGACTTCTTGGCCGTGGACTTGCGGGCGGTCGACTTCTTGGCCGTGGACTTCTTGGCCGTGGACTTTCGGGCGGTCGACTTCTTTGCCGTCGACTTCTTTGCCGTCGACTTCTTGGCCGTCGACTT
The DNA here is from genome assembly GCA_035526015.1 of Acidimicrobiales bacterium. Classification (GTDB taxonomy): domain Bacteria; phylum Actinomycetota; class Acidimicrobiia; order Acidimicrobiales; family DATLDH01; genus DATLDH01. The sequence continues at coordinate 502 of DATLDH010000053.1, forward strand.
CTTGGCCGTGCTCTTGCGGGCGGTCGACTTCTTGGCCGTGGACTTCTTGGCCGTCGACTTCTTGGTGGCCTTGCGGGCAGCGGGTGCTGCCTTCTTCCTGGTTGCAGTTGCCATGGTGTGGAGGCCTCCTAGCGCTTCCTGGCCGATTTGGCCGCCTTCTTGGCTGTGGTCTTCTTGGCCGGCGACTTCTTGGCAGAGGACTTCGCCGCCGCCTTCTTGGGTGCTGACTTGGCCGCGCCCTTGCTGCCGTTGAGCGTCGACTTGTATGCGGCCGCCGGGGCAAAGCGCACGCTCTTCGAGGCGGCGATCTTCACCGGAGCACCCGTCTGAGGGTTCCGACCGATGCGGGCCGCGCGCGAGGTCGGATTGAAGGTGCCGAAGCCGAACAGCGAGACCTTTTCCCCCGCCTTCGTCTCCTTCACCACCGCGTCGATGAACGCACTCACCGCGCGATCCGCCTGTCCTCGATCGAGCCCCGCCTCGTCGGCGACTCTCTGTACGAGTTCCGATCTATTCACCGCCACCTCCTGGTTGGGAACGTTCCCGCTTACAAATCAAAGAGGGTTGCGAGTGCCAGGTCAAGCATTTCGCTCTTCGGCACGCGCGCGTCGACGTGCACGCGGGATGTGTCGTGTTACGGGTACCCAACTCACTTGGACAGAGAAACCCTTATGGGGCAAGGTTTTCTCGATGACTCCGATCGACGACGGCATCTATGACGCCATCGTGATCGATGTCGCGCGCAATGTCGAAGATCTGGTGCACGTGACGCTCACGATCACGCGCGGCGACCAAAAAGGAATGGTCGTCGAGCTCAACGCGCGCGACATGCCGCGCGACGAAGTGTCGTTGTTGGGACTCCCCGTGACCCTCGTCGTCACCGACGGCGAACCGCGAATGACACTCGACTGACGCGCGTCGCGTACGCTGTTGGACGACACGGGAGCCCGGTGCAGACGGGCTGAGAGGGCGGAGCACGGCCGCCGACCGTCGAACCTGACCTGGGTCATTCCAGCGGAGGGAGTCACATGGGAACGACGAGACGCAGCGCCCTCATCTTCACCGGCGGCACGCGCGATGACGCGGATGCTCCTGCACTGCCCGCAGCCGACCTCGTGATCGCTGCCGACTCGGGGATCATCTTCGCCGCCGACGCCGGCTGGGCCGTCGACATCGTCGTCGGCGACCTCGACTCTGCGCCGCCCGACGCCGTGACCAGAGCCGAGGCGGGTGGCGCGCGGATCGAGCGCCACCCGGCGGCCAAGGACCACACCGACCTCGAGCTGGCGTTGATGACCGCCCGCACGGAGGGCATCACCGACGTCACGGTCGCCGGCGGCGTGGGCGGGCGCCTCGACCACCTCCTCGCCAACATCCTGCTGCTCGGTTCGCCGGAGTGGGCGGGAATGAGTGTCGACGCCCTGATCGGGGGCGCCCGGGTCTCGGTGGTGGGCGCGGAGCGGCCCGGTTCCATCGCCGGAGACGAGGGTGGCCTGGTGTCGCTCCTCGCCGTCGGGGGCCCGGCCGAGGACGTCCGCACCGAGGGGCTGCTCTACCCGCTGCACGACGAGACGCTGCACCCGGGCTCGACCCGCGGCGTCAGCAACGTGCTGACCGGGGCCCGGGCGACGGTCGCCGTCGGCGCCGGGACCGTCCTGGTGGTGCAGCCGTGAGGCCGGTGCGGGTGGTCGCCGGCCTGCTGGCGGTCTCGCTGGCGGCGTGCGGGGGGGCGAACGACGGAAAGAAGGACGACGACACCTCCGGCCCGCCCCGCCAGACGGTCCGCCTCCTCACCCACGACTCGTTCGCCGCGAGCAAGGACGTCCTGGCCGCCTTCACCGCCCGCACCGGCATCACGATCGAGCTCGTCCAGGCCGGCGATGCCGGGGCCATGGTCAACCAGGCCGTGCTGACCAGGGGCAAGCCGTTGGCCGACGTCCTGTTCGGCGTGGACAACACGTTCCTCAGCCGCGCCCTCGACGCCGACCTGTTCGTGCCCTACGCGCCGGCGGCGTTGGCCACCGTGCCCGACGACCACGAGCTCGACGCCCGGCACCGCGTCACCCCCGTCGACCACGGCGAGGTCTGTGTCAACTACGACAAGAAGTGGTTTGCCGACCACGCCGTGGCCGTGCCGCAGACGCTGGAGGATCTCGCCCGCCCCGACTACCGCGGCCTGTTGGTGGTGGAGAACCCGGCCACGTCCTCCCCCGGCCTGGCCTTCCTCGTCGGCACCGTGGCCCGGTTCGGCGAGCCGGGTTGGAAGGAGTACTGGCGACGCCTGCGGTCCAACGACGTACGCGTCGACGCCGGGTGGGAGGAGGCCTACAACGGGGCCTTCAGCGGCAGTGCCGGGAAGGGCGACCGCCCACTGGTCGTGTCGTACGCGTCGAGCCCACCCGCCGAGGTCGTCTTCGCCGATCCCACGCCGACTGACGCGCCCACCGGCGTCGTGGAGGACACCTGCGTCCGCCAGATCGAGTTCGCGGGGATCCTGAAGGGGACGAGGCACGCCGCCGCCGCCCGCCGCGTCGTCGACTTCCTCCTCTCCAAGGAGTTCCAGGAGGACATGCCGCTGCAGATGTTCGTGTTCCCCGTGCTGGCCGAGGCGGCGCTGCCGGCGGTGTTCGCGAAGTACGCGGCCCGGCCGATGACGCCGCTCGACGTGCCGGCGCCGAAGATCGGCGCCAACCGCGACCGGTGGATCCGGGAGTGGACCGACACCGTGATCCGGTGAGACGGGGGCTGCTGGCGGCCGGACCGGCGTTGTTCCTGGCCGTCTTCTTCGTCTGGCCCGTCGCGACCATCCTGGCCGAGGGCCTCGACCGCTCGACCCTGAGCCGGGTGGCCACCGACGGCGGGTTGTGGCAGGTCCTGTGGTTCACGACCTGGCAGGCGGCGATCTCCACCGCCGCGACGGTGGTGGTCGGCGTCCCGACCGCGTTCGTGTTCGCGCGCTACCGGTTCCCGGGCCGGCGGATGATGTGGGCGGCCCTGGTGGTGCCGTTCGTGCTCCCCACCGTCGTCGTCGGCGTGGCCTTCCGTACCCTGCTCGGTCGCGGAGGCCCACTGGCCGGGCTCGGTATCGACCAGCATGTGGCCGCCATCGTGCTGGCCCACCTGTTCTTCAACCTCGCCGTGGTCGTGCGCACCGTGGGGTCCGCCTGGGCCCATGTGCCGCGGTCACTGGAGGAGGCGGCCGCTTCACTCGGCGCCGGCCCTGCCCGCGTGTTCCGGGAGGTCACGTTGCCGGCCATCCGGCCCGCGCTGGCATCGGCCGCCGTCGTCGTCTTCCTGTTCTGTTTCACGTCCTTCGGCGTCGTGCTCCTGCTCGGCCCACCCGGCACCTCGACGCTCGAGGTCGAGATCTACCGGCAGACGGCGCACCTCCTCGACCTGCCGACGGCTTCGGCGCTGGCCGCCGTGCAGCTCGTCGCCACGTCCGCGCTGTTGGCCACCTATCTCGCCCTCGACGCCCGCCGGCGGCGGGTGCCGGCCCTCGCCGCGGCCGAGCGCAGGGCCCCACGGGGCCGAGCCGTCCCGATGGTGGCCGGCGTCATCGCCTTCACGGCGCTGCTCCTCGGGGCACCGCTGGTCAGCCTGGTCGTGCGGTCGTTCTCGGTCGGGCCCGGATGGGGGCTGGCCTGGTACCGCTCACTGGTCTCCGGCGCGGGGGCGAGCACGCGTGACATCGACCTGGTCGCCACGTTCGGTCGCTCGGTCGCCTGCGGCCTGGCCGCGACCGGCCTCGCCCTCGCCCTCGGAGGCGCCGCCACCGCGGTCTTGGCCCGGGGCCGGGCCCGTCTGCTCGACCTGGCCGTGATGATCCCCCTCGGGACATCAGCGGTCACGCTCGGGTTCGGCTTCCTGCTCGCGCTCGACACGCCACCGCTCGACCTGCGCGGTCGCTGGGTTCTCGTGCCCATCGCCCAGGGCCTCGTCGCCTTGCCCTTCGTCGTGCGTGTGCTGCTCCCGGCCACGCGGGCCGTCGACCCCAGGTTGCGCCAGTCGGCGGCCGTGCTCGGTGCCGCGCCGCGGCGCGTTTGGCGCGAGGTCGACCTGCCACTGCTCTCGGGCGCCGCCCGGGTGGCGGCCGCGTTCGCGTTCGCCGTCTCGCTCGGTGAGTTCGGGGCGACCGTCTTCATCGCCCGGCCCGAGTCGACGACGATGCCGATCGCCATCGCCCGCTCATTGGCCCGGCCCGGCCCGGCCAACCTCGGCGCCGCCATGGCGATGAGCACGGTGCTGATGGTCGTCACGGTGGCGGCCGTCGCGCTCGTCGACCGGCGGTCCGCATCCACCGTCGCCGGCTTCTGATGGACGCCACACCGCGCCTCGTCGTCGAGGGTGCCGCCGTACGCTTCGGGCCCGTCACCGCACTCGACGGCGTGTCGTTGTCGGTCGCCGTCGGCGAGACGATCGCTGTGCTCGGACCGAGCGGCTGCGGGAAGACGACGCTGTTGCGCGCCGTCGCCGGCCTACAACGCCTCGATGCCGGGCGGGTCGTGATCGACGGCGAGGACATGGCGGCGGTCCCGCCCCACCGCCGTCGATTGGGCCTGATGTTCCAGGACCACGCCCTGTTCCCGCACCGTGACGTCGCCGCCAACGTGGGCTTCGGGTTGCGGATGCAGCAGCGCCCGCGTCAGGCCGTCGCTGACCGCGTCGACGAGATGCTCGCCCTCGTCGGGCTGAGCCACGCCCGGGCCCGCGCCGTACACGAGCTGTCGGGAGGTGAGCAGCAACGAGTGGCTCTCGCCCGTGCCATCGCGCCGGAACCGCAGCTGCTGCTGCTCGACGAGCCCCTGGGCGCCCTCGACCGGGGACTGCGTGAGGAGCTGACCGACGAGCTGCGATCCATCTTCGCCACCGTGGGGACCACGGCCGTGTACGTGACCCACGACCAGGGTGAGGCGGCCGCCGTCGCCGACCGCATCGCCCTCATGGACGCCGGCCGCGTCGTGCAGATCGACACCGCGGTGGCGCTATGGCGCCGGCCCGCCACCCGCTGGGCGGCCACATTCCTCGGCTATCGCAATGTGCTGGACGTCGACGTCGCGGGCGGGCGGGCCACGACCGCGTGGGGGCCGATCACCGTTCCCGGCGCCGCCGACGGCCGGACGCTCGTGGTGCTGCGTCCCGATGCCTTCACGGTGACCCACGAGGGACCGCTGCGCGGCCGGGTGACACGCGTCGTGCCCGGCGGTGCCCACCTGCGACTCACGGTGACGGCCGGTGACGCCGACCTCGACGTCGCCGCGGCGTGGGACCCGGCCCCCGCGGTGGGCGACGACGTGCGGCTGGCGGTCGCGCCCTGGGGCGTCGTCGTCGTTACTTGATGTCGTCGAAGTTCGTGACCTGACGGGCCGGAGGCTCCTGCAGGGCGACGGCCACGCCGAAGTCGAACAGCTCGATCTCCAGGATCGACCGCCCCGGGCCGCCCTCGAGGGCTCCGGCCGCCTTCGACAGGTCGAACTCCATGGTGAGGCGGCGGGCCCGGCCCTTGCCGTCGACCCAGATGTCGGTAGGCACCCTCGCGACACCGGACTGCTGCACGAACCGGTCGTACTCCGCCTTCTGGGCCGCCGGCACCTCGCCACCCGCCTTCTTCAGGTCGACCGTCGTCCGGTAGTGGGTGGTCTGCGCGTCGCGCACCTTCTCCTCGCCGACCTTCTTCACCGGGCCCGACACGCCGCGGAGCGCCTGGAGCATGGAGCTGGGGTCCGAGCCCTGGCCGAAGCTCGACAACCCCTCGCTCAACGCGCCCTCCTCCTCGGCCAGCGCGTTCAGATCGAACTTCACCCACGGCTTCTTCTTGAGCGTCGCCTCGGCGCCGGGGAACTTCATGTACATGGTGGAGCCGAGGAGGAGCATCTCGGCCTTGCCGCTGGCGCCGGGGAGGCCGAGCGAACCGAGGTCGAAGGTCAGCTGCCCGATCTTCTTGCGGTAGTCGAAGAGGCCCTCGCCTCCGAAGTTGAGGCCCTGGGCCTCCTGTGTCGCCTTGGTCGTGATGGTCAGGGCCAGCCGCGACGAACCCGCCTCGAGGGTGCGGTCGGGGGCGGCGGACAACAGCTCCACCGACGACTGGCCGCCCCGCCCGCACGCCCCGCCGATCAGCAGGACCATCGCCAGCACGATCGCCGGCACCGTTCGTCGCATCGGTCTCCTCGACGGGATGTGTGACGGGTGTCTCCCGGCCGCAGTCTCGCGCGGACCCTCCCTCTATCCTGGGTCGGGATGACCTGCCCGTCGTGTGGCGCCGCGGCACCCGCCGACGCCCGGTTCTGCCCGAGTTGCGGTCATCTCCTCCACGCACCGGTCGACGAGCGCAGGGTCGCGACCGTGGTGTTCGCCGACCTCGTGGGATTCACCGCCTTCAGCGAGTACATGGACCCCGAGCAGGTGAAGTACCTCGTCGACCAGTGTTTCGACCGCCTCGCCGCCGACATCACCGGATTCGGCGGCCGCGTCGACAAGACCATGGGCGACGCCATCATCGCCCTGTTCGGCGCGCCGGTCGCCCACGAGGACGACGCCGAGCGGGCCGTGCGCGCCGCACTGAAGATGCAGTCGACGATCGCCGAGTTCGCCACCGAGCGCGGCGCCGGCATCCAGCTTCGCGTCGGCATCAACACCGGCGAGGTCCTCGTGGGCACGGTGCGTGCCGGTGGCGAGTACACGGCCATGGGCGACGTGGTGAACGTGGCCAGCCGGCTCCAGACCCAGGCCGCGCCCGGCACCGTCGTCGTGGGCCCGGCCACCCACGACTGCACCCGCGAGATCGTGCGGTACGAGCCGCTCGGCCTGCTCCTGGCACGGGGCCGGGAGGAACCGGTCGAGGCGTGGCTCGCGGTCGAGGCCCTGGTGCCGCCCGGCTACCGGCCCCGGCGCGGCCGCAGCCCGCTGGTCGGCCGCAGCGAGGAGCTCGGCCTCCTCCGCTACACGATGGCGACGGCCGTGTCGCGCAGCCGGGCCCAGCTCGTGCTGCTCCTCGGCGACGCCGGCGTGGGCAAGAGCAGGCTGGCCGAGGAGCTCGAGACCCACGCGCTGACCCAGCACGAGGCCGTCGTGCTCGAGGGGCGGTGCGTGCCGTACGGCGAGGCCAACCCGTGGTGGCCGGTGGGCGAGGCCGTGCGCCAGGCGTGCGGCATCGAGCCCTCCGACGACGCCGCCGACTCCCTGGAGAAGTCGCTCGCCGCCGTGGCCGAGGCGCTCGGTGTCCCCCGCGCCACGGCCGAGGTGGCCCGCATCGCCGACGGGCTCCTCTATCTCATGGGCGACGAGGACCGCTTCCCCGACGTGGACCCCACGCGGGCGCGCGACGAGGCGCGGCGCGCCGTGCAGACCTTCCTCGAGGCCCTGGCCCGTCGCCAGCCGGTGCTGTTGGTGATCTCCGAGCTGCACTGGGCCGACACGCTCGTGCTCGATCTCATCGGCCGGCTCCTCGACCGGCTGCGCGGGTTGCCGCTCGTGCTCGTCGGCACCGCTCGTCCGGAGTTGGACGAGTCATGGACGCCGCCCGTCGGGCGCCACAACCTCGTGCTGGTCAACCTCGACCCGCTCGGCGTCGATGCCGCTTCGGACCTGCTCGACCAGCTGCTCCCCGGCGGGGTGTCCTCGGACCTGCGCGCGCTGTTGCTCGAGCGCAGCGGCGGCAACCCGTTCTTCCTCGAGGAGCTCGTTGCCCTGCTCGGCGAGCAGGGTGCGTTCAACGCCAGCGGTGACTCAGGGCGCGAACTGCCGGCCACGCTGCGCGGGCTGCTGGCGGCTCGCCTCGACAGCCTGAGCGCGCGGGAGCGGGGGATGCTCGAGGACGCCGCCGTCGTCGGCCGCACCGGCCGGGCCGAGGTGCTGCTCGCGCTGGCCACGGCGCGCGGCGAGTACGACGCTCCCGGTGCTCTCGAGCTCCTGGCCGCCAAGGACCTCCTGCTGATCGACGGCGACGAGTGGGAGTTCCGCTCCGACCTCGTCCGTGAGGTGGCGTACGAGACGCTCACCAAGGCCGAGCGGGCGCGGCGCCACCACCGGCTCGCGACGTGGCTCTCCACGCGTCTGCGCCAGCTCGGGCGCGAGGACGAGGAGCTCGAGCAGCTCGCCTACCACTACGGCATGGCCGCCGAGCTCGTCGGTGAGCTCGGCACCGTCGATGGGGTGCCGCCCGACGTGGCCCGCCAGGCGCTGGAGTCGATCTCGCGGGCCGCGGCCAGGTCCGACCAGCGCGAGACCCCGCTCGTCTCGCTGCACCTCATCGACCAGGCGTTGCGGATCCTGCCCAAGGGCGAGGTCGACGAGCGCCGCCGCCTCCTCCTCGGCCGTGCTCAGGCGCGCGCGTCGCTGCGGGAGCTCAGTGGCGCCCGTGCCGACGTCGACGCCGTCGTGGCCGAGGCGGAGGCGGCCGGCAACGAGGCCGACATGGCGCGGGCCCTCACCGTGCTCGGCGACATCGAGCAGAAGGAGACGCGCTTCGCCGACTCAACCGCCACCCTGGGGCAGGCCATCGAGCTGTGGCGCGACATCGGCGACCGGTCAGGCGAGGCCGACGCCCTGCGACTGCGCGGCATGACGGCGGTGCTGGCCGGCCAGGCCGATGCGGCCGAACCCGACTTCCACGCCGCGCTCGAGGCGTTCCGCGAGGTGGGCGACCGCAAGGGCGAGGCATGGGCGCTGCAGAGCCTGGCGTGGGCCGCGTTCATGGAGGGCCACACCACCGAGGCCGAGCAACGCCTCGACGAGTCGGCCCGGCTGTTCACCGAGATCGGCGACATCGGCGGCCTGGGGTGGGTCGTCGGTCTGCTCGGGTGGGTGCGGTACCAGCAGGGTCACCTCGACGAGGCCGAGGCCCTCGCCATGCAGATCATGGACGAGAGCCGGGAGCGCGGGGACCGGTGGGGTCTGGCCATCACGCTGCTCCTGCTCTCCTTCGTGCGGCTGTGGAAGGGGCAGACGGCCGAGTCGATCCCGCTCGCCCGCGAGTCGCGCGAGCTGTTCCACCAGGTCGAGGACCCCATCTTCGAAGGGCGGGCAGTGGCGCCGCTGGCACGGGCGCTGGTCGCCCGTGGTCAGTTCGACGAGGCGGCCGCCCTCGTCGAGGAGGTCCACGCCATGGCCATGCGCAGCGGCATCGCCGACGGGTCGCAGTACGCCGCGCTCATGACCGGGATGGTGATGGGCCACGCCGGTGACGTGGAGCGCATGACCTCGGCAGCGCGGCTGGCGGCCGAGAACATCGACAATGTCGATGACGATGTGGCCGGACCGGAGCGCTACGTGCTCATCGCCATGGCCCACCTGATGTCGGGTGAGGTCGACGAAGCGCTGCAGCGCTTCGACGAGGCGATGACGCTCACGAGCAAGAGCTCGCGGGGAAGCCTGCTGGCGTCGCTCGCTCTGGCCCGGGCCGCGGCCGGTGACCCCATGGGGTCCATGGAAGCCGCCAGCGAGGTCTCCGAGTCCGAGCAGACGACCTACATGGACCGCACCCAGGCGGCCATCGCCCGCGGGTTCGCCCACCTGCAGCGCGACGAGGTGGCCGAGTCCGAGGAGGCCTTCGACCATGCCATCGACGTGGTGGACGGCACCGGCGACCGGTTGATGCAGGCCGTGACCCGTCTGGCCCGGGCCATGGCGTTCGCTGCCGCCGAGTCGCCCCAGGCCGAAGGCGCGATGGCCGACGCCCGCCGCCGGCTGGAGGAGATGCGGGTGAAGGCCGAGGGGTGGGAGACGATCTTCCGCCTCGCGGTGCGACGCGCACGCGTATGACCCGCCGGCGGGTGGCCGTCTCGCTGCTCGCAGTGCTGACCCTGGCGTCGTGCGCCGGCGACGACGCCGCGCCGGTGCCGTCGGGCACCACACCCTCATCGACGGGGACAGCCGGCCACGGAGCCGTGCGGGTCGAGGTCACCGAGGTCGCCCGCGGTCTCGACACCGTGTGGGCCCTGGCATGGGACCCCGACGGTCACCTGCACTGGACCGAGCGGGGTGGCCACATCACCCGCCAGGGGGAGCCGCCGCAGACGGTCGCGGGCGTGGAGGAGAGCGGGGAGGCCGGGCTGATGGGACTGGCGATCGACGCCAAGGGCCGACGGTTCGTGATGTACACGGGCGAGGACGACAACCGCATCGTGCGGCTCGCCGCCGACGGCACCCAGACCGTGCTCGTGGACGGCATCGAGAAGGGCGCCATCCACGATGGTGGGCGCCTCGTGTTCGGCGCCGACGGGAGGCTCTACGCCAGCACCGGTGACGCCGGTGACCAGGGCTCGGTGCGGAAGGCCGACAGCCGCAACGGCAAGGTGCTGCGCATCGACCCCGACACCGGGGAGTTCCAGCGGTGGAGCACGGGCCACCGCAACATCCAGGGCCTGTGCGTCGGGGGCAGCGGTCGGCTGTACGCGACCGAGCACGGGCCCGACCGCGGGGACGAGATCAACGTCATCACCACCGGGTTCGACGGCGGGTGGCCCGAGAAGGTGGGCAACGGGATCAAGAACTGGACGCCGACGATCGCACCGGCGGGCTGCACCATCCCGACCGCCGACCTCATCCCACAATGGAAGGGCAAGCTGCTCTTCGGCACATTGAAGGAGGCCGACCTGCGCGTCCTCACCCTTTCCGGGGACGGGTCGGAGGTGACGGGCGAGGAGATCCTCCACGACGGCCGGTTCGGCCGCATCCGGGACGTGCAGGCCGGCCCCGACGGTGCGATCTACCTCGCCACGTCCAACCGCGACGGCCGTGGCTCACCGCGCGACGGTGACGACCGGATCCTCAGGCTGGCGCCGCGCGGGTGAAGCCGCGCAGGGCCTCGGACTTCTCGATGAACGTGCGGTAGTCCTTCACGATGGCCGGGTCGAGGCGCAGGTCGTTGTGGTAGCTCAGCGGGTACTGGCGGTTGTCGGCGCCGATGAGCATGGGGCTCTGCGCGTAGGTGGCGGCGAAGGCCGGGTCACCGAGGCCGGTGCCGTCGTAGATCGTGAGCCAGCGCGCCGGCTTGTAGGTCTCGTCGACGTTGTTGACGCCGTTCAGCTGGGCCAGCCACCGCGTGCCGGCGGCGATCTCGTGGCATGCCACCACCCGGTGCTGGGACTGCGGCGGGCAGAACGACGTGCCGTGATTGGCGCCGGCGATGGCGACGAACGACACCAGGTCGGGTCGGAGCTCGGGGTGCATCTGCAGCACGCGGCGGGCCAGTGTCACGCCCAGTGAGTGGCCCACGATGTGGAACCGGGCCGAACCTGTGTACTGCCGCACGGCCATCACGAACCGGTAGAAGTCGACGACGTTGATGTCGTTGTTGGTGATGCGCGTCTGGCCGTCCCAGCCCAGCTCCAGGTGCTCCGCGTCGCGCTCGGGGTTGGGGGTCAGCACGGCGGTGCCGTTGATCCCGCCGAGGCCGTTGTACGACAGCGCCCACAGCTCCTGGTCGGTCCAGCCCGCCGCCTTGAAGGCGTCGCGCACCGGGTACCAGTCGGCGTGGTCGACGTTGTTGCCGTGCACGAAGATCACCGGCACGTGGCGACGTGGCGCGTTCGGTCGGGTCCCGCCGAACCCGCCGAGCGGGAACTTCCACTCCTCGTCGACCAGCTTCGGGAAACCCGGGCCGAACCGCACCTTGGCCGGTCCTTGCGGCCGCTGGTGCTCGGGCTCGGCCTGCGCGGCGGGAGCGAGCAGTCCGGTCACGCCGACGACGGCGACGACGAGCCACCACGCGTGCCGTCCTCTCCCCATGGGACGAGGATAGAGGTCGTGGACAAGAAGACCGTCTCGATCTATGACGCGCGCGCCGAGGAGTGGCGCCGGCGACGGGGACCAGAGCGATCGACCCGGGCCCGGGCTTTCGCGGGCCGTGTACCGGATGGTGCGGTTCGTGTCGATATGGGCAGCGGCCACGGGAACTACACCGCCGATCTCGGCCACCCGGTGATCGCGCTCGACGCATCGGTCGCCCTTCTGGCCATGCTGCCCGAGGCCGCGCCCGGCGCGTGGCGAGTGCTCGCCGACCTCGAGCAGCCGCCGTTCCGCGACCGCTCCCTCGGTGCGGCGTGGGCGAGCATGAGCTACCTCCATGTGGCCCGGCCGCGGTTGCCCCTGGCCCTGGCCCGGCTCCACTGGGCGCTCGTTCCGGGCGCTCCGGTGCACATCGACGTGATCGAGGGCGACCAGGACATGGGACCGCTCACCCACCGCCGCGACGACTTCGAAGGACGCAACTTCGCGTTGTGGACCGAGGAGGGCCTGCGCGACACCGTCGTCGGTGCCGGGCTGTCGGTCGACGACCTCGACCGCGAGGGCGACTCCATGTACCTGTCGTGCACGCGGGTGCGATCGCTCCCCGACACCGTCGCTCCCGACATGCGGCTGCTCGTGTGCGGCCTGAACCCCAGCATCTACTCGGCCGAGCGCGGCGTGGGCTACGCGCGCCCCGGCAACCGGTTCTGGCCCGCAGCCATGGCCGCCGGACTCGTCACCAGGGCACACGATCCGCTGCATGCGTTGGTCCACCACGGCGTGGGCATGACCGACGTGGTGAAGCGCCCGACCGTGGCCGCCGACGAACTGACGCGCGACGACTACCGCGACGGCCTGAAGAGGGTCGAGCGTCTCGTGCGGTGGTTGCAGCCGGCCGCGGTGTGCTTCGTCGGCCTGGCCGGTTGGCGCGCCGCCGTCGATCGCAAAGCGACCGTCGGGCCCGTCGTGGGCGGCTTCGGTGACGTCCCCGCTTACCTCATGCCCTCGACCAGCGGCCTCAACGCCAGGACGTCCCTCGACGACCTCACCACCCACCTCCGCGCCGCCGCCGCCCAATCCGAACTGGTGCATGGAGAGCCGACGTAGGCAGCGTTCCATGCACGAGAACGGAGGGGGCTAGTTGACCAGCTTCTCCCGGCCTTCCCAGTACGGGGCGCGGAGCTTGAACTTCTGGAGCTTGCCGGTGGCGGTGCGGGCGAGCGCGTCGCGGAACTCGACACTGGTGGGGCACTTGAAATGGGCCATGGTCGAGCGGCAGTGCTCGATGATGTCGGCCTCGGTCGCCTGCGTGCCCTCGCGCAGCACGACGAGCGCCTTCACGGTCTCACCCCACTTGTCGTGCGGCACGCCGATGACTGCGGCCTCGGCCACGGCCGGGTGCTGGAACAGCACGTCCTCGACCTCGATCGACGACACGTTCTCGCCGCCCGTGATGATCACGTCCTTCTTGCGGTCGGCGATGACGGTGAACGGACCGTCCAGGAAGCCGCCGTCGCCCGTGCGGAACCAGCCGTCGACGATGGCCTCGGCCGTCTCCTTGGGCTGCTCCCAGTAGCCGGCGAAGACGTGGTTGGTCCGGGCCTGGACCTCGCCCTCGTCGCTCACCCGCATGCGCACCCCGATGGCCGGCACGCCGGCCCGCGACAGCAGGCGGGAGCGCTCGGCCACGTCGAGGGCGTCCCACTCGGCCGGCGCCCGGTTGATGGTGAGCAGCGGCGAGGTCTCGGTGAGGCCGTAGATCTGGATGAACTCCCACCCCAGCTCGGCCTGCACCCGCTCGATCACCTTCGACGGCGGGGGCGCGCCGGCGACGACCATGCGCACCGTTCCCTTGCCCGGGACCGTCGTGCCCGCCGCGTTGCGCGCGGTGGCGGCGTCGAGGATGGCGGCGACGACCGCCGGAGCGCCGCAGAGCAGGGTGACACCCTCGGTCTCGATCCGGCGCAGGATCTCCTCGCCGTCGACCTTGCGCAGCACCACCTGGCGGGCGCCCATGCCGGTGAGGCCGTAGGGCATCCCCCACCCGTTGCAGTGGAACATCGGCAGGGTGTGGAGGTAGGTGTCGCGGTCGCTCACGCCGGTGTGCCAGCCGAACACGGCGGCGTTGAGCCAGACGTTGCGGTGCGTCATCTGCACGCCCTTGGGCCGCGCCGTCGTGCCCGAGGTGTAGTTGATGCTGGCCGTGGCGGTCTCGTCAGGGTCCCACCCGGCGGGCTGGGCGTCGGTGGGGGCGAACAGCTCGGCGTCGGCCACCCCGTCGAGGACGATGCGCTCCTTGGCCTGCACGCCGGCGCAGATCTCTTCGTACTCGGGGTCGACGAGCAGCACCGATGCGCCGGAGTGGTCGACGATGTAGCCGACCTCCTCGCTGTTCAGCCGGAAGTTGATGGGCACCAGGGTCCGGCCGTAGGCGCTGGTGCCGAAGAAGGAGACAAGGAAGCGGGCCGCATTCGGGCTCACGATGGCGACCCGGTCGCCGACGCCGAGGCCCATGCGGTCGAGGGCGACGGCCATGCCCCTGGCCCGGGCCGCCACGTCGCCGTAGGTCAGGCGGCCGAGGGAGCCGGGTGTCCCCGGCTCGTCGACCACGGCCTCACGGGCGCCGTGGACGAGCTCGGCCCGGTCGATGAAGTCGGCGACGGTCAACGGGACGTGCATGGCCCGGGAGGATATCCCCAGCCGCCCCAGTTGACCTGGGGGCAACCTGTTGACAAGGCTCACCGGTGACCTTGTGGGGAGGTTCCCGGGTTTGACCCGTTTGTTCGGCCTGATCGCCATGATGATCGTCGCCTGCGCCCGTCCGGACGTGGCCTTCGACGACCCCGCGCCCCCGCCGCCGGTGATGGCCTTCGTCGATGACGGCCCCATGACCACTTTCGACCTCCCCGGCGTCGACCGGGTCGCCGAACGGGCGACGGAGCGAGGCCGCGCCCGCCGGGTGGGCAACGCGGCACCGACGTCCCGCACCTGGCGACGCCTGGCGGCGTGTGAGTCGGGCGGGGATCCCAACGCCGTGGGTGCCCACGGCGCCTACCACGGCATGTTCCAGTTCTCCGTGGCCACCTGGCGCTCGCTCGGCTACAGCGGCAACCCGCGCGACGCATCTCCTGCTCTCCAGCTCCAGGCCGCCCGCCGACTCCAGGCCAGGGACGGCTGGCGGGCCTGGCCCGCCTGCTCCCGCCGGCTCGGCCTCCGCTAACCCCTCATTCTCGAGGCAATAGCCCGGCCGTGGGCCGGGGCATTGCCTCGAGTTTCAGCGTTTGGCGAGGGCGAACAGCAGGCGCCCTTCGCAGCAGGTCTCGTCGGCCACCGAGGCCCGGCCCCTCGCCCAGCCACCGCGGGCACTCAGCCGCTCGACGGTGATCTCGAGGACGAGGTCGTCGCCGGGAACCACGACGCGGCGGAAGCGCACGTCCTCGACCCCGCCGAACAGCGGGAGCGAACCGGCGTAGCGCTCGTCGGAGAGCAGGGCCACGGCGCCGGCCTGGGCCAGGGCCTCCAGCTGGATGACGCCGGGGAAGACCGGGTTGCCCGGGAAGTGGCCGGCGAGAAAGTCCTCGTCGCCGCGCACGTGGTAGCGGGCCCGCACGTACTCCGCCGGCCGGCACTCGTCGACCACGTCGAGGAAGCGGAAGGGCGGGCGGTGGGCCAGCAGGGCGACGAGCGGGTCGTCGGCCTCGCCGCTCACGTCGGCATCACGACCTCGAGGTTGCGCCGCCCGCTCTCGCGCCGCAGCGCCGCCTTCTCCGACTTCGACCCCGTGCGCTCGAGCTCGTCGAGCGCGGCATTCAGCACCGAGCGCTGGAAGTTGTAGGCCATGAGCGACGTGGTGGCGTGCAGCATCTCCCGGAATGCCGCCACCAGCTGGTCGCCCTCGTCGCGGGCGCCCAGGCCGGACGACATCAGCGGCTCCCGCACGTAGCGCATGAAGAGGTCGACGGCCTCCCGGGCCACGGTGTCGACCGCCTCCAGCTGGACCTTGGCCACGCGCATGAACTCCTCCATGGGCAGGCCGTCGCCGATGAGCCGGAGCAGCATCCGCACGGCCCGCACGTCCGAGCCGGTGTACTGCGGCTCGGTGCCGCCGAGGTGGCGTGGGCGGAGGATGCCGGAAGCCTCCAGCGAGCGCAGGAACGCGGGCGGCACCCGGGTGCGCTCGGCCAGCTCCCGCTGGGTGAGGACCTCCTCGGGGGCGTCGTCCTCGCTCACGTCGGCCACGGCCGGGTCGAGCACCCGGGCGATGGCCCGCAGCGAGTACCCCTGCTCCTTCAGCTCGCGGATGGCCCGCAGCCGGTCGAGGTGGTGGGCCTCGTAGTGGGCCACCCTGCCCTCGTGCCGGGGCGCGGCGAGGAGGCCCTTGGACTGGTACGAGCGGATCAGCTCGACGCTGATGCCCGCCGCCTCCGCCAGCTCCTCGACCCGGTACGGCATGTTCACACTCCCGTGACAAAACCTTCATCCAAAGGTTAGACGAAATCGTTCAAACGTGGGAGGATTTCGTGTAACCGTTGAGGAATCGAGCAGGTCAGAACCTCAACACCTTCGGGCGGAGGCGTCGCTGGGATGGCAGTTGCAATCATCTTCCCCGGGCAGGGGGCTCAGGCAGTGGGCATGGGTGTCCCCTGGCGCGCCACGCCGGCCTGGGAGCTGGCCGATCGGGCCGAGTCGCTCGGCATCGACGCCACCCATCTCCTGCTCGCGGCCACGCCCGACGAGCTGGGCCGCACCCGCAACTCCCAGCTCTCGGTGCTGCTGGCCAGCCTCATGGCGTGGGAGTCGCTCCGCCCCGAGCTGGAGGGCGACGGAACACGAGAGGCGGTCGTCGCCTTCGCCGGCCACTCCCTCGGCCAGGTGACCGCCCTCATCGCCGCCGGCGCCCTCACGTTCGCCGACGGCCTGCGCCTCGCCCTGCGCCGGGCCGAGGCCACCCAGGCCGCGGCCGACGCCACCCCCGGTCGGATGGCCGCCCTCCTGGGCGCCACCCCCGAGCAGGCCGATGCCGCCGTCGCCGATGTGGCCGACTGCTGGGTCGCCAACGACAACGCCCCCGGCCAGGTCGTCATCGCCGGCACGCCGTCGGGACTCGAGGCCGGCGCTGCCGCGGCCCGCGACCTCGGCGTCCGCAAGGTCATGAACCTCGATGTCGGCGGTGCCTTCCACACGCCGCTCATGGCCGCTGCGGCCGCCGACCTCCGGCCCGTGCTCGGCGGGCTGCCCTTCGCCGATACGGCGGTGCCGGTCGTGTCGAACACCGATGCGATGAGCTACGTCGACGGCGGCGGCTGGACCGACCGCCTCGCCGTCCACCTCGTCGAGCCGGTGCGCTGGCGCTCGTCGATGGACACCCTCGCCGGCCTGGCCACCTCGTGGATCGAGGTCGGCCCCGGCGCCTCGCTGGCCGCCATGGCCAAGCGCGGCCAGCCCCAGATCTCCGTGCGCAACGTCAGCACGCCCGACCATCTCCACCGCGACCTCCTGGAGGCACGATGACCGCAATCACCGAAGAGCCCACCGTTCACCCCGACCTGGGCGAGCAGCTCGCCGTCCCCGAGCGGGTCGTGATCGCGCCGGCGGTCGGCATCTTCCGCCCGCTGCCGCCGGAGACGGTGACGGCCGAAGGCGAGCTCGTCACCGAGGGCCAGGCCATCGGCACCATCGAGGTCGTCGGCGAGTCGCGCGTCGTGCGCAGCCCGTTCACCGGGTTCCTCATGGGGATGCTGGCCAACGCCGGGGAGCGGGTCCGCAAGGGCCAGCCCGTGGCATGGCTGCGCGTCACCGGCGCGCCCGCATGACGTTGGTTGCACCGAGCATCGGTGTGGCCGGGACGTCACTGCTGAACGGCGGCGCCATCCTCGGGTGGGGCCTCGGCATCCCCTCCGGTGTCATCACCAACGCCGACCTCGAGGCGCGCCTCGACACCTCCGATGACTGGATCGTCGAGCGCACCGGCATCCGCGAGCGCCGCGTCGTCGGCGAGGGCGAGTCCACCGCCACCCTGGCCATCACGGCCGGCGCCCAGGCCATGGCCCACGCCGGCCTCACTGCCGCCGATATCGACCTGCTCATCATCGCCACCGCCACACCCGACCAGCAGGTGCCGAGCACTGCCGCGTTCGTGCAGGACGCCCTCGGGCTGCGGTGTGGGGCCTTCGACCTGGGCGCCGCCTGCTCAGGGTTCGCCTACTCCCTCGTCGTGGCGTCGTCGTTCCTCGCCACCGGCGCGGTGCGCCACGTGCTCGTCATCGGCTCCGAGGTCATCACCCGCTTCCTCGACCCCGCCGACCGCGGCACGCAGATCCTGTTCGGCGACGGCGCCGGTGCCGCCGTCATCGGTGCCGCGCCCGATGGTGCCGGCCTGCTGGCCTGGGATCTCGGCTGCGACGGCTCGGCCGCCACCATCCTCGAGGTGCCGGGCGGCGGCCGCAGCATGCCGGCCACACCCGAGACCGTCGCCGCGGGCGGCCAGTACCTCCGTATGGAGGGCCGCGAGGTCTTCCGCCGGGCCGTGCGCGCCGTCGTCGACTCCGCCACCGTCACCCTCGAGCGGGCCGGCGTGACCGCCGACGATGTCGACCTCTTCATCCCGCATCAGGCCAACGCCCGCATCGTCGACGCCGTGCTGCCCCGCATCGGGATCCCTGCCGAGAAGACGTTCATGAACGTCGAGCGCTTCGGCAACACCTCCGCCGCGTCGATCCCGATCGCGCTGGCCGAGGCGGCCGACGCCGGCCTCATCGCCGAGGGCGACCTCGTCCTGCTGTCGGGCTTCGGTGCCGGCATGACCTGGGCCACCGCGCTGCTGCGTTGGAGCCGGGGAGCCCAGTCCAGCTGATGAGCGGTCGCGTCGCACTGGTGACCGGGGGGTCGCGTGGCATCGGACGGGCCACCGCGATCGCACTGGCACGCGACGGCCACCGCGTCGCCGTGTGCTGGTCGAGCGACGCCGACGGGGGCGACGCCACCGTCAAGGAGATCGAGGCCGAGGGGGGCGAGGGGCTGTCGGTGCAGGCCGACGTCGCCGATCCCGCCGCCGTCGACGCCGCCTTCACGACCGTCGAGCAGCAGTGGGAGCCGGTGACCGTGCTGGTCAACAACGCCGGGGTCACCGCCGACGGGCTCCTCATGCGCATGAAAGACGAGGCGTGGTCGCGTGTCATGCGCACCAACGTCGACGGCTCGTTCCACACCATCCGCCGGGCCACGCCGGGGATGATGAAGGCGCGCTTCGGCCGCATCGTCAACGTCGGCTCGGTGGCCGGCCTGATGGGCTCGGCCGGCCAGGCCAACTACGCGGCGGCCAAGGGCGCCCTCGTCGGTCTGACCCGCTCGGTGGCCCGGGAGATGGCGTCGCGCGGCATCACGTGCAACCTCGTGACCCCGGGGCCCATCCGCACCGCCATGCTCGAGGCCGTCGACGAGGCCCGGCAGGCCGACCTCACCGCCCTCGTCCCGCTCGCCCGCCT
>DATLDH010000123.1:0-10989 GCA_035526015.1 Acidimicrobiales bacterium
TGCCGTGCGGCGGCTCACCCGGGTCACGATGCCGGTCATCGGCCGCATGCCCATCTCGGTCCTCTACCCGACGGGCTCGAAGCAGGAGACGAACACCCCGAAGTTCGCCAAGGAGTGGGCGGCCGCCGACCTGCTGGCCGGCGACTTCCTCTACATGCGCAAGTACGCGCCGGAGAACCTGGCCGGCAAGACCGTCGTGACCAACACCACGACCGCCGACGACGTCGAGTTCCTGCGCGGCCGCGGCGTGCAGTGGCTGATCACCACCACCCCCCGGCTCGACGGCCGCTCGTTCGGCACCAACGCGTTCGAGGCCGCGCTCACCGCGGCGGCGGGCAAGGGCCGGCCGCTCACCGACACCGAAATCGACGACCTCATCGACGAGCTGGAGCTGCGGCCCGCCGTCGAGCGGCTCAACCCGTAGTGGAGCGAACCGAGCTCGGCCGGGAGATCACCCGGGTGGCCCATCTCACCGGGGGCGAGTTCACCCTGCGCTCGGGGCTCGTGACGGACACCTACTTCGACAAGTTCCGGTTCACCACCGACCCGGTGCTGCTGCGGGAGGTGGCGGCCGGGCTGGCCGGGTTGCTACCGGCCGACACCGAGGTCCTGGCCGGGCTCGAGCTCGGGGGCGTCCCGCTGGCGGCTGCGCTCGCGCTCCACACCGGACTGCCGGCGACCTATGTGCGGAAGGCCCGCAAGACCTACGGCACGGCCAAGCTGGCCGAGGGGGACGAGATCGGCGGGAAGCGGGTCGTGATCATCGAGGACGTCGTCACCACCGGAGGCCAGGTGGTGCTCTCGGCCGCGGACCTGCGGGCGGAGGGCGCGGCCGTCACCGCTGCTCTCTGCGTGATCGACCGCGAGACGGGTGGCGCCGAGTCGCTGGCCGAGGCCGGCCTGGAGCTGTGCTCGCTGTTCCGGATCAGCGACCTGACGTGACGTCGTGCAGGTGATGAATCGGGTCGTGGACCATGTAGCGGGCGAAGGTCTGAACCGTGAAGCGGGCGCCGTCGCTGCGATTGCCGGTGCGTTCCCACTGGTCGCCGGCCACGGCGTCGAAGCTGGTCGCCAACGCGTCAGCCGCATCCCGTAGCTCGATCGCAACCGTCGCCGGGTCCTGCTCGTTGTAGCGCTCGGTGATCGCCGTCTGGTCCTGGTCCCAGTTGGGGTAGTGCGGATCGTCCTGGGTGAGCATCAGACCCAGCCGGTAGTCGTAGAGCCGGCACACGTCGCGCACATGACAGGCGTACTCGAGCGGAGACCACGTGGCGTCGTCGGGCCGCGTGGTGACCTCCGGCCGGGCCAGCACCTCCTGCCAGCCCGTCGCGTTCTCCCGGAGCAGCTGCCCGACGGTGCCGAGCGCGAACGACGCCGCCTCGAACCCGCACTCGGGGCACGGGCGATCGAGGACCCACGTCCAGTCCTTGGTGTCGGGCGTGATGGGCACTGGACGAATCTAGCGATGCCGCCTGCCGGTCAGCCGTAGCGGATGGCGAACATGCGCACCGTCGACCGCTCGAGGGTCCCGAAGTGGAGCTGGCGGTACTGGAAGTTGGTGTCCATCACCGTGCAGACGGCGGCGTTGCCGTCGGCCGCGGCGCGAGGGGCGTTCTCGGCGCAGTTGGCGTGCTCGTGCCGGGCGCCGAGCGAGTGCGCCATCTCGTGCGCGGTCGTCACCGCCGGTCGGGTGGTGAACACCGTGATGTCACCCGTCACCGGCATGGGCCCGATCACGCCCTCCTCCGGCATGTTGGCCCGGGAGACCGAGGTGGCGAAGTGGTACTTGGCGTACCGGATACCGCCGATGCAGTGCGCCAGGCCGGCGACCTGGCCGGACCCGGCCTTCAGCTCGGCGACGCTCAGGACGTGCACGAGGTCGTATCCCTGCACGTCGTCCCAGGCCAGCGCATGCCGGGTCTGGCGGATCAGGTCCACGGCGTCGTCCCCGACCAGGTCCATCCGCCGATGGGTGACGTCCAGCGCCAGGCCCACCTCGCGATAGGCCGCCACCACGCGCTCCATGATCTCCTGGCTGCGGGCGATCTCGACCCGGTCGGAGATCACCAGCGTCCGCAGGGTCACGGTCTGGCCGGTGTCGCTGGAAGCGGCGGCGACCGCCTGCGGATCGGCTGCGAGAGCGCAGTCGAGGGGGTCGGGCAGTCGCCCGGACGAGGGCGGATCCGGCGGGGGTCCGGCCTGAGCCTGGGCCCCGGCCGACAGCAGGCCAAGGGCGACGACCACTCCTGCGATGCGTGACCTCATGGTCCGGAGGCGTGAGGAGGCGCCCAACGATCGTTGCAGGCAGGATGGCCCGGTGCCGTGGGTGTGCCCGGAGTGCCAGCGCCAGTTCCGCCGGAACAAGCAGTCACACGAGTGCGCGCCGGCCATGACGCTGGAGGAGTACTTCTCGACGGGACCAGCGCGCGAGCGGCCGATCTACGAGAAGGTGAAGGCCCACCTCGACACCGTCGGCACCGTGCACGTGGAGCCGGTGTCGGTGGGCATCTTCCTCAAACGATCGAGCTCGTTCGCCCAATTGCGCACCAGGCGCGACTGGGTGGCGCTGTCGTTCTCCCTCGACCGCGCCGTCGCCCACCCGCGCATCACGCGCAAGGTCATGGAGTGGCACGGCCGCTGGTACCACGTGGCCAACGTGCGGGGCCCGGAGGACCTCGACGACCGGCTGCTCGGCTGGGTCGCCGAGTGCTACCTGCAGGCGCCGGACTGACGGCCCGCGCTAGACGCGGGCGGCGTCCCAGATGCCGAGCCGCTTCCACAGCAGCTTCGACGCCGGGCTGACGATGCCGAGATCGATGCACAGCTTGCGCACCTTGTGGAGTGAGTCCTTCAGGGCCTGGCGCGTCTTCGGGTTGTCGCCGTAGGCCTCCTTGATCACCTCGGCGGGGATGCCGTAGGTGCGGACGACCTGCTTGGACGGGCGCAGCATGACCGAGGCCATGACGCCGAGGGTGATCGGCGCCTGGATCGACAGCGCCTGGCGCTGCAGCCAGCTCAGCTTGGGCACCGACCGCTTGAGGTAGTGGCGGGCGAAGGAAAGGTGCCGCGCTTCCTCGGTGACGTGGATGCGCATGATGCGCTCGAGCAACGGGTGCAGGTCGCGGCCACTGCGCAGGGTCTCGCGCTGCACGTAGTCGATGGGATCCTCGCCGCCCAGCACGAAGATGAAGAACATGGCGGGGAAACGCCGGCCCATCTTCACCACGCGCCGGGAGCCGAGCTTGAGGTCCCAGCTGAGGCCTTGGACCTCGAGGCCGGTGCGGTTCACGAACTCCTGGAACATGAGCCCGTGCTGGGCCTCCTCGATGACCTCGTGGTAGGCGTAGCGGTACTCGACGGAGTTGTCGGGCAGGGTGAACGCGTACTCGAGCAGGCCGCGCTTGAGGATGTTCTCGAACTGCAGGCCGGCCTTCATCTTGGTGGCGATGAGGTGGAGCCCGATGCGGGCCCGGGTCTCCTGGGGCTGGGCCTTGTACCAGTCGGTACTGGCCAGCGGCTCGTCGAGGGCGAGCTCCCAGCGGGGGTCGGTGACGTCGATGTGGAAGTCGGGGTCGTCCCAGGCGATGTCGGCGTAGGCGTCGAAGTGCTTGACCACCGACTGGTGGCTCAGGCGCTTGACCAGCTCGGTGAAGGAGTCGGACGCCTGCTCCTCCTCGATGCTCGTGGTGGTCGGTGCGGCGGGGGTGTCGATGGACATGGGGGCCTCCGAGAGGGCTGCTCTGTTACCAGTAGTAACACTTAGCTGTTACTGACGGTAACCCCTTTCGCCCTCAGTCGCAAGAGGGACGTCGGTCACACGCGAGCCGAACGCCATGCAGCGGGCCACGACCAGCACGAAGACACCAGCTCCCGGGATGATCCACGGCGGGAAGAGCAGGCTGAGGACCACGGCGCCGACGGCCACCTTGGTGCTGATGTGGCGGTGCAGCCGAAGTGCGACCGCCAGGGCCACGGTGGCGAGGACGGCGTACATCGGAGCGCTGTTGGCCAGCGCGTGGGCGGCCTCGATCGCCGGCGTCGCCTCCAACTGACCGGTCGGAACGTGGCTCATCCCGGCGGCGGCGAGGGCGTCGATCACCCGGACGTTGCCCACGAGGATGAAGGCAGTGGCCACGATCCACGCCCCTGCCGTCAGCAGGACGATTGGCTGCCGCCGAGCCGGCGGCGTGACGTAGAGGAGGACGGCGACGACCCCCACGGCCATGAAAGGCGCTGATGCGCTGGCCAGGTGCTCGCCGGCATGGCCGCCGACGTCGTAACGGCTCTCGAAGGCCAGCTTCTGCACGAGGATCGAGGTGACGACGATGGCCGGCACCGGCGACCATCGGCGGACATGGGCCATCACGACGTCACGTCACGAACCCGACGACGAGGCCGGCGAGAACGACAGCCCCCAGCAGGCGCCGGAACGGGCTGTCCCCGCGCACGAGCTCGTCGATCGACCACCACGCCAGGGCCACCCCGGAGACGACGGCGAGCACCGTGCCCGTCGTGCCGGCCGGATCGGCGACACGCTTGGTCAGGGCGGCGGCGAAGAAGATCCACAGGGGCGGGTTCGGCGCCTGGAAGATGGTCAGCTCCCCCGTATCGGGATTGAGGAAGAACCGCTGCACGCCGGGATTGTGGCAGCCAGGCAAACCAAGCCCCTTGCATCGAATGGTCTTGATACATCAACCGACTTTGATGTACTGTCCAGGCATGGCAGTCGCCGCCCCTCCGGAGGTCCTCGGGCTGCTGAGTGACCCGATTCGGTGGCACCTCGTCGTCGAACTCGGCCGCAGCGACCGGCGCGTCGGTGAGCTGGTTGAACTGGTGGGCAGACCGCAGAACCTGGTCTCGTACCACTTGGCGGAGCTGAAGCGGGCCGGCATCGTCAACGCGCGCCGGAGCTCGGCCGACGGCCGCGAGGTCTACTACCGGGCCGACCTGCTCCGGTGCCGCGAGCTACTCGGCAAGGCCGGCCTCTCGCTGCATCCGGGCCTCTCGCTGGCTCCCAGCCCGGCGGCGGGTGGCCGCGGTGTATCGGGTCGGCAGCGGCTGCTCTTCCTGTGCACCGGCAACAGCGCCCGCTCGCAGATCGCCGAGGCGCTGGTCGAGCACCGGACGGCCGGGGCCATCGAGGCCCGCAGTGCCGGGAGCGACCCGAAGCCGCTCCACCCGAACGCGGTGCGCGTCATGGCCGAGCGCGGCGTCGACATCGCGGGTCGGCCCACCAAGTCACTCAGCCGCTTCACTCGCAACCGGTTCGACCGCGTCGTGACGCTGTGCGACAAGGTGCGCGAGGTCTGCCCGCAGTTCCCGGGACCGCCGCTCGCCGCGCACTGGAGCATGCCCGACCCCGCGGCGTCGGGCGACAGTGACGAGGCCACCTACCCGGCCTTCCGTGAGGTCGCCGACGAGATCGAGACGCGCGTCGCGCTGCTGCTCGCCGACCTCCGCACCAGCCCACACGAGAGGACCCAGAGTGCCTGACACCGAGACCGTGAACGTGCGGTATCTCGTCGACGACGTGGCGGCGTGTGTCGACTACTACACGCGCCACTTCGGCTTCGCCATCGGCATCAACAGCCCGGCATTCGCCGACGTGCGACGGGGGAACCTCCGTCTCCTGCTCTCGGGCCCGCAGAGCTCGGCCGGGCGGGCCATGGCCGACGGCGAACGGCCGGGACCCGGCGGCTGGAATCGCATCCATCTCATCGTCGACGACATCGCCGCCGAGGTCGACCGCCTGGCTACCGACGGCGTGCAATTCCGCAACGAGATCGTCAGCGGCCCCGGCGGCGGCCAGGCCTTGGCCGTCGACCCGGCCGGCAACCTCGTCGAGCTCTTCCAGCCGGCGGGTCAGGTGCGACGGTGAGTGGAGACGATGGGACTCGAACCCACGACCCCCGCCTTGCAAAGGCGGTGCTCTAGCCAGCTGAGCTACGTCCCCGTGCCTCCCACTCTACGTTTCGCGACCCCGTGTGACCGCCTAGCTCACGGAGGCGTCGATTAGGGTCGCGCCGACAGGCCGAGCGGTGCCTGCACTGGCTGGGGAGTCGCGATGAGATCTGCCGATACTGTTCCCGCGCACCGCAGGAGCCCTGCCCTCGGCGCCGCCCTGGCCATGATCCTCGCGCTGGCGGCACCCTTCACGCTCGGCGGCACCGCCGATGCGGCACCGGCGGCGGTCGGACTCGGCACGGCGGGCGCCTTTGCCGTCCTGGCCGGGTCGGCCGTGACCAATACCGGCCCGACCGTGCTGAACGGGGACCTTGGCCTCAGCCCAGGAACCTCGATCACGGGCTTCCCGCCTGGCACGGTCAACGGCACGGTCCATGCCACCGATGCCGTCGCCGCCCAGGCCAAGAACGACCTCACGACCGCGTACAACGACGCGGCCGGACGCCCGACCGACGCCACCATCGCCACCCTGGGAGGACAGACCTTCCAGGCCGGCGTCTACGGATCAGGGGGAGCGCTCGGGCTGACCGGCACCGTCACGCTCGACGCCCAGGGCGACCCGACGTCGGTGTTCATCTTCAAGGTCGGCTCGTCGCTGACGACGGCGTCGAGCAGCACGGTCAACCTGATCAACGGCGCCCAGGCCTGCAACGTCTTCTGGCAGATCGGCGCTTCTGCCACCCTCGGCACCAACACCGCCTTCAAGGGCAGCATCCTCGCCCTCTCCTCGATCACCCTGAACACCGGGGCGACGGTCGAGGGCCGGGCCCTGGCCCGCAACGCAGCGGTGACGCTCGACGACAACCGGATCAACCGGCCGACCTGCGCGGCGGCGCCGCCTCCGACGACCACCACGGCCCCGACCACCACGACCACGACGCCGGGCGCCACCACCACGACGGTCCCTGGGGCCACGACCACGACCACGTCGGCGATCGGGCCCGGCGTGACGACGACGACCCCTGGTGCGACGGGCCCGGCTGGCTCCGGTTCCGGTTCGGGTTCGGGTTCGGGTTCGGGCTCCGGTTCGGGTTCGGGTTCGGGTTCGGGCTCCGGAACGGGCACCGAGGGCGTAGGTTCGACCGGCGACCCGGCACGCCGCACGACGCGGCAGGTCACGCGGACGCCGGCCGGGGGCGTCGAGGCCGGTGGCGGGCTCAGCCCCGGCACCCGCCGTGGCTCGCTGCTGGCCCCCGGTGCCGGGCTGCTGACCGCGGCCGGCATCACCTTCGCGTGGCGGCGGCGGGTCACCCGCTCCCTCTGAGGAGATGACGGCGCCGTGACCGAGCCCCTCTGGGACGAGGCCCTCCTGGCGTCATCGACTCCGCCCTGGCGCTGCCTACCGATAGCGACACCAGCTGAGGCGGCGAGGCCGCGGCGACGGGCCCGGCTCCTGCTCGGGATCGCTACCGCCGCCTTGGCGGCGACGGGCACCACCGCGGTGGCGGCAGGCGTCGCCCCGGCCGCCGACCCGGCCGGCCCTCCCCTGGTCAAGTCAGGGTCGACCTCGCCGGCCGTCACCGCGCGAGGTCCCCTACCGACGTCCCTGCCGACCGACATCGAGATCCCGGCCATCGACGTACGCGCCCGCCTCCAGCATCTCGGCCTCGACCGTCACGGCGGCCTCGAGGTGCCGGCTCCGGGCCCGCGCTACAACGACCCCGCCTGGTACCGGTACTCGCCGACGCCCGGCTCGCTCGGGCCGGCCATCATCTCCGGCCACGTGGACTCTGCGAGGTACGGGCGGTCGGTGTTCTTCCGGCTGCGGGAACTGCGTCCCGGCGACGAGATCACCGTCCGGAGGGCCGACGGCCAAGAGGCGCGCTTCGCGGTCGACGGGGTGCGCGTGTACGCCAAGGATCGCTTCCCGACCAAGCTCGTGTACGGCGACACCCGTCATGCCGCCCTCCGGCTGCTGACCTGTGGCGGGCCCTTCGACCGGGCGACAGGCCACTACGCCGACAACGTGATCGTCTTCGCGTCACTGGTCGGGCGCCGCGGCGTGTCGGACCGGCGGACGTGACGGCGGACGTCACCCCGACCGCCTCGCGCCCCGACATCCCCGGTTACGGCATCGTCCCCGCCGATGCCGGGGAGGGCCTGCTGCCGTGGTCGTGGGCCGAGGAACGGCTGTCGGCCAGCCACGGCTACTGGCTGGGAACCACCCGCCCCGACGGGCGGCCCCACGTCACGCCGGTGTGGGCCGTCTGGACGGACGGGGCCGTGTGGTTCAGCACCAACGGTGCGGTGAAGATGGCGAACCTCGCCGCCGAGCGGCGTTGCTCGCTCACCATCGAGTCCACGATCGAGGCTGTCATCGTCGAGGGCACGGCGTCACCGGTGGCCCCGCACCCGGCGGCTGCAACCCACGCCTACCGGCACAAGTACGGGATCACCCCACCTGAGGAGTCCGTGCTCTACCGGGTCCAGCCCACGGTGGTGCTGGGCTTCATCGACGACATGGAGCGCTTCGCCACCACTGCGACCCGCTGGACGTTCTGATCAGGGCAGCTGGTACCCGGCCACCCTGACTTCGAGCTCGCCCTCCTCCGGGTCCTCGTCGAACACGAACTCGAGCTCCTCGGTCTCACCGCCCGAGAGGAAGTCGACCGACTGGTCGGCCTCCACCACGTCGTCGCCCTTGGTGAGCGACGCCGTGACCTGCACGTTCTCGGCGGTTGCATCGCCGTGGTTCTTCAGCGTGACGGGGACGAACCACTTGCCGTTCTCGCGGCGGATCTCCCCCTCGCGGCGGACCACCGGGGCGGGCGGGTCCTCCCCCGCGAGCGCCTGCACGCCGATGAGAGCGACGACGACGGCGAGCACGAACAGCGAGATGCCGAACGTCACCCACTCGGCCGAGGTCCGCTCGCGGCGGCTCCGCTTCGACTTCGTCGGCGTCATATCGCCAGTCTGCCCGCGGCGCCGCCCACCGCGGCGGGCAGGCCGAGCACCACGACCTGCTCGAGGGTGGCGTCCCACGGCAGGCCGCCGAGGCGTTGGAAGAACCAGAGCATGGCCAACGCCGCCAGGAGGGCGATCAGATAGGACGCCACCGTCTCGGTGATCGGGTGCTGCAGCACGCCGGTCTGGGAGTGACGTTGCTCCTCGTTGGAGAAGCCGGCCTCGAAGACCACGACGTAGGAGATCACCAGCGACGCCGCCATCACGACCAGCAACCAATACGGGCCCATCACCGCCGAGAGCATCGGGATCTCGTCGGTCGGGGCGATGTTGAACGCCACGAACATGGCGCCCACCAGCGTGGCGCCGACATCGGCCATCGTCGCCTCGAGGTCGCCGCGACCCTTCGCCTCCCCATCGCCCCCGCGGCCCTTGCGCAGGAACGCCTGGGCGAGGGCGATGCCGATGCTGAAGGGCGTGGCCTCGTAGACGATCTTCCCCAGCGCCTCGGCCGGTGGCGTCGTGGCCGACAGCTCGCGCAGGACGACGAGCATCACGGCGGCGGTGGCGATACCGAGGGCCACGGTCTCGACGGTGTCCATGATCCCGTCGAGGACCCCTTCGTCGGACTCGTTCCGGAAGCCGGAGATGCGGACGAGCAGGTAGACGGGGATGAAGCTCAGGGCCAGCGCGGCGAGGGTGCGGAGAGGCTCGCTGAAGCTGCCGATCCACCACACCTCCATCGTGTAGAGGAGGGGCACACCGAAGAGCATCCCGCCGGCCACGGCACGGCCGACGTCGGCGAGCTCGGCCCTCCACCCCTGGCTGTCAGCGGTCGCCGTGCTCCCCGCCATCAGACCGCCGGCGTCCCGCTGCCCTCGAACCGGGCGGCGCGCACCCCGCGGGCCGACAGGTCCTGGAGGAATGGGACGGAGTCGTCGACCAGCTCGGCCAGGCCCGCCGCGCCGGAGCGACCGAGCCGGCCCTCGGCCACGAAGGTGGCGGCCACGGCGGCCACGGCACCGGCGGCCAACGCGGGGCGGTCGATGGCGCCCAGCACGTGGACGTCGGTGGCACCGCCCCGCCGGCCCCGCACCTCGACCCGTACCGCGCCGACCTGGCCCTCGACCATGCGGGGGCGTGGGCGCGGCACCAGAGCGGTGAGCCGTTCGACGCGGCTGCAGGCGAGGCGCGCCGTCACCCGCCGCACGCCCGGGAACGCGGGAGCCACGAGCAGGGAGTCCGGCAGCCCGGCATGGCAGCAGTCCCGCCCGCCGACGGGGTCGGGGAACCACACCAGCTCGCGTGCGCCACCACCACCCGGGCGCGACCACGCCCCGTCGACCCAGTCGAGGGCGTCGGCGACCATGGCCCGTCGGTGGGCGCGGGCACACGACGGGCCGGCGGTGCCGAACGTGGCGACGTGCACCTCGTCGACGGCATCGAGCCCCTGGGCGGCGTGACGGGCGAGCACGCAGCTCAGCCCCGGCGAGAAGCCGGCGCCGACGACCACGGTGAGGTCGCGCTCGCGTGCCTCGGCGTCGAGATCGAGCAGGTTCTTCACCTCGGCGATGTCGCCGGTGAGCGACACGACGTGGACGCCGTGCTCGAGGGCGGCCTCGGCGTGGGCCCGGTGGCTCCCCGGCGTGGCCAGGACCACGACGTCGCACTGGGCCAGGACCTCCGGGGTCAGCTCGGTGACGCGGGCCGGTGAACCCAGCGAGCGGGCGACGGCATCGGCGCGGGCGCGGTTGGTGTCGGCGACGCACAGCGCCTCGAGCCCGGGCGTCGACAACAGCTGGCGGGCGACGCGCGCCCCAACGGCTCCGACCCCGACGACGGCGGCCCGCACTAGCGCCCCGATCTCGGCGTCACTAGCGGAGATCGGGCCCGGTGAGCTCCCGCCAGCCGCCACCCTTGGGCGGGACTCCCCCACTGCCGCGCAGCCGCATGAGACCGGCGACGACACTGGCAGTGAAGAGGGCGAGCAGGGCGCGGCGCAGGGCTCTCATGGTGGGGCTAGCTGGAATCGAACCAGCGACCTCAGCATTATCAGTGCTGCGCTCTAACCGGCTGAGCTATAGCCCCGGGCTGCATTCGCCCGCTGCGGAAGGGCGTTCC
>DATLDH010000031.1:0-3562 GCA_035526015.1 Acidimicrobiales bacterium
CTCGGCCCTCGGGGACCCGAGCCTGCTTGACCAGCGCTCGCCCCTCGAAGAACACTCCCAGGGCAACGAGGGTGTCGTCGGCGAAGCGACGGCCGAGGTCCTGCATGCGGCGGGCCGATTCGGCTGCGGCGTCGAGGTCGCTGCCCATGAGTCGGGCGATCTCGAGGTACAGCGGGTAGCCGTGCTCCGGTCCCTCGTCCGCGGTCGCTAAGAGCCGGTGGGCCCGAGCCAGCCATCCGTCGGCCTGGGCGCCGTCGCCGCGGAGCCGGAGGTAGATGGCCAGCATGAAGGCGGCGAGCGCAGCCCGCCGAGCTGTGCCGGCCGCCAGATGGAGGCGGTAGGCCTCCCGATAGCTGACGATGGTCTCATCGGGCAGCCCGAGCCAGTGTGCCGACTCGGCATAGGCGTCGTAGTCGGCGGCATCGAGGTCCTGGCACGCCCGGAACGCGTCGTAGGCCGCCTGCCAGTCCCGCCGCCTGAACGCCTCGTGCGCCTCGATTCTCCGGTCCATCGCCATAGTGTGACGTCAGAGCTGAGCGCTGTGCTCGGACCCTGTTCGGCTGGGGCGTGGGCCCACGCTGTGCGCCAGGATTGTCCTCGACGGCGGATCGCCATCACGGCCGGATCCGGACTCGCTGAGCGCGGCGTTCAGCCAGCCGGTTTGTCGTCGTTCAGCGCGCCGGCACCGAGATGCTCCACCACCGCCACGTGGGTCGAGCGGCGACACCGTCATTGCGCAAGCCACGGATCGACCACTTCGATTCCCGTGTGCTCGAAGTCCTTCACGTTCCTGGTCGCCAGCGCCGCCTGACCGACCCGGCAGATCGACGCGATCTGGGCGTCGAACCCTTCGATAGGGCGCCCGAGCCGGTCCCGGCCCTCGACGATCAGCGGGTACTGCGCCGCGGCATCGGCGTCGAAAGGGAGCACGCGATCGCCGAACGTGGAGAAGATGTCGGACGCAGTGGCCCGGAGGAGATCTTTTCGGCGACCTGACGGCAACCGCTCGATGCCGTACAGGATTTCGGCCAGCGTGATCGCGGTCGTATACGACTCGCCGCTCTGCTGGGCCAGACTCCAGCGCCGCACCACCTCGTTCGGCTCCGGTCTCATCAGCTCGGCAACGACGTTGGTGTCGACGACGATCACCGGCCGAGTCGGGCTGCCCGCGCCGGGGTGGCCCGCTCGGGCAAGTCCAGCTCGACGCCGCCGATCTCGCCCATGCGTTCAAGCAACACTGCAAGCAGGCCGGGCGACTTGCTCGCGGACCGCACCGCCTCTGTGAGGATGGCACGGACCTCGGCCTCCATCGACCGACCGTTGGCCGCCGCTCGGATGCGGAGGCGCTCCCGGACGTCGTCGTCCAAATCACGGATACTAATCGCAGCCACCGCCGCCTCCTCTCTCTGCTAGCAATGCTAGCACGGTGTCCTCACCAGGACAGGGTGCCGCCACGATGTCGTCGACGTCCAGCACCGAATGGAGACACTCCAACTCATGACCAGTCTTCGGGGTTGTCTTCCACGATCTGGTCGAGCACATCGCCGTCAACCGCGTCGACGAGCACGAGGCCTCGCTTGGCCGGCGGGTCCTCGCTCGAGTACAGGAGGATGCGCCAGGTCGGGCGGCTGCGCAGTCCCCGCCAGCCGAGCTGGGCGGAGGCGTGGCCGACGGGGAAGCCGACCTTGCCGGCGGCGGCCAGCAGGGCGTCGGTGTCTTTGACGGCCAGGGGCCAGGCTGCGGCCAGGTGGTAGATGCCTATAAGGGCCAGGACGATGGCCGCGGCGAGGAAGCCCCCGTTGACGAGGACGCCGTCGCCTCCGCTGGTGGCCGTCAGCACGCCGAGCGCCGCGGCCAGCAGCAGGTAGGCGTAGGCCGGCGACCGGCGCCGGCGGATGTCGGGGAAGGTGTACATGCCGACGTACTGGGTGACGTCGAGATCAGCAGGCAGCTCGTCGCCGTGCTCTTCGTCGTGCGGCGCGTCAGCCATCGGTGGGCCACGCCTTCCTGATTTTCTCGTAGGTGGCGGGCAGGGCCTCGGGGAGCATGCGGGTCTCGGCCAGGGTGGTCATGAAGTTGGTGTCGCCGTTCCAGCGGGGCACACAGTGCATGTGGAAGTGGCCGGGCACGCCGGCGCCGGCGCTGCGCCCCAGATTGGCGCCCACGTTCAGGCCGTCGGGCGAGTAGCCGGACTTCAACGCCCGCACGGCATCAGCCAGCTCCCGCCACAGCCCGGCGGCCTCCTCGGCGCCGAGCTCTTCAAGCTCGCCGACGTGGCGGACCGGCATGACCATGAGGTGGCCGCTCGTGTACGGGTAGGCGTTGAGGACGACGGCGCAGTGCGCGTCGCGCCGAACGATGTAGGTCTTCTCCCCCGCCTCGTCACTGGCCAGGATGCGGCAGAAGACACAGCCGTCGTCGGCGGCGGCGCCCTCCACGTATTCGCTGCGCCACCCGGCCCACAGCCTCTCTAGGGTCACGCGCGGTTTTCGACCTCGGCCCGCAGGCGCTCGACGAACGTGCCGACCTGCACGTCACGCTCGACCTCGCCGCCTCGGGGGTTCACCCCGACGGTGCCGGCATCCACGTCGGAGTCACCGACCACAAGCACATACGGCAGCTTCTCCAGCTTGGCCTTGCGGATGCGGCTGCCGAGCGGCTCGTCGGCCGCTGCCACGTCGGCCCGCAGGCCGGCGCCGGTCAGCCGGCCGAGCACGGCGGCGGCGTACAGCTCGTGGTCGTCCCGTACCGGGAGCACCCGGGCCTGCACGGGCGACAGCCACGCCGGCATGGCGCCGGCGTAGTGCTCCAGCAGGATGGCGAAGAACCGCTCCACCGAGCCGAACAGAGCCCGGTGGATCATGTACGGCCGATGGCGGGTGTTGTCGGCGCCGACGAACTCCATGTCGAAGCGCTGCGGCATCTGCAGGTCGACCTGCAGGGTCGAGATCTGCCAGCGCCGGCCGATGGCATCCCGCACGTGCACGTCGATCTTCGGCGCGTAGAACGCGCCCTCGCCCTCCGCCACCTCGTAGTCCAGGCCAGCACCGTCGAGCGCCTGGCGCAGGGCGTCGGTGGCCACCTCCCACTCGGCCGGCTCGCCCACGAACTTCTCCGGACGCGTCGACAGCTCGGCTTCGAACTCAGTGAGCCCGAAGGTGCGCAGCACCTTGAGCACGAACGTCAGCAGGGACGTCAGTTCCCCGGCCAGCTGGTCGGGCGCGCAGAAGATGTGCGAGTCGTCCTGGGTGATACCCCGCACTCGGGTCAGGCCATGGAGCACGCCGGAGCGCTCGAAGCGGTACACCGTCCCGAACTCGAAGAGCCGCATCGGCAGTTCCTTGTAGGACCGGGCCTGGCTCTTGTAGATCAGGATGTGCATCGGGCAGTTCATGGGCTTCGGGTAGTACGTCGCCCCCTCCATCTCCATGGGGGGGTACATGCCGTCGGCGTACCAGCCGAGGTGGCCCGAGATCTCGAAGAGGGTCGACTTCGACAGGTGGGGCGTCCACACGAAGGAGTAGCCGGCGGCCTCGTGCTCGTCGCGGGAGTAGTCCTCCAT
>DATLDH010000074.1:0-26080 GCA_035526015.1 Acidimicrobiales bacterium
GGAGGTGCAGCGGTTCGCCAAGATCGGCGACCCGCCGCCCGCCGTCGTCGACCTGCTGAACCAGGCCAGGGCCAAGGGCCCGAGCGACTGGGAGCACTTCGACTTCCTGCGCACCTGGGTGCTCGACAACGTGACCGCCACCGGCGCCGGTGCGCCCAAGAGCGTCACCCCCGAGCGGGTCCAGGAGATGATCGCCGGCGACAAGAAGGGCACACCCTTCGAGATCGTGGCCGCCCAGGCCATGCTCGCCCGCTGGGCCGGGATCCCCTCGCGCATCGGGTACGGCTTCGATGGCGGCGAGGTCGTCAACGACGTGCTCGAGGTGCGGCCCCGCCACGGCGCGTCGTTCCCCGAGATCTACCTGCCCGGCTACAAGTGGCTGCCGGTCATCGGCACGCCCAAGAAGGCCGAGCCCACCGTCGGCAACGACCCCAACTTCACCAAGGTCGACCCCTCGGTGCTGCCCAGCGACGACATCTCGGTGCAGGTGTTCCTTCCCATCATCGTCGACCCGCCCAGCGTGCTGCCGCAGCAGATCCTGCGCGGGGTGCTCCTGGCGGCGCTGCTGGCGCTGCTCGGGCTGCTGATCTACTCCACCTACCCTGGTCTGGTGAAGATCCGCACCCGGGCCAGGCGACGCGGCGCGGCCCTCGATGCCGGCCCCCGGGCGCGCATCGCGCTCGCCTATGCGGAGTGGCGGGACTTCGCCACCGACTTCGGGTTCCGCCACCCCGGTGACACCCCGCTCATGTACCTCGACCGGTTCATCGAGGATCCCGAGCACATCGAGCTGGCCTGGCTGACCACCCGGGCCCTGTGGGGCGACCTGCAGGACGAGGTCACCCCCGACATGGCCGCCGCCGCCGAGGAGCTCTCCAAGGCGCTCCGCCGGCGCCTCGCCTCCGTGCAGCCCGCGACGGTACGGGCGGTCGCCGCGGTGTCACGATTGTCCC
This sequence comes from Acidimicrobiales bacterium, assembly GCA_035526015.1. GTDB lineage: Bacteria > Actinomycetota > Acidimicrobiia > Acidimicrobiales > DATLDH01 > DATLDH01. The sequence continues at coordinate 954 of DATLDH010000074.1, forward strand.
TCCGATATCCCTATGCCCCCGACACCGATCTCACCCCCCGACATCTCGAGAGAGAGGAGCGGAAGCGTGCAGCGACGACTGCGGCCTGATCGAGCGCTCGTCCTGACGCTGACGCTGGTGGCGACGCTCGCCGCCGGATGTGTGCAGCCGAAGGACCCCGAAGTCAACGTCACCAAGGTGGAGGCCGACCTCGTGTTCGGGGTCAAGGAGCCCGAGCCGGTCGAGACCCCCGCCACCGCCAACGTCGGTCCCATCGCGGCCCAGCCCGAGGCCGGCGGTCTGGACGACGTCCCCTTCCCCGACAAGCTCCCGGAGATCTTCGGCCCGCCCACTTCCAGCAACACACCGGCCACCGAGTGCCCGACGGCGCCCACCTCGGCCACGGCCAAGGGCGTCGTCGACGTCAACATCACCGGTGAGCCGCCCGTCGGCATCTACAAGTGGAAGGCGAGCGGCTTCCAGAAGGCCGACTCCGCGCCCGCCGAGTCGCCGGGCACGCCGATCAACGGCTTCGAGAAGCGCCTGATCCGCAACTTCAAGAAGGTCAACGACACCACCACGACCTTCGAGATGGTGCAGACCCCGTTCGGCGGCAACGGGAAGAGCTTCAACGTGAGCACCTTCCAGGTGAAGTCGGCCGCCATCAACCGCGAGACGACGGGCTCGGGTGTCCCGGTCAGCGGCCCCCGCCTCGGCGAGGCCGACCGCGGCGTGGCGCTCACGAAGTTCGAGACCTTCGACGCCTCCGGCCAGGTCACGTCGACCTTCCAGCCCAGCACCGGCGTCCTGCTGCTGCCGCTGCCCGTGGCCTCCGGCGAGTCCTACCAGTCGGTCGGTGTCGACCCGAAGTCGGGTCAGACGCTGGTGCACGACGCCAAGGTCCTCGGCCGCGAGCGCGTCGACGCGTGCGGCGAGGTCGTCGACGGTTGGGCGGTGGAAGCCCATCAGGTCACCAACGCAACCGAGGCCAGCCCGGCCATGGACGTGACCTTCAAGTACCTCATCGCCCCGCAGATGGGCGGCATGCCGATCTTCGAGGGGTACAAGTTCGCGGCCGACGGCGTGACCTTCGATCTCAAGTTCAACATCGGCCAGCTGACGCCAGACCCGCTCCCGGCCGGCTGATCCCAGTGGACCGCTACCTCCCTCGCGACCCGCGCCTGCGCGCCGCTCTGCTCGTCGTCGGCGGCTTCGTCCTGCTCGGGATCGTCACCCAGTTCGTGATGCCAGGCAGCACCGGCGGCAGCCGCGGCACACCGGCCGCCATCCTGTTCACCGGCCTGTGCTCGGGCCTGGTGAGCGCGCTGCCGGCGTGCGGCATGATCCTCATCTACCGCACGTTGCGCGTCATCAACTTCACCCAGACCGCCCTCGGCGTGGGTGGCGCCGTCCTGACCTTCAACTTCATCCAGTACACACCGGTGCCGTTCCCGATCGCCTTCCTCCTCGGCCTGGTGCTCTCCACCCTGGTCGGAGTGGTGGTCGGGATCGTCGGTTTGCGGTTCTTCAAGTCCTCGCGGCTCTTCTACACCGTCATCACGATCATCCTGGCCCAGCTGCTCAGCGGCCTCAGTGGCCAGTTCGCCAACCTGCCGTTCTTCCCGCCCCAGGACCAGCGCACGTCCTCCGATCAGGCGCTGGCCCAGAACATCGACCGGCTGCTGCCGCTCCAGGGCTTCACGTTCAACGTCGGCGACCTCGACATCCGTTTCGGGTTCGCCGAGATCTTCTCCATCGAGGTGGCGATCGTCGCCCTCGTCGGGCTCGCCCTCTTCCTCCGCTACACCCGTTCGGGCGTCGCCGTGCGCGCCCTCGCCGAGAACAGCGAGCGGGCCTCGTTGCTCGGCATCGGCGTCGGGAAGCTCTCGATCCTGGTGTGGGGCCTGGCCGGCCTGCTGTCGGGCATCGGCGTGACCCTCAACGGGGCCATCACCATCCCGGCCAACGCCACCACCGTCGACCTCACCGTCCTGCTGTCGGTGCTGACCGCCGCCGTGCTGGCTGCCTTCGTGAACATTCCCGTGGCTGTAGGCGCGTCCGTGGGCCTCGGCATCCTGGAGCAGTCGTTCACGTTCAGCTACAAGAACGACGAGGACCTGTTCAACGTCGTCCTCTTCCTTTTGATAGCCGCCGGCCTGCTGTTCCAGCGCCGCAAGGGCCGCAGCGAGCGGGCCGAGCTGACGTCGTGGGCGGGCGCCGAGGAGTCGCGCCCGATCCCCAAGGAGCTGGCCGGCATCTCCACGGTGGTGTGGGCCCGGCGAGGGCTGATCGCCGTGGGCGTCATCGCCCTGGTCGTCTTCCCGTTCGTCGTCTCCACCGGCCGCATCGTGCTGGCCGGCGTCATCGCCCTGAACGCCATCGGCGTCATGTCGCTGGTCGTGCTGACCGGGTGGGCGGGCCAGGTGAGCCTCGGCCAGTACGGCTTCATCACCATCGGGGCCGTCGTCGGAGGGGCGCTCACCTCGAGGGCCAACATCCCGTTCTGGTTCGCCGTCCCAGCGGCGACGGCGGTGACCGCGGCCGTCGCCGTCCTGGTCGGCATCCCAGCTCTGCGCATCAAGGGCCTGTTCCTGCTGGTGGCCACGTTCGGCTTCGCCACCGCCGTGCAGACGACGATCTTCAACGACAAGTACTTCGACTGGCTGCTGCCCGACGCCGTCGACCGTCCCACGTTCTTCTTCCTCAACTTCGAGGACGAGAAGAGCATGTACTTCCTGTGTGTGGCCTCGTTCTTCCTGGCCATCGTGGTGGTCAACAACCTGCGCAAGAGCCGCACCGGACGCACGCTGATCGCGCTGCGGGAGAACGAGCCGAACGTGCAGTCCTTCGGCATCAACGCCCTGCGCACCAAGCTGGTGGCCTTCGCCATCTCCGGCGGCATGGCCGGCTTCGCCGGGGCCATCCTCGCCCATCACCAGCGGGGCATCACCGCCGACACCTTCCCGCTGCGGCGCAATCTCGAGCTGTTCGTACAGGCTGTGTTCGGCGGCGTGAGCTCGGTGGGCGGCGCCCTCCTCGGCTCGGCCTTCTTCCAGATCAGCAACGACCTGATCGACAGCCAGCTCGTCTTCATCCTGTTCAACAGCTCGTTCCCGTTCCTGATCCTCATCGCCTACCCGGGTGGCCTCATCTCCATGGTCATGGCGGGCCGAGACTCCGTGCTGCGGATCATCGCCCAGCGCCGCCAGATCGTGGTGCCCAGCCTGTTCGCCGACTACGACGCCACCGCGCTGGAGCGGCGGCTCATCCCCCTGGGCGACCCGCTCACCAACAGCGGCCTGGCCGCGCTGCCCACCAACGAGCGGTTCGTCATGGAGTCCGACCTCTACCAGGGCAAGGGCGAGCGCATCATCGACAAGCTCGGCCCGACCCGCGAATCCGACGAGACCGTCGCCATCGGCGCCGCGGCGCGGAGCATGGCCGACGAGGGGGAGCTGTAGATGGCCCAGGGGACCAACGGCCGCGCCACCAAGGCGTCGAAGGCGGCCAAGAGCGTGAAGGCATCGAAGCCGTTGCTCGCCAACGGACGCGACGAGACAGTCGACCTGGGAGATACCAGCGCCCTGGCCACCGGCGAGGCGCTGGCGCTCCGCGACATGGCGTCGCACGGGAGCGACACGCTTCCGCTCATCGAGCTGGGCGGGACGGCCGGTAGCGGTACCGGGCTCGGCAGCCGTCAGCGGCGGAGCTTCCGTCAGCTCATGAAGGACTCGTTCGACCTGAGCGAGATCCGGCGTACGCCCTACGGCGCGACCCCCGCCGTCGTGCTGTCGCTTACGAGCCTCCTGGGCGGATTGAGCGGCCAGGCCTTCAACGTGGCCGGCCCCGAGATCGCCCGCGACCTCGAGGTCGACATCACCCAGCTCATCGGCATCCTCGTGCTGGTGAGTGCGGTGTCGGTCTTCGCGGCTCTCGCCATCGGATGGTGGGCCGACCGCCACAAGCGCGTCCCCCTCGTCGCTGCAGGCACGCTGCTCGCCGGCATCATGGGCGCGGTCACGGGCCGGGCCCAGAGCATGCTCAGCCTGGGCACGCCCCAGGTCGCGGGCGAGGTGAGCACGGTGGCCGGCGGCGTCCCGCTGTTCGCCCTCGTGGCGGATTACTACCCCGTCGAGGCGCGGGGCCGGGTCTTCGCCTTCCTCTCCAGCATGCGCCGCGTCGGCCAGCTCATCGCCATCATCATGATCGGCGCCCTGGTCACGGCCTGGGGCTGGCGCCCCACCAACATCCTCTTCGGCCTGATCTACGCGTCGATGGGTCTTGTGATCCTCTGGAAGCTGCGCGAGCCCGTCCGTGGCTACATGGAGCGGCGAGCGGTTGGCGCCGACGACGACGTCGCCCGGGCCGAGGACGAGCCGCAGTCGTTCGGTGAGGCGTGGCGGGCCACCTGGGCCATCCGCACGCTGCGCCGCCTGTTCATCTCCGACATCATCAGCAACCTCGGCGACGTGCCGGTCACCATCTTCTTCCCGTTCTTCCTCGCCGAGCGCTACCACCTCAACGCCTTCGAGCGTGGCCTGCTCGTGCTGCCGGCCATCGTCGCCGGCCTCGTCGGCGCCATCATCGGCGGCAACATGATCGACCGCTTCACGCGGCGGAACCCGAGCCGGGTGCTGGTGCTCCTCGGCATCTACAGCCTGGTGGCCAGCTTCGCCGTGATCGTCTACGCGCTGCGGCCGCCGCTGTGGATCCTCTTCCTGATGGGTATCCCCTTCGGTTTCGGCAAGGGACTGGTGGGCCCGGCGTCGAGCGTCGTGTACTCCCAGGTGATCCCGCCCGCCATCCGCACGCAGGGGCTGCAGGTCGGGAACCTGGCGACGCTCCCGGCCTTCCTGTTCGTCGGGCCGGTGTTCGGTGGCTTCATCCTCAGCGGTTCCGGCTACGAGGGTGTCTTCGCGTGGAGCGTTCCGTTCAGCATCGTCGGGGCGCTGGTGGCCATCAGCGCGGCGGGCTTCTTCGACCTGGACATGCGCAGTGCGCTGGCCAGCTCGATCGCCAGCGAGGAATGGCGGCGGGCCAAGCGGGCCGGCAAGGGCAAGCTGCTCGTCTGCCGCGACGTCGAGGTGTCCTACGGCAACGTCCAGGTCCTGTTCGGGGTCGACTTCGACGTGGAGGAGGGCGAGATCATCGCCCTCCTCGGCACCAACGGGGCCGGCAAGTCGACCCTGCTGCGGGCCATCAGCGGCACGACCGAGGCCAACCACGGCGGCATCGTCTTCGACGGCCGCGACATCACCCACATGCCCGCCCACGAGATCGTCGGGCGCGGCGTCGTGCACATGCCCGGCGGTCGCGGCGTGTTCCCCGGGCTCTCGGTGCGGGAGAACCTGCTGCTCGGGAACTGGCTGTCCGACGACCCCGAGGACGCCAAGGCGCGCATGGAGGAGGTCTTCGAGATCTTCCCCATCCTCAAGGAGCGCGCCGACGCCGACGCCAGCTCGTTGTCGGGTGGTGAGCAGCAGCAGCTCTCGCTGGCCCAGGCCTTCCTGCTCAAGCCGCGCATGCTGATGATCGACGAGCTGTCGCTCGGCCTCTCACCGGCGGTGGTGGCCCAGCTGCTCGACGTGGTGCGCGAGATCCGCAAGCGCGGCGTCACCATCATCGTCGTCGAGCAGTCGGTGAACGTGGCCCTCACCATCGCCGAGAAGGCGATCTTCATGGAGAAGGGCGAGGTGAAGTTCTTCGGCAACACCGCCGACCTGCTCGCCCGCCCCGACATCCTGCGGGCGGTGTACGTCAAGGGCACCGGCGCCCTCACCGACGGGCCGGCCGGCGCCCGCCGCTCCGAGCGCGAGGAGCGGGCCATGGGGCTGGAGACGGCCCGTCCCGTTCTCGAGGTCGTCGACCTGGTCAAGCGCTACGGCGGTGTCAGGGCCGTCGACGGCACGTCATTCGCCCTGCGTGAGGGCGAGGTCCTCGGCCTCATCGGCCCCAACGGCGCCGGCAAGACGACCATCTTCGACATGATCAGCGGCTTCCAGACCCCCGACGCCGGGCGCGTCTTCTACGAGGGCGTCGATGTCACCGGGATGAGCCCGGAGGAGCGGGCCAAGCGCAAGCTCGTCCGGCGCTTCCAGGACGCCCGCCTCTTCCCGTCGCTGACGGTGTTCGAGGCTCTGCTGGTGGCCCTCGAGCAACGGCTCGAGGTCCGCAGCTCGCTCATGAGCGCCCTCGGTGCACCACAGTCGAGGCGGGCCGAGCGCCGGCTGCGGGTCAGGGCCGAGCGCCTCATCGAGCTGCTCGAGCTGGGTGGCTACCGCGACAAGTTCGTCAAGGAGCTCTCCACCGGCCTCCGCCGCATCCTCGACCTCGCGTGCGTGCTGGCCGCCGAGCCCCGCGTGCTGCTCCTCGACGAGCCCTCGTCCGGCATCGCCCAGCGTGAGGCCGAGAGCCTCGCCCCGCTCCTGCGCCGTGTCCGGTTCGAGACGGGCTGCAGCATCCTCATCATCGAGCACGACATGCCGCTCATCTCCAGCGTGTCGGACGAGCTCATCGCCCTCGACCGTGGTGTCGTGGTCACCCGCGGCACGCCGGAAGAGGTCCTCAACAACGAACAGGTCATCGAGTCCTACCTCGGCACCACCGAGGCGGCAGTCAAGCGCTCAGGGAGCATGTGATGCAACGGCGATTCCTCCCCATCCTCCTCGTGCTGTTCGCCCTGGCGGCGGCGGCCTGCGGTGGTGACAACGAAGTGGGAAGCGGCCTGGACGCAAAGGACACCGGCAAGGGTGGCAGCGGCGCGCTCGGCTCCACGACGACCACCGCCCCGCCCGAGACCACCACCACGGCCAAGTCGGAGGCGACCACCACGACGACCGTGAAGAAGGGCCCGACCACGACGGCCAAAGCCGCCCCGTCGCTGCAGATCACCATCCAGGCCGACACCAAGGGCAGCCCCTTCCAGCCCAGCGTGGGCCAGGTGCGCAAGGGCTCGGTGGTCCAGTGGAACAACACCGACTCGGTGCCGCGCTCGGTCGTCTTCGACGACAACAGCTTCGAGACCGGCAACATCGCACCCGGCGCCAGCGCCCAGTACACGGCCAACACGGCGGGGACGATCAACTACCACGACGGCACCAGGCCCTATGCCGTCGCCAGCCTCCAGGTGGTCGGGTGAGCCTGAGCCTTCCCCGCCGGCTGCTGACGCTGCTCCTGCTGGCCATCATCGGGCTGACGCCGGCGTGCGGCGGCTCGGACGCCAAGGCCGACGACGGCAAGATCGACGTGCTCCCCAAGAGCGTCCTCGGCGACGACGTGCTCGGTCTCTCGGTGTCGCAGGAGAAGCTCACCGACACCGTCGTCGGCACCAAGCGCACCTACCTCGACGCCATCGGCCTCTACAGCCTGCGCAAGGGCGACCTGCTCCAGGCCACCCTGCAGGTGAGCCGGTTCAAGACCGATGCCAAGTACGCCAAGAGCAAGTTCCGCCAGTCGATCCTCCAGCAGATCGGCACCACCGTGCCCCGGCCGTTCCGTATGGCGGGCAGGACCGTCTACCTCACGACCGGCAAGCGCCAGAACGTCGCCGTGTGGTTCACCGGTCGTTACGCCTACGTACTGTCGACCCGCCAGGAGTACGAGGCGCCCCGTGCCCTGCTCCGCCGAGCCCTGGAGATCAAGCTCGATGACTAGGAACCGCCGAACCGTGGTCGCCTTCCTCCTCATGGGACTGCTGCTCGCGCTGCCGGCGTGCGGCGAGAGCGAGAAGCGGGAAGAGGTGTTGAAGGGTTACGTGCGCGCCACCGACCGGCTCGCCTTCCGGTTCACCTTCACCGAGGAGCGTCCGGGCGAGGTGGACTTCGACACCTTCCGACTGAAGAAGAGCACCTCGTCGGCCGTGCAGGGCCTCGTGGAGGACGACTTCCGGTTCAAGGCCCAGGTCTCGCTGAACGAGAAGCCGGCGCTCGAGAAGATCGTGGCTGACGACGCCCTCGCCGTGCGCTTCCTCGACCCCTCGGCGATCACCCGCTTCATCGACCGCTCCCAGGTCGGGCAGGTCGACACCAAGACCGACCGCGAGGGCATCGACGTCGTCGACGCCCTGAAGTCCCAGCGCTGGGTGCTCGACCCGGCCGGCGCGCCCAACCAGCTCCAGGGCGGCACCGCCGACCGCCGTCTCGGCGCCGATCCTGTCGTCGAGTCGCTCACCGTCTTCGACTACGTGCTCCAGGCCATCGACGAGGCGCTCGGCGTCGAAGAGTGGTCGGCGGACTCGATCAACCCGACCTACCGCACCTCCGAGGACCCGTTCCCGAAGCCGGCGGAGGGATCCGGCGTCACCCGATTCGACCTGCGCCGCCCGAAGTTGCCGCCGGCCGGTGCCGCTGTCGGCGGAGGAACGCCCACCTTCCCCCAGACCAAGCACTTCCGGAAGATGGCGATCTATGTCAAGAAGGGTCGCGTGATCCAGGTGCGCGAGGCAGTGGAGGTCACCGGCCGATCGGTGAAGGAGTTCATCACCTACAACCGCACGCTGGCCAAGGAGAGCGGCGCGACCAAGAAGGACCTCGAGGGGTTCGACGACCTCCTGAAGGGCAAGTCGGAGAACGACGTCGGTGCGCTCCTGCTGGCGATCTACAGCTCGAACGCGAGGCAGTTCGGCGGCGACCCCGTGAACATGCGCCGCATGACCCTGGACCTGCGCGACCTGGGTGAGCCGAACGAGGTGGCGCTGCCCACCGACGACGTCATCACCGGCAACCTGGCCATCCTCCTCGGGAGCGGCCAGAAGGCCGAGACGGCCGACTCCGGCGCCACCACGACCACCACCACGGCGCCGGTGGGCACGATCACCTCGCCCACGTCGCCCGCGTCGAGCACGACGGTCGCGGGCGGCTGAGGTGGGCCGCCCGGCGGCCGTCCTCCTCGCCGTGGCCCTGCTCTTCGGCGGGTGCGGCGGTGGCGGTGACGACGCGCCGGCCCGGCTGGTGCTCGACGGGCGGCCGCGCTATCCCGACGACCAGGGTGTCGTCACCAGAGTGAGCCGCACGAGCATCACCCTGGCCGGCGCCCGGACCTACAGGGTGTCGCCGAAGCTCCAGAGCTTCTCGACCATGGACCTGTCGACCCAACCGCTGCTGCAGCGCAAGGGCCAGTACGTGCAGGTCGGCCTCGACGGAACGACGATGGTGTGGATCGCCGGCGTGGCCAAGGTGCTGCCGGGCACGCCGCCCCGGGTGTTCTATGTCGGGACCCTGAAGCGCCTGGACGGCAAGGGCAACGCCGTCTTCGCCGACGGCACCGTGCTCCGCCTCGGCGCCGGTGTCACGCCGTCGCCACCGAAGGGATCGGCGACGGTCGAGATCGACCCGGCCGCCGGTGTGGCCCGCCGCATCACCATGTCGTCGTGAGCGACCTGTACGACGACCCGCCCGCGGACGCGCCGATCGATGACGCACCTACGGACGCGCCGATCGATGACGCACCTACGGACGCGCCGCGGGGTGCCGCCATCGGCGTGAAGGTGTTGTGGGTCGCCATCGTCATCGCCCTGCTCCTGCTGGTCCTCCAGGTCGGCAAGGCCCTCACCGGCGACAGCACGCCGCGCGCGGCCAAGGCCGGCGCCGGCGAGATCACCGTCGACGAAGCCCTGACCCGGGCGCCGCGTCGGGCGGTCGCCGTGCGCGGCTACGTCTTCACCAGGCGGGGCTTTCCGCCCCAGCTGTGCAGCGGCAAGAAGCCGGGCGACCCGCCCCGGTGCTCGGGGCCGTTCCTGTCCATCGACAATCTCGACCTCGGCCGGCTGGCCCTGAAGACGGGCAGCGACAACGGCATCCCGGTCGGGTGGACTCCGGAGCCCATCGCGCTGCTCGGCCAGCTGAACGCCGCCAGCATCACCGTCCAGGAAATTCTCAGATGACGCACTCGGTAGGCTGCGGCCCCCGGGGAGAGTGAGGCAGACATGCTCGATCAGTCCATGGTGCAGAAGGTGCTGGGTGCCGCGCTCCGCACCGGCGGCGATTTCGCCGAGGTGTTCGTGGAGGACAAGCGGACCAGCTCCGCGCTGTACGAGGACGGCCGGGTCGACGGGCTGAACTCCGGCCGCGACCGCGGCGCCGGCCTGCGCGTGGTGATCGGCGAGACCACGGGCTATGCCCACACCGCGGATCTCTCCGAGCCCGGCCTGCTGGCGGCGGCCGAGGCGGCATCGGCGGTGGCCCGCCAGGGTGGCACCGAGCCGAGGATCGTGGCCCTGACCCCGATCAACGCCCCCCGCCCTTACGACGTCGAGATCCTCCCCGAGACGATCGGCAAGGCCCAGAAGATCGAGCTGCTGAAGCGGGCCGAGCAGGCGGCACGGGGCGAGGGCGCCTCGATCCGTCAGGTGACGGCCGGCTACGGCGACAGCCGCCGCCGCACGCTCATCGCCAACAGCGACGGCGTGTGGGCCGAGGACGACGTGGTGCGCACGCGGTTCGTCGTGCAGGCGGTGGCCGAGGCCGACACCGGGCTCCAGATGGGCTACAAGAGCAAGGCCCACACCGTGGGCTTCGAGCTGTTCGACACCATCGACGTCGAGGAGATGGGTCGCGAGGCGGCGGCCGTCGCCATCACCAAGCTGCGGGCCCGCCCGGCGCCGAGCGGCGTGTTCCCCGTGGTGCTCAAGCACGGCAGCGGCGGCATCCTGTTCCACGAGGCGTGCGGCCACGGCCTGGAGGCCGACGCCGTGCTCAAGGAGGCCTCGATGTACGCCGGCCGGCTCGGCCAGCAGGTGGCCAGCCCGCTCGTGACGCTCGTCGACGACGGCACCGTCGGCGGCGGCGAGTGGGGGTCGTTCAGCGTCGACGACGAGGGCCGTCCGGCGTCGCGCAACGTGCTCATCGAGAACGGCATCCTCACCGACTACATGTGGGACTTCCTGCGGGCCCGCAAGGAGGGCCGCCAGTCCTCGGGCAATGGCCGCCGCGAGACCTACCAGCACCTGCCCATGGTGCGAATGACCAATACGTTCCTGCTCGACGGCCCCGACGACCCGGACGAGATCGTGGCCGGCACGCCCAACGGCGTCTACGTCGCTCAGCTGGGCGGTGGGTCGGTCGACACGACCACCGGTGATTTCGTGTTCGGCATGACCGAGGCCTACCTCATCGAGAACGGCGAGATCACCGAGCCGCTGCGCGACGCCAACCTCATCGGCAACGGCCCGGACGTGATGACCAAGATCGACGCCGTGGCCAACGACTTCGCCATGACGCCGGGCACGTGCGGCAAGGACGGTCAGAGCGTGCCGGTCGGCACCGGCCAGCCCACGCTGCGCATCACCGGCGTCACCATCGGAGGCACGGCCGGTGAGTGAGCTGCTCGACATCGCCAACCGCATCATCGGCTGGGCCGACGCCGGCGAGGACGTCGAGGCCTACGTCGTCCACCGCCGCGACACCGACATCAAGGTCTACGAGGGCGCCATCGAGGAGCTGGCGTCGGCCGAGAGCGACGGCGTCGGCATCCGGGTCGTGAGCGACCACCGCGAGGGGTTCGCCTACACCGGCAGCCTCGACGAAGAGATCTTGCGCGAGACGCTGCAGGAGGCTCGCGACAACGCGTCGTTCGCGTCCCGCGAGGACTGGGTCGCACTCCCGCAGCCCGACGGCGTGAGCCCTGCCGATGTCGACCTGTGGCGCGACTCCCTCGCGTCGGTGCCGACCGAGCGCAAGGTGGAGATGGCGCTCGAGCTCGATCGGATGGTGCGGGCCCGCGACCCGCGCATCCGCAACGTCGAGTCCTCGCAGTACGGCGACCAGCTGGGCGAGCGGGCCGTGGCCAGCACCACCGGGATCTCGTCCTACGACCGGTCGACGGCCTGCTACCTCGTCACCATCCCCATCGCCGGCGAGGGCGACGACTCCCACATCGCCGCCGGCTACAGCGTCGGGCGCGAGGTCGACGACCTCGACCTCGAGGCAGCCGTGGCCATGGGCGTCGAGGACGCGACCATCCTCATCGGCGCCACCAAGCCGACCTCGACGCGCCTGCCCGTCGTGTTCGACCGTCGGGTGGCGAGCTCGATCATCAGCATCATCGCCAGCACCCTCGACGGCGACGCCGTGCTGAAGGGCCGGTCGCTGTTCGCCAAGCGTCTGGGCGAGGAGATCGCCGGGCCCGGCATCCAGCTCACCGAGGACCCCCGCGAGACGCGTGCCATCAACGCCGCCCGCCACGACGCCGAGGGCCTGGCCTGCCGTCCCGTCGAGCTGATCCGCGACGGTGTCCTCCAGACGTTCCTGCACAACTCCGAGTCGGCCCGTCGCACCGGCGTGGCGTCGACGGCCTCGGCGGCCCGCGCCGACTTCAAGTCCAAGCCCGGCATCTCCATGCGGGCCGTGAGCCTGGCGCCGGGCGACATGGACGAGGCGGCCATCATCGCCGCGGTGGGCAACGGCCTGTTCGTCAAGAACATCATCGGCACCAACTCGGGCGTCAACCGCATCAGCGGCGACATCTCGGTCGGGGCCGAGGGCCTGATGATCCGCAACGGCCAGCTGGCCGAGCCGGTGCGGGAGTGCACCATCGCCACCACCATCCAGCGGCTGCTGAAGGAGATCCTCCACGTCGGCAACGACACCGAGTGGTTGGTGAGCTCGTCGGCGGGCGTGACCCTCGCCGTCGACGGCATCGCCCTCTCCGGCCTGTAGGAGCGGAGTGGCGGTCGTCCCGGCCGCCGCCGAGCGGCACCCCCACCTGGCCGAGGCGCGCCCGGCCGGTCATGTGCGCGTCGACATGCACATGCACACCATGTGGTCGGGCGACGCCACCACGACACCCGACGAGCTCGTCACCGCGGTGCAGGAGTCGGCCATCGACGTGCTGTGCATCACCGACCACGGCACGACCAACGGCGCCTTCGAGCTGGCCGGCGTGCTGCCGTGCCGGGTCGTGGTGGGCCAGGAGCTGCGCACGTGGGCGGGGGAGATCATCGGGCTCTTCCTCACCGAGCGCATCCCCTACGGGGCGCAGCCGGCCGACGCGGCCCGCCGCATCCGCGACCAGGGCGGCCTCGTCTACATCCCGCACCCGTTCGACCCGTTACGGCACTGCATGGAGCCCACGGTGCTGCGCGAGCTGGTCGACGCCGGGCTCGTCGACGCCCTCGAGGTGTTCAACGCCAAGACGTCCCTCGCCCACCTGAACGCCGAGGCGGTGGAGTTCGCCGCCGAGCACGGCCTCCCAGGCGGGGTCGGCAGCGACGCCCACGAGCCGTCGGCCATCGGTGCCGCGTACATCGAGATGCCCGACTTCGACGGGCCGGCGTCGTTCCTCACCCGTCTCGCCGACGGCCGCGTGGTGGGCCATTTCTACGACCGGGCGCGCGCCTGGACGGCGCGCATCGTCCCGTCCACCAAGGCGACTTAGGTGCCGCTGCTCCACGCCATCGTCCTTGGCATCGTGCAGGGGCTGTCGGAGTTCCTGCCCATCTCCTCCAGCGGGCACCTCATCCTCGTGCCGTGGGTGTTCGGCTGGGAGGAGCTGACGCGTGCCCCCGAGCTGAACCGGGCCTTCGACGTCGCCCTGCACATGGGCACGTTCGTGGGCGCGCTCGTGTACTTCCGGGCCGACGTGGCGCGGTTCGCCGCCGCCGGGCTGCGGTCGCTGCGCCGCCGGGGCATCGAAGGACCCGACGAGCGCATGGCGTGGCTGCTCGCGGTCTCGGCCGTGCCCGCCGCCGTCGCCGGCGCCGCCCTCGACGCCGCCGTGGGCGGCCAGCTCACGCCCGAGTGGGTCATCGGCGCCCTGCTCGTGGTGTTCGCCGGCATCCTGCTGATCGCCGACCGCCTGCCCGGCGCCCGCCCCGAGACGGGCTTCGGCGTGCGCGACGCCGTCCTCATGGGCGGCGCCCAGGCGGTGGCGCTGTTCCCGGGCGTGTCGCGGTCGGGGGTCACGATCAGCATGGGCCGGTGGCTCGGCTTCCAGCGCGACTCGGCGGCGCGCCTGTCGTTCCTGATGAGCCTCCCCGTCATCGGCGGCGCCGGGATCTACGAGGCGACCAAGCTCCTGCGCGACGGCGGCATCCCGGCCGGCTTCGGCCCCGCCTTCGCCTGGGGCGCGGTCGCCTCCGGCGTCACCGGCTTCGCCGCCGTCGCCGTCCTCATCCGCTATCTCCGCACGAGATCGTTCCTCCCCTTCGTCGTTTACCGCGTCGCGCTGGGCGCCGCCGTCATCGCCCTCGCATTCTCGAGGCAATAGCCCGGGCGCCAGCCCGGCTATTGCCTCGAGTTCGGGATTTCGGGGCGGGTGAGGGCCACCGTGACGACGGCGCGGGCCAGGGCGAAGGCGACGCGTGGTGCTTCGGTGGCGCGGACGGCCACGGTGACCGACTCGTCGTCGACGGCCAGCACCAGCCCCGCCCTGGCCACGGGGAACGTGGGGTCGCCGTCGCCGGCGTCCTCGGGAGCGAAGGTGGCGAGCAGGTCGACCCGGTCGCCGGGCGACAGCGGCGGGGCGGCGGGCCCGAGCGGGACGGCGAGGGCGCGCGACGACTTCGGCACCCGCGGTCCCAGGCCCTTGGCCCCCCACGGCGCCACCTTGGCCTCGGTGACGACCTCGCCCCCGACCATGGCCACGACCGCGGCGCGCCCGCCGGCGTCGAGCACGGCAGGGGAGTCGGGGAGGAGGGCGACCGGCACCTCGCGCTCGACGAGGTCACCAGGCCCGAGGACGTGGCCGGCCTCGACCGCCCGGGTCGTCACCAGCACGGTGGCGGCGTCGCCCCAGGCCCGGGCCCGGGCCTGGGCCGTGCTCACCAGACCGGCCACGAAGGCCCCGGTCGAGCCCGCCACCACGGCGGCGAGGAGCCAGAAGAACATCGGATGACGCCGCAGTCGCGGCAGACGCACACGCATGGCACAACCCCCAGCCGTCGGGACGCAGAGAAGGGGGAAGGGCCGCTATGAGGCGGCGGGCGTGCTGGCGCTGCTGGTGCTGGTCGGGTCCGACTTCGTCGTCGACCCGCTCTTGGTCTCGGACTTCGTGTCGCCCTTGGTCTCGGACTTCGTCTCCGACTTCGACTCGCCCTTCGCCTCGGACGACGAGGAGGACGCGGCCGTCGTCGACCGGCTGTCGGTCTTGTAGAAGCCGCTGCCCTTGAAGCTGATGCCGATCGAGCCGAAGACCTTGCGCAGGGCGCCGCCGCACGTCGGGCACTCGGTGAGGGCCTCGTCGCGGAACGACTGGACCACCTCGAGGTGCTCTCCGCAGCTCTTGCAGGCGTACTCGTAGGTCGGCATCTCGACGCTCATCCTACCGTCGCCGCCTTCCCCCGTACCATTGCCCACCCATGGGGGCGTCGATGGCGGAAGCAGCGTTGGTGGGCGGCGCCTACCTGGTCGGGACCTTCCCCACCGCCGCCCTCGTGGCCCGCGGCCAGGGACGTGATCCGACCCGCGAGGGGTCGGGGAATCCGGGTGCGACCAACGTCTACCGGATCGCCGGGCCCAGGGCCGGAGCCATGGTCCTGGTGGGCGACCTGGTGAAGGGGATGGTGCCGACGGCGGTCGCCCTGACCGTCTTCGACCGGCGCCTCGCGGTCGTGACGGCGCTGGCCGCCGTGATCGGCCACTGCTGGCCCGCCACCCGGGGGTTCAAGGGCGGCAAGGGCGTCGCCACCGCCGGCGGGGCCGTGCTCGTGCTCGAGCCGCTGGTCGGGCTGGTGGGCGCCATCCTGTGGCTGCTGGTCGCCAAGGTGGCGAGGAAGGCCTCGTTGGCCTCCATCGCCACCGCTCTCATGGTGCCGAGCGTGATGGTCGCGCTCGGCCGGCCGGCATGGGAGCTGGGCGGCGTGGCCATACTCGTCCTTATCGTCGTGGCCAGGCATGCCGACAACATCTCGAGGCTGCGCAGCGGCGACGAGCGCTCCTTGCAGGAGGAAGGCGGACGATGACGCGACGGGTGTGCAAGGCGGTGATCCCGGCGGCCGGGCTCGGCACGCGCTTCCTGCCGGCCACCAAGGCCCAGCCCA
This sequence comes from Acidimicrobiales bacterium, assembly GCA_035526015.1. Classification (GTDB taxonomy): domain Bacteria; phylum Actinomycetota; class Acidimicrobiia; order Acidimicrobiales; family DATLDH01; genus DATLDH01. Next base: position 16,906 of record DATLDH010000074.1, read on the forward strand.
AGGAGATGCTGCCGCTCGTCGACACCCCGACCATCCAGTACGTGGTGGAGGAGGCGGTGGCGGCCGGGATCCAGGACATCCTCATCATCACCGGGCGCAGCAAGCGCGCCATCGAGGACCACTTCGACCGCTCCTTCGAGCTCGAGTACGAGCTGGAGCGGGCCGGCAAGCACGACGAGCTGAAGCTCATGCGCGAGATCGCCGACATGGCGACGATCCACTACGTGCGCCAAGGCGAGCCCAAAGGCCTGGGCCACGCCGTCGGGATCGCCCGCGAGCACGTCGGTGACGAGCCCTTCGCCGTGCTGCTCGGCGACGACGTGATGGTCGACGAGTCCCGTGTGCTGTGCGACATGCTCGCCCTCTACGAGCAGCATGGCCGGTCGGTGATCGCCGTGAAGGAGGTCGAGCCCGCCGACGTGAGCGCCTACGGCTGCGTCAAGCCGTCGCCGGCCGCCGACGATGGCGACGGGCTGCTGCGGATCGTCGACATCGTGGAGAAGCCGGCGCCGGAGGATGCGCCGTCCAATCTGGCCGTCATGGGGCGCTACGTGTTCACGCCGGAGATCTTCGATGCCATCGACCTGCTACAACCGGGTCGGGGCGGAGAGCTGCAGCTCACCGACGCGATCGGGCTCCTCATAGAGGAGCAGGACGTGTACGGCCATGTCTTCACGGAGGGGCGGTTCGACATGGGCAACAAGATGGACTTCATCCGGGCCACGGTCTCGCTGGCCCTCGAGCGCGACGACCTCGGGCCGCCGCTGCGTGCCTTCCTGCGCGGGCTGGCCGACGAGGGGAGGTTGGACCCGTGATCAGCCTGCAGGAGGCGCAGACGATCGTGCTGGCCCACTGCCAGCCGCTGCTGCCCGTCGAGCTCGCCCTCGACGACGCCAACGGCTGTCTCACGGCGGTGGCCATCTTCGCCGACGGTGACGTGCCGCCGTTCGCCAACTCCTCGATGGACGGCTTCGCCGTGCGCGCCGCCGACACGGCCAAGGCCCCGCTGGAGCTGAAGGTCGTCGGCAGCATCGCCGCCGGTGAGCCGGCCACCGGCAAGGTCGGCAAGGGCCAGGCCATCCGGATCATGACCGGCGCGCCGATGCCCAACGGGGCCGATGCCGTGGTCATGCTGGAGGACACTTCGGTCGCGCCAGGTGGCGGTGACGACGCCGTGCTGATCAAGACGTCGGTGGAGACCGGCACCGCCGTGCGCCCGGCCGGCGGCGACCTCAAGAACGGGGAGATGGTCTTCCCGGCCGGCACCGAGCTGACGCCGGCGCATCTGGGCGTGCTCGCATCGATCGGGATGACCGAGGTGCCGGTGTACCCCCGGCCGACCGTCGGCGTCCTGTCGACCGGCCGTGAGCTGGTCGACGGTGACACCCAGCTCGAGCCCGGCCAGATCCACGACAGCAACCGCCATGCCCTCCTGGCCCTCGTGCGCCAGTACGGCCTCACCGCCATCGACCTCGGGCTGGTCGGCGACGACGAGGCGGCCGTCACCGAGGCGGTCAAGGCGGCGGTCGGCACCTGCGACGTCATCCTCACCAGCGGCGGGGTCAGCGTCGGGGACCACGACCACGTGAAGGGTGTGCTGGAGAAGCTGGGCGCGGGCACGGGCCGGTCGTTGCAGGTCGCCATCCGCCCGGCCAAGCCCCTCGCCTTCGGCGTGGTCAGCGGCAAGCCCGTCTTCGGACTCCCCGGCAACCCCGTGTCCGCCCTCGTCAGCTTCGAGCTGTTCGTGTTCCCCGGGTTGCGCCAGATCATGGGCCACGAGTTCGTGCACCGGAAGCCCGTGCGCGCCATCGCCGACGAGGCGCTGACGCGCACCGCCGACGGCCGCCTGCACCTGATGCGGGTCGTCGCCGGCTACCGCGACGACGGCCGTTTCCACGTCCGCTCGGCCGGCCCCCAGGGGTCTCATCAGCTCAAGGCCATGGCCGAGGCCAACGCCCTGGCCATGATTCCCGACGGCGACGGCGTCGAGGCCGGCGCCGACGTGGACGTGCTGCTGCTGTCGTACCGTTAGGCGATGAGCAGCGACATGGGCGACGGCGTTCCGCCGTCGCTCACCGATCCCTTCGGTCGCGTGGTCCGCGACCTGCGGATCTCGGTGACCGACCGCTGCAACCTGCGCTGCACCTACTGCATGCCCGAGCAGGGCATGGACTGGCTCGACCGCGACGAGCTGCTCGGGTTCGACGAGATCGAGCGGGTGGCTCGCGTGTGTGTCGAGCGGTTCGGTTTCACCGGCATCCGCCTCACCGGCGGCGAGCCCACGGTGCGGCACGGCCTGGAGGAGCTGATCGCGTCGCTGGCGACGCTCGGCGCCGACCTCGCCCTCACCACCAACGGGGTGACGTTGGCCAAGCACGCCGCGGGGCTGCGCGCCGCCGGGCTCAACCGCCTGAACATCTCGCTCGACTCGCTGCGCCGCGAGCGCTTCCTGGCCATGACCCGCCGTGACGAGCTGGGCCGGGTGCTGGAGGGCATCGACGCGGCGCTGGCCGCCGGGTTCTCGCCGGTGAAGCTCAACGTCGTGCTCATCAGGGGCGTGAACGACGACGAGGCCGTCGACTTCGCCGCTTTCGGCCGCGAGAAGGGCGTGGGCGTACGGTTCATCGAGTTCATGCCCCTCGACGCCGACGGCGGGTGGTCGGCCGACAGCGTGGTCGCCTCCGACGACGTGATCGCCGCCATCGGTGCCGTGTTCCCGCTCGAGGAGGTCGCCCACGGCCCGGAGCCGGCCCAGCGCTACCGGTTCCTCGACGGCACCGGCGACATCGGCGTCATCCCGAGTGTCACAAAGCCGTTCTGCGGCAGCTGCGACCGCGTGCGCATCACCGCCGAGGGGGCGTTCCGCACGTGCCTGTTCGCCAACGACGAGCATGACCTCAAGCCCGCGTTGCGCCACGGCACCGACGACGACCTGGCCGCCGCCATCGCGGCCGCCGTCGGCACCAAGTGGGCCGGCCACTCCATCGGCCAGATCGGCTTCACCCGCCCGCCCCGCACGATGAGCCAGATCGGGGGATAAGGGCCGCAACTAGACTGGCGGTCATGGCCGACCGTGGGTTCACGCATCTCGATCCGCTGGGCCGGGCCCGCATGGTCGACGTCACGCCCAAGGAGCAGACCCACCGCCGGGCCCTCGCCCGCTGCAAGGTGTACATGGAGCCCGAGACGACGGCCATGGTCGCCAGCAACGCCGTGACCAAGGGCGACGTGCTGGCCGTGGCCCGGGTGGCGGGGATCCAGGCGGCCAAGCGCACGCCCGACCTCATCCCCCTGTGCCACCAGCTCACGATCGGGTCGGTGTACGTCAACTTCAACATCGGCGACGACTACGTCGAGGTCGAGGGCCAGGTCGAGACCGTCGACCGCACCGGGGTCGAGATGGAGGCCATGACGGCCTGCGCCGTCGCCGCCCTCACGATCTACGACATGTGCAAGTCGACCGACCGCGCCATGCGCATCGGCGAGCTCTGCCTCTGGGAGAAGACCGGTGGCCGCTCCGGCCAGTGGCGCAGGGCAGCGGGCGACGGCAGCACCGACTTCTAGGGCCCGCCATTTGGGGGTTTTGCACCCTTCGTGGTGAGGGGCTGCTCGGGGTTCTGCTAACTTGAGTTAGCGCAAGGTGGCGTCCTTGGAGCTGTCGAAGTAGACAGTTCGGGACTCGACACCATCCACCCGTCGGGATCGTGGCTTCGCTACGGTCCCCTGTTACGCAAAGGTAGGTCGAGGAGCTTGACCATCGTGGTGCTGCTTTTCCTCGCCGGAATCTGGGCCGCTGTACTGATCCCCCCTGTGCTCCGGGCACGGGCCGAGGGGCGGCCTGCCGACTCCATCGGGAGCTTCCGCCGCCAGCTGCACGTCCTCGAGCGCACCGGTCCCACCACCGTCGCCCCGGCCAACCGGCTCGGCCCGATGGCGTCACTGACCCTGGGCGGGCCCGAGCGCTTCGTGCGGCCCGCCGCCGGCGTCGCCGCCCCGGTGGCCGCCGCCCGCCCCCGGCGTGACTCCCTGGCCCGCAAGCGCCGCCGTGACGTCTTCCAGGCCCTCCTGGCCGCCATGGCCGGCTCGCTGCTCCTGGGCCTGATCCCCTCGCTGCGGGTCATGCTCGGGCTGCACCTCGTGCTCGACCTGGTCTTCGCCGGCTACGTCGCCCTGCTGGTGCGGATGCGCAACGCCGCCGCCGAGCGGGAGATGAAGCTGCGTTTCCTCCCCTCACCGATGGCCTCGCGGGAGCCGGCGCTGGCGCTTCGCCGCTCAGCCAACTGATCCTCGGCCCGGACCCGTTCCGGGCCTGCGCCGCGGCGGTGGCGCTCCTCTGCATCATCATCGCCTCGCCGGTGCAGTCCGCGGCCGAGACGACCCCCGCCTGGCGCGGTGACTTCCCCGATCCCACCGTCGTCCGTGACGGCACCCGGTTCCTCGCCTTCGGCACCGGCCCCCGCGTCCCCGTCCTGGCCTCCGACGACCTCGTCACGTGGACGGCACTGCCGCCCGCCCTGGACGGTGTGGCGGCCTGGGCCGAGGACCGTGACGTGTGGGCCCCCGGCGTCGCACTCGTCGGCGGGCGGTGGCGGCTCTACTACGCCGTGCCCCGCCGCGCCGACGGCACCCACTGCGTCAGCGTGGCCTCGGCCGACAGCGCGGCGGGGCCGTACCACGACGACTCAGCTGGGCCCGTGGTGTGCCAGGCCGAGACGCAGGGCTCGATCGACCCCGAGCCGTTCATCGACGCCGACGGCTCGGCGTGGCTCCTGTGGAAGAGCCAGGGTCGTCCCGAGGACAACGAGGCCGCACTGTGGTCGTCGCGCCTGTCAGGGGACGGCCTCTCCCTGGTCGGTGACGCCGCCCGCCTGCTGACGCGCGAGCGCGACTGGGAGCGGCCCCTCGTCGAGAACCCCTCGATGGCGCGATGGAGGGGCCGGTATCTGCTGACCTATTCGGCCGGCCTCTGGCAGGGGCCGGACTACGCCACCGGCTACGCCGTGTGCACCAGACCGTCGGGGCCTTGCGCCCGCGCCGAGGACGGCCCCGCGCTGGCAGGTGACGCGGTGCTGGCCGGTACCGGGGGTGGGTCGTTGTTCACCGATGACCGGGGTCGCCTCGTCCTCGCATTCCACGCGTGGGACAGCGACGCGGTCGGCTCCGAGGCCGGCGGTGCGCGCCGCATGCACGTCGTGCCGGTTGCGGGCGAGGCCGGTGCACTGCGGCTCGATGGCGCGCCGTTCGGCGTGCTCGACGGGATCGACCTCCGGCCCGGCGCGGTCGTGGCGCGCGGTTGGGCGATCGACCCCGATCAGCCCGCCGCCGACGTGGCCGTCACCATCGATGGCATCGAGGTCGTCAGCGCCCCCGCCCTCGGTCGTCGGCCCGACGTCGATCGCACCCATCCGGGCTGGGGCGCCGCCACCGGCTTCGCCATCGCCGCACCGATGGCCGCAGGTACCCACCGCGTGTGCGTCGTCGGCCGCAATCGCGGCCTGGGCCGGCCGCGCCAGCTCGGGTGCCGGGCCGTTCGCATGGACGGTGATCCCCGCGGCTCGTTCGACAGCGCCGCGCGGTTCGGCGATCAGGCCGTGGTCCGGGGGTGGGCAGTGGACCCCGATCAGCAGGGGCCGGCGACCGTGTTCGTCTATCTCGACGGAGCTCCGGTCGCCGCCCCGCAGACCGGGGAGCGCCGCCCCGACGTCGCCGTGGCGTTCCCGTCGTGGGGTTCCGATCGTGGATGGGCGGCGGTCGTCGGGGTCGGTCCCGGACGCCACGAGGTGTGCGCCACCGTGTACAACCGGGGGGCGGGCTCGGGACGCACGCTCGGCTGTCGGGCCGTCTGACCACCTACCTCCGCGCCTAACGTCGTGGGTATGCGTGCGACCACACCATCCCGACTCGTCCTCGCCCTCCTGGCCGCCGTCGCCCTGCTGGGCGGCGCCTGCTCCGACGACGACGAGCCCGCCGTCGACGACTCACCGGCACCCAGCACCAGCACCACCGCGGTCTCGTCCGGCCCCACCGCGGGCCTGCTCGAGAAGCTGCCGGCCGACATCGCCAGGGCCAAGGTGCTGAAGGTCGGGTCCGACGTGGCCTACGCGCCCGTCGAGTTCTTCAAGGAGGGCACCCAGCTGGTGCAGGGGATCGATCCCGACGTGTGCGCGGCGATCGTCGCCGAGTTCGACGAGAACTTCAAATGTGAGTTCCAGAACTCGCCGTTCGACGGGCTCATCCCCGCCCTGAACGCCAAGCGCTTCGACGTCATCATGTCGGCGCTCTCCGACACCGAGGAGCGGCAGAAGACGATCGACTTCGTCGACTACTTCAACGCCGGCACGTCGATCCTGGTGAGGGAAGGCAACCCCGAGGGCATCGAGAGCCTCGACGACCTGTGCGGCAAGACCATCGGCCTCCAGAAGGGCACGACCCAGGAAGAGCTGGCCACCACCCAGGCCAAGAAGTGCGAGACCGACGGCAAGGGCAAGCTCACCGTCCTCACCTTCGAGAAGGACACCGACGCGCTGCTGCAGCTCAAGAACGGCCGCACGGTCGCCGACATGAACGACTTCCCCGTGGCGGCCTACAACGCCAAGACCTCGGGCGGCGGCAAGGACTTCGAGGTCGTCGGTGAGCAGATCGACGCCGGCCCGTACGGCATCGGGATCCGCAAGTCCGACACCCAGCTGCGCGACGCGCTGCAGGCCGCCCTGAAGGCGGCCATCGCCCGCGGCTCCTACGACCGCGCCCTCCAGGCCTGGAACGCCAAGGGTGGCGCGCTCACGACCGCAGCCGTGAACGGCGGCTAACGCTTGGCCGACGCCGAGCAGCTGCGGGCCGTCCCGGTCCGCCATTGGGGGCGATGGGTCAGCGGCACGCTGCTGGTGGTGGCGCTGGCGTGGCTCATCGCCGCCGCCGTCGACTCGGAGTTCGTCGACCTGGCGACGGTGCGGAAGTTCCTGTTCAACCGCAGCCTGCTGACCGGATTGCGCAACACCATCGTCATCTCGGTCCTCGCCCAGGTGATCGGGATCGTGCTCGGCGTGCTGCTGGCGGTGATGCGGCTGTCGCCCAACCCGGTGAACCGCACGTTCAGCGGCGCGTACCTGTGGTTCTTCCGCGGCACGCCGGTGCTGGTGCAACTGCTGTTCTGGTACAACCTGCCCGGCGTCTTCGCCAACCTCACCATCGCCGTGCCGTTCACCGACGTGGTGCTGTTCACGACACCGATGACGTCGTTCATGACCTCGTTCATGGCCGCCCTGCTCGGCCTCGGGCTGAACGAGGGCGCCTACATGGCCGAGATCGTGCGGGCCGGCATCCTCTCGGTGGACGACGGCCAGGTCGAGGCCGCTCACGCCCTCGGCATGGGACCGACGCTGACGATGCGGCGGATCGTCCTGCCGCAGGCGATGCGGGTCATCGTGCCGCCGACCGGTAACGAGTTCATCTCCATGCTCAAGACGTCGTCGCTCGCCACGGTGGTGCTCTACGGCGAGCTGCTGCGGCGCGCGTCCGACATCTACTCGACCAACCTGCGCACCCTCGAGCTGCTCGTCGACGCCAGCCTCTGGTACCTCGGGCTCACCAGCCTGGCAACGATGGGGCAGTGGTTCCTCGAGCGTCATTTCGCCAAGGGGCACCGCCGTGGGTGAGGGCGAGACCACACCGCCGATGGTGGAGGCCCGGGCCGTGCGCAAGAGCTTCGGCCGCCTCGAGGTGCTCAAGGGCATCGACCTCACCGTCGAGCGGGGCCAGGTCATGGTGATCATCGGCCCCTCCGGCTCGGGCAAGTCGACGTTCCTGCGGTGCATCAACCACCTGGAGAAGATCGACGGCGGTCGGCTCCTCGTCGACGGCGAGCTCGTCGGTTACCGCCAGGAGGGCGAGCTCCTCTACGAGCTGCGCGAAGCCGAGGTGGCCAGGCGCCGATCACGCATCGGCATGGTGTTCCAGCGCTTCAACCTGTTCCCCCATCTCACCGCGCTCGGCAACGTGACCGAGGCGCCGGTCCAGGTGCTCGGCCAAGGGCGGGAGGCGGCCGAGGCCCATGGCATGCAGCTGCTCGAGCGGGTGGGGCTGGCCGACAAGGCGGGGGAGTACCCGTCGCGCCTGAGCGGCGGTCAACAGCAGCGCGTCGCCATCGCCCGGGCCCTGGCCATGGAGCCCACGCTCATGCTGTTCGACGAACCCACCTCGGCCCTCGACCCCGAGCTGGTGGGCGAGGTCCTCGACGTCATGCAGCAGCTGGCCGTCGACGGCATGACCATGGTGCTCGTGACCCACGAGATGGGCTTCGCCCGGCGGGTGGGCCACCAGCTGGTGTTCATCGACGGCGGCGTGGTCGTGGAGTCGGGCCCGCCTGCCGACGTGATCGAACGACCGACCCACGAGCGCACCAGGGCGTTCCTCTCGCGCGTGCTCTAGGCAGGGTGGCAGTATCACCCGATGGGCGATCACCGACTGCTGGTAGGCACCACCAAGGGCGCGTTCATCCTGCGCTCATCCGACCGTCAGAGCTTCGAGGTGGGGGGTCCGTACATCCGGGGCCGGGAGGTCTACTCCCTGGCCTATGACAAGCGGCGGGGCCGCACCCTGGTCGGCGCCACCAGCGCCCACTGGGGCCCCTCGGTCAGCTGGTCCGACGACGACGGGGCCTCCTGGACCGAGACGCCCGAGCAGAACATCGGCTTCCCCGAGGCCCTGGGGGCCTCCCTGGAGCGGGTGTGGCAGCTGGTGCCGGCCGGCGACGACCAGCCCGACGTCACCTATGCGGGTGTCGAGCCGGCGGCCCTCTTCCGATCAGAGGACGCCGGCGAGTCGTGGTCGCTGGTCCAGGGTCTCTGGGACCACCCCCACCGGCCGGAGTGGCAGCCTGGCGGTGGCGGCCTCTGCCTCCACACGATCTCGCTCCACCCGAGCGACCCCTCCACGATCAACATCGCCATCTCCGCCGCCGGCCACTACCGCACGTCCGATGGCGGGGCCACGTGGGAGGCCGCCAACGCCGGCATCAAGGCGGTGTTCATGCCCGAGGACCAGCAGTTCCCGGAGTTCGGCCAGTGCGTGCACAAGTTCGACCGTGATCCCACCAACCCCGAGACGCTGTTCATGCAGCACCATTGGGGCGTCTACCGCAGCGACGACAACGGCGGGACCTGGACCGAGATCAGCA